>JBFWQT010000469.1:0-5743 GCA_050249295.1 Planctomycetota bacterium
GGCTCGGACCCGACAATGAACTCATGACGCTGCAGATCGAGAACCTCTCGCAGACCTACCGCACCGGCGACGTGGCGCTGCGAGGCGTCAACATCTCCGTGCCGGACGGGGAGATCCTGGCGCTCGTCGGGCCGTCGGGGGCCGGCAAGAGCACGCTGATCCGCTGCATCAACCGGCTGGTGGAGCCCACCACGGGCCGCATCGTGCTCGGCGGCACCGACATCACGGCGCTCGGCGCGCGCGACCTGCGACTGCAACGGCAGCACATCGGCATGATCTTCCAGGAGTTCGCCCTGGTGGATCGCCTGACCGTGATGGAGAACGTGCTCTCCGGCCGGCTCGGCAGCGTGGGCTTCTGGGCCAGCTGGTTCCGCCGCTTCCCGCCGGGCGATGTCGCGCGCGCGTTCGAGCTGCTCGAGCGGGTCGGCCTTGGCACCTCGACCGAGCAGGTCAACAAGCGGGCCGACGCGCTGTCGGGCGGGCAGCGGCAGCGGGTGGGCATTGCGCGCGCGCTGATGCATGCGCGCGACCTGCTGCTGGTCGATGAGCCGACGGCCAGCCTCGATCCGCGCACCGCCCGGCAGATCATGCGGCTGCTGGTCGAGCTCGCGCGGGAACGCAAGCTCACGGCGATCATCAACCTGCACGACATCCCGCTCGCGCAACGCTTCGTCGATCGCATCGTCGGCCTGCGCGACGGCGAGCTGGTCTTCGACGGCACGCCCGACGAGCTCACGCCGGACGCGCTGACCCGCATCTACGGCGCCGAGGACTGGACCGGCTCGCGCGAAGGCAAGGCCACGGCGGACGACGCGGATGCCAGCGATGACGAGGGCGACGACGAGGTGCCGGCACCATGAGCACGCCGTTCGCCGACCCGCTCGCCGCGCATCCGCTGGCGCCGCACCCCGGCGTGTGGCGCAAGCCGCCGGCAATCCGCAATCCGTGGTTGCGCTACGGCCTGCTGCTCGCCGCGTGCGGCTACCTCGTGGCGGCGCTCGCCAGTCTGCCGATCGACGTCGAGCGGGTGCTGCGCGGCACGGCGTACATCCGCGACATGCTCGTCGCGTTCGTCACGCCCGACTTCGCGACACGCGGCGAGGCCATCGCCAACGGCCTGCTCGAGAGCATCGCGATGACGATCGCCGCGACCGTGATCGGCGTCGCGCTGTCGATTCCGATCGGCATCTGCGCCGCGCGCAACCTCTGCGGGCCGTGGCTGCGCTGGCCGTGCCGCGCGCTGATCGCCGTGAGTCGCGCGTTCCACGAGCTGATCGTCGCGATCATCCTCGTCAAGCTGCTCGGCTTCGGCATGCTGGCCGGCGTGATCACACTCTGCTTCGCGACGATCGGCTTCTTCTCCAAACTGCTCGCCGACGCGATCGAGGCCTGCCACCCCGCGCCGCTCGAGGCGATCCGCGCAACCGGCGCGAACTGGTTCCAGGTGGTGGCGTACGCCGTGCTGCCGCAGGTGCGGCCGCGCATGATCGGCCTCGCGCTGTACCGGCTCGACATCAACTTCCGCGAGTCGGCGATCCTCGGCGTCGTCGGCGCGGGCGGCATCGGCGCGACCCTGATGACCGCCGTCGACCGCTTCGACTTCCGCATCGCGGCGGCGATCCTGCTGATCATCATCGTGCTCGTGCTCGTCGCCGAGTTCGTCTCCGGCGTCATCCGGCGGAGGCTCGTCTGATGGCCGCCGCCGCCTCCACCACGTCTACGTCCGCCTTGCCGGTCTGGCAGCTGCGCACGCCGCGCGAAACGCTGGCCGCGTGGTTCACCTGGTTGATCATCCTGGCGCTCGGCGCGACCGCTCTCGGGTGGATCGTCGCGAGCGCGCCGTGGCAGCAGATCGGCGGGCCGCTGCGCATCCTTGACCAGGTGTACGACCTGACGTGGCGCGCGCTGCCGCCCGACTGGTCGCACTCCGGCGCGCTGCTGTGGCCGCTGTGGCAGACGATCAACATCGCCACGCTCGGCACGTGCCTCGCCCTGCTCGTCGCGCTGCCGGTGTCGCTCTGCGCGGCGCGCACCACCACGCCGTTTGCCGCGGCACGCTGGATCGCGCTGGCGATCATCGCCGCGAGCCGATCGGTGAACTCGCTGATCTGGGCGCTGCTGCTCGTGAAGTTTGTCGGCCCCGGCGAGCTGGCCGGCGTGTTCGCCATCGCGCTCCGGTCGATCGGCTTCCTCGGCAAGCTGATGTACGAGGCGATCGAGGAGGCGAACCCGCTGCCGGTGGAGGCGGTTCGCGCGACCGGCGGCGGGCCGATGCAGGTGGTGGCGTGGGGCATCTGGCCGCAGGTGCAGCCGGCGTTCTGGGGCGTCACGCTGCTGCGCTGGGACATCAACATCCGCGAGTCGATGATCGTCGGCATTGTCGGTGCCGGCGGTCTCGGTCTGACGTTGCGCGACGCGATGATGCTGCTGCGCTGGGATCGCGTGTCGCTGATCCTGCTGGTGATCCTGGTGCTGGTCGCCCTCGGCGAGTTCCTGTCGGCGCGCATCCGCCGCCGCCTGGTGTGAGCGCGATTCGTGAGCGCTGGCAGTCGGGTCAGGTGGCCAGGTAGGCGCGCAACGCCTCGCGCACGACGCGGAACTCGGCCTCGATCCGGTCGTACTGCGCCGCGGCATCGGGCGCCGCGTCGGCCTTGGCGGCCGTCTCCAGGGTCTGGCACAGCGACTGCAGGGCAATCGCGCCGATGTTGCCGCAACTGCCCTTGATCGAATGCGCCATCTCGCCGACCACCTTGATGTCACCGGTGGCGATCGCGGTTGAAAGCCGGCCGAGCCGGCGCGGCACATCGCTGATGAACAGATCCACGATCTCGCCGACGAGGTTCTCGCCTGGCTTCTCCAGCTCGCGGAGGCTGTTCAGAATGCTCGGGTCGAGCGATGCGTCGGGCATGGGAGGGAGTGGTGATCAGAAGTCGTCGTATTCACCCTCGTGATGCTCACCACTGCCGTCGTCGAAGCTGAAGGGCCGGGCGCGCGGCGCGTCGTCGCCGGCAGTGGCCGCCGGACCGCGCTTGCCACTGCCACCCTTGCCGGCACGGCGTTCCTCTTCGGCAGCGAAGCGCTCCATCTCTTCGGCCGACAGGAAGGCGACCGTCTCGCCGCCAGCGAAGTTGTCTTCGCTCAGGTCGTCGTCGTCGAAGTCTGACGGCGGCAGCTTGCCGGTGACGTTGGAGGTGAGGCCGGTGGGGAGCTTGCGCTTGCGGTCCGGGCCGACCGGCTTGCGCGCGCGCGGCATCGACTGCATGGTGCGATCACGCTGGGCGGTGTCGACGCCGGGAAGTTCGGAGCGGGCGCTTCCGCTGCCAGTGCCTGTCGTGCCGCCGGCACCGATGCGACGGCCAGTGCCGCTGCCCGGCGGGCGCTGCTGCTGCGGGCGCGACGACGGTGCAGCCGATGATGCGGGGCGCGCATCGGGCACGGCCGGCGGCTCGTCGTCCGGCATGCGGAAGACCTGCAGGTTCACGTCGGACACAAGCGGCGTGTCGTTGATGACCTTCTGCCGGCGCGTGGTGCCCTTGCGCGCACGCACCTTCTGCACCGGTTCGTCCGGAGTGGCCGGCGTGGCCGGCGGCGAAGCGGCGACAGGCGGAGCGGGACGCGGACGCGGACGGGCAGCCGGCGCGGCCGGCGCGGCCGGCGGAGTGGCCGGGGCCGGCGGAGGAGCAGCGGCCGACGCGGCGGCGGCGGGCTTCGCAGGCGCTTCAGCGGGCATCTTGAACGGCGAGAGGTTCACGTCGCTCACCGCGGCCGGCTTGACCGGCGGACGGTTGGTCACGGGTGCGGTGAGCGGTTCGTTCTCCAGTTCGGCGGCACGACGGCGGCCGGTGCCACGCGACGGCGACGGCGTGGTGACCTTCGGCGGCGGAGGCGGCTCGACGTTGAGCGCGGAAATCACTTCGGAGCCGAGCGGGCGGTCGTTGGCGCCGTGCGGCGCGGGCGTGCGGCGCGGCGTCACCTTCATGCCGGCCGGCGACGAGGGCGCGCGCGCCGGCTCGACCTTCGGCGGCGCGGGTGTGTCGGCGAGCAACCCGCCGAGCACGCCGGCCGGCGAGTCCATCGGCACGTCGGGCACGAAGGTCGATTCGTCGTCGGCGCCGAGCAACATGTCGTCGTCGACTGCCGAGGCGATGTCGTCGTGGCCCGGCGTCTCGTCGTTGCTGGCGACGAGCGAGCCGACTTCGGCGAGCGCCTGATCGAGATCGTCCGCGTCGTCAGTCGGCGCTGGCGCCGTCGGCGTCGGCGTCGGCGTCGGAGTCGGCGTCGGCGTGGGAGTCGGAGTCGGACGCGACGCGGTAGCGGCCGGCGGAACCGGCGGCTTGGCAAACGCGGAGCGCGCGGGGGTGGCGGGTACGGGTGTCGGCGGCGGCGGCAACTGCGCCGGCGAGATGCTGGCGGCCGGCTTGTTGAGGGCCGGGATCGGCGCCGGCAGCGGCGTGCGCGGCGGCAGCGTGACGACCTCGAGCGGCGCCGGACTGGCAGGCACCTTGTCAGGAGCCTTGTCGGGAACCTGCTTCTCGACCTTCGGCCCCGGCTTCGGCAACTCGACCTTCGGCAACTCGACCTTCGGCAGCTTCGGCTTCGCCGGGTACATCTTGTCGAGCGCAGCCGGGATCGTCGCGGCATCCTGCGCCGCCACGAGCTTGATGCGCAGCCGCGTCTCGGCGCGCAACTCGCGCACCACCTTCGACGCCTCCGACGGCTCGGCCACCGCCACCACCAGCACGTCGCCGAAGCGCCGCACCGGCACCGCCTTCAGTCGCCTGCCGAGCGCCTCGGGCAGCGCATCGACGGCCGCCGCCTGGGGCTGCAACACGTCCAGCAGCACCGTCGGCACCTCGTACAGCTGCGCGATGAACTCCTGCAGCTCGGCGCGGCGCACGGTGCCGGCCTTCGCCAGCACATCGAGCAACTCGGCGCCAACCGGATCGGCGTCGTCGCGCAACTCCTCGAGGCACTCGGCCGTGATCACACCCTCGGCGAAGAGCAGCCCGCCGAGCCACTCGGGCCGCGGATCGGCCGCCGCCGCCAGCTCCTCGCGCGTGAGCTGGCGCGTCTTGCGCACCAGGTACGTCTTGTCGTCAGCCTCGACTTCCTTCCCGGCGTCGAGGTCGGGCAGCACGGTGGCCGCCGCGGGTGCAGCCGGTTCGTCGGCCGGCTCGTCGTCGGCGGGCGGCGTGAACGACGTCAGCTCCGACGTCTCCATCTTGCGCACGCCCGACTCGGTGAGGTTGGCCGGGTCGCGCGTCGTGACGCCGCCCTGCTCGCCCGCCAGCTGATCAAGGAACGCCTCGTCGGCCTCGTCGACTTCCGGCAGGCCGTCGGCGACCAGCGTCGGCGCGCTCGACGCCGGGTCGTCCGACCCGCTGTCGTCGCCGAAGCCGAAACCGCCGAACCCGCTCGGCGCCGTGAAGTCGGACGACACAATGTCGTCCGGCAGGTCGCTGGGCAGTTCCTCGGCCGTGGCCGGGCTGGCATCCAGCGCGTCGGGCGACATCATATTGAAGACCAGGCCGGTCGCGTCAGTCGCGGTGTCCTCGTAGAGCGCTTCGCCGTAGGCCATCGGCGGCGCGTCAAACTGCGAGTCGATCAGCCCTGGCACGGCGGAGGGCGGCGGCGGCAGCTTGAGCGTGGGGCCCCACAGCGCGGGGTCCTGCGCGTCCGTGAACAACGGATCCTCGAGCGGATCGCGCGGCCGCGGCGGGGTGATGCGGTTGTTGTCGGTGGC
>JBFWQT010000470.1:0-5737 GCA_050249295.1 Planctomycetota bacterium
TTCTGGTAGTATGGCGCCTTCAGGCCGCCACTGAACAGCGGCCGCTGGCGTAAGCGATCGACCATCAGCAGCCACGCTTCGGGCGCAGCGTCGGCCACGCTTCGGGCGCAGCGTCGGCCTGGTCGACGGTCGGTTCGAACACCGGCGTGGGCGGCACCTCGCCACCATCATGCGGGATCGTGCCGCTGCCAGCGGCGGGCAGCGGGCCGATGTGCGCCAGGCCGCGATAACGGTCCTGATCGGTCATCAGCACGCGCACGCGAGCAGTCACCGCGGCCTCGCCCTCGGGCGTCAGCGTGACGGCGACGGAGTCGGAGCCCGGCAGGATCGGCAGGCGGCTGACCGGTTCCGGCAGGTCGCAGACGAACGGATCCTTGAACCCGCCGACGATCGAACCCGACGGCTGCAGCTTCAGCGGATAGATCGCCGAGCCGCGCATCAGCAGGAAGCCGTTGTGCTTGTCCTTGCTGCGGTACTCCCAGTTGCGGCGCTCGAAGATCTTCTCCCAACCGAGCTTCTCGGGCTCGATGTCGTCGGTGCGCGTGGCCGGGCGCAGCTCGACGAGCGGGCCGTTGATGTTGGTGATCGTGCCGGTGGACTCGTTGAGGCGGAACGGCACGACGAAGATCGGTGTGGTCAGGTCGAGCGTCTGCAAGGAGATCACGCGCTCGTCGGGCCAGGCGATCATCACGCAGTCGTTGGGGGTGAGACGCATGATGCCTTCGCGCGAGAGGTACATGGCGCGCGAGGTGGGCGTGAACGCGGTGCGCAGGCTGAAGCGCTTGACGCGCTGGGCCGCGCGGTCGCTGTCGTTGTTGCGACCCGTGAACGGCGTGTACGCGAACTCGATCTGCGGGAACACCGGCTCGGCGTTGGCGGCCTTCTCGACGAACTCGGCCGGGATGTCGCACTTCGTGCCGGGCTTGATCTGGTTGGCGGCGTACCAGCTGGCGGGCACCTGCACGCCCCAACGCACGTTCATCAGCGGGGCGGCGGCAAACGCGCCGGTCATCTGCTTCTCGACCGAGAGCCACAGCTCGGGGTCCACGCCTTGCTCGCGCAGGTTCGACGGCATGGCCTCGCCGATCAGCTTGCGCGGGGTCGCCGGCACGAGCGCTACATTCACCACGCGGGTGTCGCCGTCGAGGAACAGCACGACCGTGTCGACCGCGCAGATGTGCTGGCGGAACGCCACGCTGGTGTCGGCCGGGTAGGCGTGGAGCAGGCCGTGGTGCACGCCGTCGATGACGTCGAACGCGGTGCGGCCGGGGGCCATCTCGCGCGCCTCGGCCGTGGTCAGCAGTTGCACGCGCACCTGCGCGCCGCCGTCGAACTGCACGGAGCCGGGCACACGCGTGGGCAGCGCGCTGTTGATGACCCTGGGCGCCGGGTTGACCTTCTGGCACGCCACCAGCGACGCGGCGGCCGCGAGCAGCAGCACCGGCAGCAGCAGCAGTGTGCGGACGCGAACGGCGGGAGTGTTCTCGATCTTCGACATCGGAATTGGCGTGAGCGTGGGGGAGATGGTCACTGGCGCCACCCGCCAAGCGGTCGGTGGGGCGGCACTGCAGGCAAAGCCGGGCGAGCCCGGCGCGAGAGGGTCTCAGTCGGTCGGACGTGCCCGGCCTGGCAGAGTCACCCGATATCCGCGCGCCTGCAGCAGTTCGGCCACAACAGGGAGGGGGAGACCTACCACGGTCGAGAACTCGCCGTCAATATGTGCGACAAACCGGTCGCCATGCTCCTGGACCGCGTAGGCACCGGCCTTGCCGAACGACTCCCCGGTGTCGACGTAGGCTTCGATCTCGCCGCGTTCGAGCGGCCGGAATGTGATCCGTGTGATGTCCACGCCAACGGCCTCGGCGCCATGCGCGTCGATCAGGCACCAGGCGGAACTGACGACGTGGGTGGTGCCGGAGAGGGCGGTGAGGATGCGGATCGCGTCGTCGCGGTCGGCCGGCTTGCCGAGGATCTCGCCGTTGCAGTCAACCGTGGTGTCGGATGCGAGGATCAGCGCGGGCGGCCGGTTGGCCGCGGCGAGCTGCGCGGCGGCGGCGCGCGCCTTGAGCAGCGCCATCTGTTGCGCGTAGTCGGGTCCACTGACGCCGGGTGCCGGGTCCGGCTCGGCCACCGCCGGGTCGAGCACCTCGAACGGCACGCCAAGCCCGGCCAGCAACGCGTGGCGGCGCGGCGACGTGGACGCGAGGATCAACGGTGGTGGATCGGGCATCGGTCAGATCTCGATACCGCCGTCGATCTCGATCGCCTTGCCGGTCATGTAGTCGCCGCTCGGGCCCGCCAGGAAGAGGATCACGCCGGCGACCTCGTCGGGCGTGCCGAAGCGACCCATCGGCATCACCTCGAGGCCCTTCACGCGAAGGTGCTCGGGGTAGGCGCGGGTCATCTCGGTGTCGATCACGCCGGGGCAGACGCAGTTGACCTTCACGCCGTACGGCAGCCACTCCTTGGCGAGCGATTTCGCCATCGCGATCATGCCGCCCTTGCTGGCCGCGTAGTTCGCCTGGTTGGCGTTGCCGTGCAGGCCGGCGAGGCTGGCGTTGAAGATCAGGCGCCCGGCCTTCTGCTTGCGCATCACGCGGCCGACGGCGCGCGCAAAGTTGAAGGCACCCGTGAGGTTGGTCGCAATCACGCTGCTCCACTCGTCGTCGGTCATGCGCAGGAAGATGTTGTCGCGCGCGATGCCGGCATTGCTGATCGCGATGTCGATGCGGCCGAACTGCTTCGTCGCCACCTCCACCGCGGCGGTCATGTCCTCGGCGCTGCGGACGTCGGCCACGCACACCTCGGCCTTGCCACCGGCCTCGCAGCACTCGGCGGCCACGGCCCGCAGCGCCTCCTCGTTGCGCGCGCACAGCGTGACGTTGGCGCCCTGCGCGGCCAGCATGCGCGCCGTGGTGGCACCGATGCCGAGCGAGGCGCCGGTGATGATTGCGGACTGACCGTCGAAGGGTCGTGTCGTCATGTGGCGAGTCGTGGCGTCGGGTCAGTCAGGTCGGAATTGCAGCGTGTCATCGTGCGTAGCGAACCACCCGGCCCGCCCGAACAGCGAGAACGACGCGAGCGCGATCGGGTGCGGGTCGTCGCCCGGCACCAGCGCCGGGTGCGGACAGAGGAAGCCGAGCAGGTGCGACTTCACAATGTAGTCCACGACGGCCGGCGCGAGTTCGACGTTGGCCTGCGATGGATCGTACTCGACCGCGTCGGCCGACAGCAGGCCGTCGTTGAACTGCGTCTGCAGTCGGTAGATGAGGTTGCCGGTCCAGCTGCGCGTGAAGTAGAGGCAGCCGGCGTGACACGTCACGTCCCACTTGTCCTCCATCGCACCGGCCCGGAAGATCGGCCCGTCGGGCGGCGCGGACGGCACCGGCCATTCGAGCGTGCTCGGCACCTGCTCGCCGTCGTCGGGGTGCGCGCCCCGCAGGTGGTCGCCGGGGTTGCTGCGCAGCGCCGTGAAGCTGGCGGCCACCTCGGCATCCTGCGTGACCGAGCGCATGCCGAGCGCATACGCCCGGCAGTCGACCACCGCCACGCCCCACGGACTCTCGTCCGCGGAGAGCCACTGCGGCGACGGGGGCCATTGCTCGGGAATCTCGCGTGCCACGCGGGCGCACTCCATCTTCTTCGGCGTTCGTTCCGGTCCGAGCCGCGACCGTCTGGGAGCGGGACAACGTGTGCGCGTCAGCGGCCCTTCCAGGTCGGCTTGCGCTTCTCCTGCGTGGACGCCAGCCCCTCGGCTGCGTCGTTGGTGGCGCGCACCTCCACGAACGTCTCGCGTTCCAGCGAGAGCGCGTCGTCGAGCGGCAGGTCGAGGCCATCGCTGATTGCGCGCATCGCCAGGCGCACCGCGATCGGCGCGTTGTCGAGCACCTTCTTGAGCAGGGCCTTCGCTTCCTTCACCTCGTCGCCGCCGTCCACTTCGCGGTTGATCAGGCCGATGCGGGCAGCCTCCTCGGCGCGGATCGGCTCGCCGGTGAGAATCATCTCCATCGCGCGGCCCTTGCCGATCAGCCGGGCGAGGCGTTGCGTGCCGCCGTAGCCGGGCGTGAGGCCGATCGTGACTTCTGGCAGGCCGAGGCGCGCCTTCTTGCTGGCCACGCGCAGCGTGCAGGCCAGCGCGAGCTCCAGCGAGCCGCCGAGGCAGAACACACCGTTGATCGCCGCGCACGTCGGCAGCGTCGATTGCTCGAGCGCGCGGAACACGCGGTGGCCCTGCTCGATCATCGTCTTGAGCTGATCCTGGTCGTCACCCTGGCCGAGGATCTCGGGGATGTCGGCGCCGATGCCGAAGACCTTGCCGGTGGCGGTGATGACCAGCGCGCGCACGGCCGCGTCGGCTTCGGCGCGTTGCAGCACCTCGCCGATCTGGCCGATCACCGCGGTGTCGAGCGCGTTCTTGGCATCGGGCCGGTTGACCGCCACGGTGAGAATGCCGTCGTCGTCCGGGCCGTCGATTTCGAGCAGGCTGTAGCTGTACTCGGTCACGTCAGTCACCTCGGGTCAGCCCTTGTTGTAGTTGTAGAAGCCCTCGCCGGTCTTGCGGCCGAGCTTGCCGGCGGCCACCAGGTCGCGGAGGATCTTCGGCGCGACGTACTGCTGCTCGCCGGGGTGCGCGGCCGAGATCGTCTCGGCCACGTGCAGCGCGACATCCAGGCCGATCGCGTCGAGCAGTTCGAGCGGGCCCTTGGGGTGGCCGCAGCCGAGGCGCATGCCGGCGTCGATGTCCTCAGCCGTGGCGATGCCCTTCTCGTAGAACGCAGCCGCGCCAAGCAGCAGCGGCATCAGCACGAAGTTGACGATGAAGCCGGGCGTGTCCTTCGCCGTGATGCAGGTCTTGCCGATGCGCTCGCCCCACTCCGTGACGGCCGTGTACGTGGCGTCCGAGGTTGCGTCGGTGCGCACGACCTCGAGCAACTCCATCATCGGCACCGGATTGAAGAAGTGCAGCCCGCAGAAGCGGTCGCGGCGGTCGGTCGCGGTGCTCATCTCCGAGATGCTCAGCGCGCTGGTGTTGCTGGCGAAGATGCAGGCCGGCTTGCAGACCTTGTCGAGCTCGCCGAAGATCTTCTTCTTGATGTCCATCACCTCGACGGCCGCCTCGATCACGATGTCGCAGTCGGCGAGCTTGCTGACGTCGGTGGTCGTGGCGATGCGCGCCTTCGCGGCGTCGGCATCGGCCTGCGGCAGGCCGGCGCGGCGCACCGCAATCTTCAGCATGCGGTCGATGGTCTTGAGGCCGTTGGCGAGCGCGTCGTCATTCAGGTCGCGGCCGATCACGTTGCAGCCGGCCTGCGCGGCCACCTGCATGATGCCGGCGCCCATCGCGCCGGTGCCGATCACTCCGACATTCGTGATCATGTGACTGCGGGTCCAGGGCCAGTTGCGGTCAATAGTTGTTGCGGCGCCAGGATAGAAGCCGGGGCGGAGGGCGGCAAGCATGGCCCGCGAAACGCGCGCCCGACCCGATCGAGTGGCGTGCGCAGTAGCTGGACGCACGGCCGGTCAGTGTGGCCGCAGGTTCGCGATCATCGTGTCGATCGCCCCGGCAATTGCATCCACCGACTCGCGCGGTCCGACGAACTTGACGAACACCGTGCCGTGCGCGCCGCCTTCAACCACCACGCCCACCATCCGCGCGTCGGCAATCGGATCGGCCGCCGGGGCGCCCGGCATCGCGGACGGCGCGAACGCACCGGCCGCGCGCAACGTGCTCACGGTC
>JBFWQT010000471.1:0-5734 GCA_050249295.1 Planctomycetota bacterium
CAAACGACGGCACGTCGAGCGCGAACGACGACACGAGCTTCGGCTGCGAGAGGCTGCTCACGCCGGCCGAGACCAGCACGAACGCCATTGTCGTCGCGCCGATCAGCGAGAGGGCCGTCATGGCGTGGCGCCAGCGGGTGATCTGCGAGAGCGACCAGAGGGCCGGGACGACCGTCATCAGGAACATCGTCGTGGCGTTCGCGCCGAACTGGCCGACGAGTTCGAGCGGCATATTGCGGGCCGCGATCGACGCGCGCGCCAGCAGGTCGCGACCGAACATCGGCGCGAGCGCGCCATGCACGGTCATGGCACCGAGCACCAGCACACCGAGCCAGAGCAGCGAGGTCAGGCCGTGTCGACGCGACTCGCGCAGCCGGGCGACAAGCATCAAGGCGGCGCCGAGCGCGAACGCGCCGGTCAGGCCGATCGACACCGGCGGCTCGACCACGGCGGCCGCGGCGCCGCGCATCATCAAGACGGCCAACGCCACAGCACCGATCACGGCAAGGCCGATCGTGAACGGCCACGTCAGCATGCTGCGCGGCAGCCCCTCGGCCTGTTCGATCACGCGCGACGTGCCGATGAAGAACCCGGCCACGCGCCGCGCCAGCTTGCGCACCGGCGAGACCTGCGGCGTGCTCGGCGGCGCGAGCGATTGCAGGCGGTCGCGCACGAACCCGGCCGTCGCCTTCTCCTTGTCGAGCTCCACCAGCTCGCGCGTCTCGGGGTCGAGCAGCAGCACGCGATCGGCCACGCCGCGCAGGTACTCGTAGTCGTGCGTGATCACGAAGCACGTCTTGCCGAACTGGCGCGACGAGGTTCCGATCAGCTGCGCGACGCGTTCGGAGTTGAGCGGATCGAGGCCGGTGGTCGGCTCGTCGTAGAGCACGATCTCGGGGTCGTACGCCAGCGTGCGCGCGATCGCGAGGCGCCGCCGTTCGCCGCCCGAGCTCTGCGAGATCGGCGTGTCGAGGTTGAGGCTCAGCGTCTCGGTGAGTCGCTTCAGCCGGCGGTCGCGCTCGTGCGGCAGCCACTTCACCGGCGAGTGGTCGAACGCGAAGTCGAGGTTCTCGCCGGGCGTGAGCTCGTCGAACAGCGCGTAGTCCTGGAAGACGATGCCGAAGCGGCGCGTCTCGCGCAGGTTGCCGGAGAGGATGTCGCGGCCATGCACCAGCAGCCGGCCGGTGATCACGAAGCCCGGCGTGTCGCGCGTGATCAGGCCGAGCAGGATCTTGCTGAGCACCGACTTGCCGGTGCCCGAGCCGCCGACGAGCAGGACGACTTCGCCGTGGCCGATGCCGATGTTCGCGTTGCGGATCAGCGTGCGGCCGTGCACCGTGACCGTGAGGTCGATCATCTGGATCGGCGGCCGCTCGTCAGGCAGGAACGGGACGACGATGCCGCTCTCCTCGTGCGGCGGCAGCGGATCCGGGTGCGCGTCGGCGGCTTCGACAGCGGCCTCGGCGGCTTCGATCGTGGCGAAGGGCGGCGGGTGATGCACGACGACGGCATCGAGCGCGCGGTCGATCGACGCGCCGGTGCTGCTGTCTGCGATGGCCGGGTGGACGCCGGTCTCGGGCGGTGCAGGCGGCGGCTTGAGCGCGGGGTCGGTCGCGTCGCCCTCGCCCACCGAGGCATCAGCATCGGCCGCGAGATCGAACGGCAGGTCCGGCGCATCCGGCTCCTCGTCACCCATCCCGTCGTGCGGCGGTTGCGGTTCGTCGTGCGGGTCGATCATTCGGGCGGATGCGTGCGCGTCTGCGTTGCCGTTTATAGCAAACGACCCGGACCCCGCCGCGGTCGCGACAGTTGCGGGCGCGAAGAGTAGAATCCGGTGCTCAGGCACGCTTCCACGACGGAGTCGCCGATGCGTCGTCGCCGGATTCTCGTAGTGCTCGCGCCATTGTTCCTGCTGCTGTTCCTCGGCGGCACGGCGTGGGTGTTGTTCGGCCCGACCGACCGCGACGCCGCGGCCAATGCGCGCAATGCGCGCGGCGGTGCCGGTACCGGCGATGGTGATCGCGTCGCCCTCGACGGCAAGGCCGGCACGCGCGGCAACGGTGACGGCGATGATCCCGACGACAACAGTGTGGTGGGCCGCGACCCCGGCCCGATCGGCGCCGACCCGCATGCCAACGGCAACCCCACGCCGCCGCCACTCGACCCGAACGACCCGAACAACCCGGCCGCCGGTGGCGTGACCGTCAACCCTGGCGCCGGCGCCGCCGCGTCGTCGACCGATCGCCGGCCCGGTCGTGGCAACCGCGGCAATCGCAACCGTGGGCCGCGTCGCCAGGGTGTGCCGCACGAGTTGCTCTCCAGCAAGCCGGTCAAGCTGCCGGAGTTCAACGGCTCGCCGGCGATCACCACGCTCGACCCGAACAACCCGAACGGCGGCCTGCTCGGCAGCTACTTCGAGCCGCAGAACAACCCGGCCAACGGCAAGCTCGAGCTGGCTCCGCCCGACCAGTGGGGCACGTTCCAGCGGCTGTTCTCGCGGCTCGACCGCACGATCGACTTTGCGAGCACGGCCGATCTGCACCTCGATCTGCCGGGTTCTGGTTCGCAAGGCCCGGCGTTCATGGCGCGCTGGGACGGCACCTTCAACGTCGTGCAGCCCGGCCGCTACGCGTTCTTCGTGGGCCACACCGGCGACATGCGCGTGTTTGTCGACGGCGCGCAGGTGTTCTCCGACAACGACTCCGGCATCTACCTCGAGCTGTTCTTCACGCTCGATCTCGTGGAGGGCCAGCACCCGGTGCAGATCACCTGGTACCACAAGCAGAAGAACGCGCAGACCCGACTGCGCTACTACACGCCGCCGCAGATGGCCGTGCTGGATGCCGCCGGCGCAGCACCCGACAGCCCGACGCAGCACACCGCCGTGGAGGGCGACACGCCCGCCACGCTGGCCGCCACCGCCTACGGCACGCCGACGTTCGCCGACCTCATCATCGACGCGAACCTCGAACTCGGCGACCCCGACCAGCTGATCGAGCCCGGCACCAGCGTGACGATTCCGCCGCTGCCCGCCGACCGTATTCCGAGCGAGCCGACGATCGTGCCGCCCGGCTTCCTGATGCCCGCCGTCGATCCGGCTGGCAGCGTGCCGCCGATCCTCGAACGCGTCGAGCCGAAGTCGGCCGGCGTCGGCGATGAGGTCGTGCTGATCGGCCGCGACTTCTCGCCGTACATCGACCAGACGCGCGTGGAGTTCGGCGGTCAGCTCACGCATGTGGTGTCGGGCGACGCGACGTCGCTGCGCGTGATCGTCCCGATCGGCGCGCAGACCGGCAGCCTCACGGTGCTGCAGGGCGACTCGCGCAGCAACGCGCTGACCTTCAAGGTGACGACCGTGTTCGGCCTGCTCGCCAGCTTCCACGACCTCACCGATCAGCCGCTGGAGTTCGTGCCGCCGGGCCTGCGACCGGCCGACGACGTGCACGTCACGCAGGCCGTCGCGTACGGTTCGCGCAGCGGCATCGACTCGGCGATCAAGAACAAGGCGCTGTCGGTCCGCTACGACGGCCGGCTCGGCGTGCCCGAGAGCGGCCTGTGGTCGGTGGTGCTGGCCGCGAGCGAGGCGGCGCGCCTGACCGTCGACAACACGCCGTTGCTCGAGCTGCCGATCAGCGGCGGCGAGCAGATTGCGCAGCACTACTTCGAAGCGGGCATGCATCCGATCGTGATCCAGGCGGTGGATGGCGGTGGCGCGGCGCATCTGGCGATCACGCTGCAGCGCGTGGATGGCACCGCGCCCGATGCCGCGCCGTTTGCGGTGCCGGTGTCGTGGTGGTTCCCGCCGGCCGACATGCCCGCGGCGCCACCGGAGATCGTGAAGCTCGAGACCTCGCACGAGCACGGCCCGGCCGAGGGCGAGACGTTCGTGCTGCAGGTCAAGGGCGTGCCGGCGAGCGACACGATCGAGGCGTTCATCGACGGCATCGTCGCGCCGAGTACGCCGGCCGCGCCGGGCAACCTGCCGGCCGACACCTCGGCGTTCGTGGTCACGGTGCCGACCGGCGTGGGCCACGGCAACGTCACCGTGCGCTACCGCTACCTCACGTCGCTGCCGGCCGTGCTGCCGCTGCGCGACGTGGGCCTGCTCGGCCGCTACTACGACTTCCCCGAAGAGAACATGCCCAACGAGTGGCCGGCCGGCTTCCCCGACGACCGGCCCGTGACGGTGATGCGCCACGACCACGAACTGGAACTCGAGGGCACGGGCGACTTCGATCTCCCGTTCGTGACCGAGACGTTCGGTGCCGTGTGGACCGGCTTCATCCGCATCGACGCGCCCGGCACGTACCACTTCTGGGTTGGCGGCGACGACGGCATGGCGTTCCGCATTCTCGGCGACGTCCTGACGCTCGATGACGGCACGGTGCACTACTACAAGGAGATCGACGGCGAGGTCGAACTCGCGCCCGGACTGTACCCGATTGAAGTGCGCTTCTGGGAGAACCGGCGCCACGAGGTGATCAAGCTGTTCTGGCAGCCGCCCGGCGGGTCGCGCGAGATCGTGCCGCGTCGGGTGCTGCGGATGCCCAATGGCTGGGAAGCCGACTACGCGGCCTGGCAGGCCGGTGGCAGCAACCCGCCGGGTGGTGGCAGTGGTGGTGGCGAGTCAGGCGACTGAGGCTGGCGCGTCATTCGTCATTGCCTTCGTCTGGTCATTGGCTTCGTATTTTGTTGTGGCTGGCGGGTGCACTGATCAGGTCGGCGCGACCACCGACGCGGCCGGTGCCGGTGTCTCGCGGCCCCCGCGCAGCGCCATCACGGCGCGCACCAGCAGCACCACGGACAGCGCGAACAACACCAGCGACAGTCCGCACAGCAGGTACTGTCCCGGCAGCGCCTTCATCGCCGCGTCGTCGGCCGCGGCCAGCGCACCGCGCAGGTTGCTGACGAACAGCACGCCGAGCGCGGTCAGCGTGATCGCGAACATCAGCACCATCGGCACGATCACGTACATCGTCTTCATCCCCTTGCGCGACAGCCACACCGCGGCCGCCATCAGCGCCAGCGCGCCGAGCATCTGGTTCGCCGCACCGAACAGCGGCCAGATCACCTTCCACTGACCGCTGAGCGTGAGCGCGCCACCACACACCACCGGCACCAGCGTGCCCGTGATCCGGCCGGCCATCGAATGACCGAGCAGCGTGTTCTTCGGCTCGGCCATCTCCACGCGGTCGTCGGCCGCACCAGCGTGCGTGTGCCGGCGCACCTCGAAGAACTCCTGCCAGATGAACCGCGCGAGCCGCGTGCAGGTGTCGAGCGACGTCAGCGCGAACGCCGAGATGCTCAGGCCGACGAAGGTGGTCGCGAACGACATCGGAATGCCGAGCGTGGCGATGAACGTGCCGAGCCCCTGCTGGAACACATTGATCACGCCGCCAGCGGAGTGCCGGGCGAACACGTCAGGCGACATCGACGCAACGACCGCGAGCGACAGCGCCGCGAGGCAGACCTCGATCAGCATGCCGCCGTAGCCGACGACCTTCGCGTCGCTCTCCTTGTCGAGCTGCTTGCTGGTGGTGCCCGACGCGACGAGGCTGTGGAAGCCGCTGATCGCACCACACGCGATGGTCACGAACAGGATCGGGAACATCGGCCCCGACGGCTGGACGAACGCGCCGAACGCGTGCATCTCGATCGTCGTCGGCGCCGCGCCGCTGATGCTCGCGTAGAGGAGGCCGCCGATGCCGAACAGCATCATCAGATACAGCAGGAA
>JBFWQT010000472.1:0-5728 GCA_050249295.1 Planctomycetota bacterium
AACGCGAGCACGTGTGGACCCGGCATGGCAGCACACGATGGCTGTTTCACCCGGAGGACGCGGAGGGAGCGGCGGACTATGTGCTGAACCAGCAATGATCGGTTGGCTCGCGCCGCTACATCCGCTCCCTGACGGTCGCGGCTCTTGTTCTCGCAACGACCTCCCAAACCAACATTCAGACCACCACTCACTGCAGGAGCAACACACGATGGTCATCACGATGAAGGTCGGCCACACGAAGGAACAGGTGGACGCCGTGGTCCGCCTCGTTCAGGCCCGGGGATACACGGCACACATCATGCCGGGCGTGGCGATGGCGGTGTGCATCACCGGCAACGCCGGGCGCGTCGATCCACGGCCGTTCATGCTGCTGGAAGGCGTGGCCGAAGCGGTGCCGGTCACCAAGCCGTACAAGCTGCCGAGCCGCGATGTGCAGGCGGCCGACACGGTGATCGACATCGCGACGCCGAGCGGGCGCACGATCGGCATCGGGCGCAAGGGGTTCATGCCAGTGATCGCGGGGCCGTGCTCGGTGGAGAGCGAGGACCAGTTGATGCGCATCGCGAAAGTGGTGAAGGACGCGGGCGCGCACCTGCTGCGCGGCGGTGCGTTCAAGCCGCGCAGTTCGGCCTTCGCGTTCCAGGGCATGGGCGAGGACGGGCTGAAGATCCTTGCGGCGGCGCGCGAGACGTTCGACCTGCCGGTGGTGACCGAGGCGCTCGACCAGCACACCGCCGAGCTCGTCGCGCGCTACACCGACGTGATCCAGATCGGCGCGCGCAACATGCAGAACTACGCGCTGCTGCGCGACGTCGGCAAGCTGAACAAGCCGGTGATGCTCAAGCGCGGCATGAGCGCAACGCTCGAGGAGTGGCTGCAGGCGGCCGAGTACATCATGGCCGAGGGCAACGCGAAGGTCATGCTCTGCGAGCGCGGCATCCGCACGTTCGCCACGCACACGCGCAACACGCTCGACCTCAACGTGGTGCCGGTGGTGCAACGGCTCTCGCACCTGCCGATCCTGGTGGATCCGAGCCACGGCACGGGCATCCGCAACATGGTCGCGCCGCTCGCTCGCGCGGCCGCCGCGTTGCCGTGCCACGGGCAGATGATCGAGGTGCACGACCGGCCGGACGAGGCGCTGAGCGACGGCCCGCAGTCGTTGCTGCCAGAGCAATTCAGCCAGCTGATGACCGAGCTGGATGCGATCGGCAAGGCGCTGGGCTTCCGTGTGCGTGACGCGGCCTGAGCTGACCGCCGAACGGATCCGCGAGCGACAACGGATCGCAGAAGCGACACCGGGCGGCGCGACATCTCGCGCCGCCCGGTGTGCGTCAGTCGCGGTCGTCAGCCACCCTTCTTGCGTACCTGACCGGTGTCCCAATTCACCTCGTAGCCGCCTTCGGCCAGCACCTCGTTGATCTGCTCCTCCGTGACACCCATCGAGAGGTAACGGAAGACCATCAGCTGGAAGATCAACATGCCGGAGCCGGATTCGTCTTCGAGGGCGTCCTTGGCGAGGTCAATGAAGCGGTCCTTGTTCTTCTTCAGGTTCGCCAGCGCCTCGTCCGACGTCATGCCGGGGCCGGCCGTGGGACCACTGGGCTCACGATCGAGGTCCGAGTTGTCGACCTGCTCGTCGGGCGGGAACGTGCGGTTCATCCACGCGGCCCATTCGCGATGCAGCTTCTGGATGCCGGGCGTGGCACGCAGGATGGCGAGCCGCTGCTCCCACACTTCGTAGGCCTGCTCCTGGTTGCGGCGCAGGTTCTTGTTCATCGGGCCACACAGGCGGTTCAGGTCGGGCATCGCATCCACCCGGATACCGAATGCCCGGCAGAACCCCTCGGCCTCGCCGGCCTGCGGGTCGTTGCCCATCGCCGTGGTCAGCCACAACTCGTACTGCTGCGGGTAGGTCTTGTTCAGCCAGTACGTGAACGCCCACGCGTACGAATAGAACAGCGTGTGGAAGAAGTCGCCGGCGTCGCCCCACAACCACTGCCGGACGCGCGCGCGCCGGTAGTAGACCGAGTTGCCGAGGCTGTCGGCGATGTAGTTGGCGCCGATCCACGCGGTCCAGGTCTGGTCCCGCAGGCAGGCCAGCATGGCGGCATCGAAGAGCAGCCAGTCGTCCTCGGTCATCTGCGCTTCGCCGTACGGCCGGCGCTTGGCGCCGAACTGCGCGTGCATCATGCAGAGGCTCGGGCCGCGCCAGTTCTTGGGCGACTGCGGGTCGAGCGTGCTGAACTTCATGCGCTCGTCGAACGACTCGCAGTAGGCGAGGTACTCGGGGTAGCCCTCGGTCAGGCAGTGGTTCTGGAAGCCGAGGCAGCCGTTGGCCGAGTAGCGGTCCATCACCTGGTGCGAGCACTCGTGCACGAGCACCATGTCGTCGTCGTAGTGCCCGATGCCGCCATCCTCACTCTCGTAGAAGTTGATGGTGCGGTTGTTCGGGTCGTAGAAGGCGCGGGTGCTGGGCGACAGGAAGCGCCGCTGGCTGTCCTGGAACTCCTTGTACTTCTCGAACGTGGCGAAGCCGACGGCCACGAACGGGCGCGGATTGTCGAGCGAGTCGTCGGGGACGGTCGACTTGAGGTTGAGCTTGATGATCTGCTTCTTCCATTCGCGCCACAGCGAGGCGAGCAGCTGGCCGTAGGCCTCCTTGCGCTTGTTGAACAGGCGCAGTGTGTTGCCTTCCTTGGTGATCAGCACAACCCACGGCTTGAGGATCACCACCTCGAAGTCCATGTTCGCGAAGGTGGTCAGCTTCTTCAGGCGCTGCTGCTCCTGGAACGCCGCCGCCATGAACGGGTCGCCGTCGATCTTGCCGTAGAACGCTTCGACCTCGGCCACCACGCGTGCCTCGACCTGCTTCGCCTGCGCGTATTCGCGCGGCGACATCCACTTGCCGACATACGGGTCGAGATCGGAGAGCAGGCCGGCCTCGAGGTTGGCGCGCTCGATCAGCTCACCCTGCGGAAGCTCGTACTTCACGTAGCCGAGCTTCTCGTTGGCCTTGACGTTGTTCTCGTCGACCTCGCGGCAGCGCAACCAGATCTTCATCGCGGCCTCGGGCTTCTTGCAGACCTCGGCCCACTCGGCCAGCTTCTGGAAGGCGATCGCCTTCTCGCGTGACGAGCCCGAACTGCCTTCGAGCGCGGCCTGCGCATCCTGCAGCGCGCGCTGGAAGTGGCGGTCCCAGTCGGGCTGGATCTGCGGCGTGGCCTCGACCGACGGCACCCAGGCCTGCAGGCGCGAGATCCGCACATTCACGTCGGCCGCCTTCGCCATCTCGGCGTCGAGCGCATTGCGCTTCTCGATCACCTGCCCGGGCGAGGCCGCATTGGCCTGCTGGCTGTTCGACGACGGCGAGCCGGAGTTCTTGGCGATCGGGTCGGGCGTTCCCCCCTTGTTGCCCATGATCACGGCGACGATCACCACCAGCAGCACAACCGCACCGCTGGCGATGCCGACGATCATGCCGACCGGCGGCCCCTTCGGTGGCAACGACATGCGGTCGTCGCTGCGCAGCGAGCGGGTCGCGCCGCTGCGGTCCGAGCTGGCGCGGCTGCCGCGCGAGCTGATCGAGTTCGTGGTGCCGCCGCTGGGGCGCAAGTCGGACACGCTGCGCTTCTCGGTGCGCGGGGGCGCGGCGGGCGACGACGGCGGCGCCGGCGCGGCATGCGGTGGCAGCGAGTTGGCCGACGACGACGTGCGACCGGGCGGCGAGTTCATGATCCGCGTCGCGCCGCGCGCGGGCGGAGCGGGCGCGGCCGGAGCCGCCGGAGCGGCCGGAGCGCCGCTGTCATACACAGCCGTCTGGCGCGCGGGCGGCGCGGCCGAGGGCGGCGGCGGTGCGCTGGCGCGAGGTGGCGGCGCGCCGCCGATCATGGTCGTACCGCGCGCGGGCGGAGGCGCGACCGACGACGTGTTGCCGCTACCCACCATTGTGGTGCCGCGCGCGGGTGGCGGCGGCGCGGCCCGCGGCGGGAGGTCCGGAGCGCCGGCGTTGTACCCGCCGCCCCCACCGGGAGGCGGGACCTGCGCACCGGCTACACTCATCCCGCTCATCGCGGGCACGACAAGCGGGGCGGCGCACCCCGGACAGCGGATCGTGCTGCCAGCGAATCGGGAATCCAGCCTGAACTGCCCGTTGCAGGCGCTACAGGTTGCGGCGACGCGGTTGTCTGTCATCGTACAGTGCGGTGCGGGTGGTGACGGTCTGACTGTCTGTGTGTGTGGCTCGCTCGCCCTTCATTCAGCTTATGGGCGGCGCGTGGCGTGTGGCAAGGGTCGACGACGAATAGCTGCGCGTGTGAGTTATCTGATGCCGAGTATATGCGAACGCAGGGCCGCCTGGCTAGTTCATGATTTGACTTTTTTGTTCTGTGGGGGCTGACGGCAGCTGATCTTCGGTTGGGTTCGTTTCGTCGTCCCGGGTGCCGACCACACCGCGACCACCCCCGCGACCACCTCGTATCCCGTCTGACGGATGTAGGATCGCCTTGGAGCCCCCTGTTCAAGGGCCTCCGATTTGTGAAGTGCCAGTGAAAGTGGAGTCAAGCCTCGTATGGGGCTCGTGAAGCCTCGTATGGAGCTCATCAAGGGTTCTGTGGGGGTTGTGAAAGCGTCGCGCTGTTTTACGCAAGTTCTTTTCAGAAAACATTTTGCGGTGTTTCATGGTCGCCAGTCTCCCCCATTTTCGGCAGTCCGGAGATCCGGGTTGTCATTCCCACGGTTGCCCACAATCGCTCCGCGGCGACACAACCATCCAGTCTCTATAATACTCCGTATTCTACCAAAGTCAAGTTAGAATCGGCGTTATTATTTCCCTTTCTGGGCCCCGCCACCCACCCGGTCGACGCACGCACGCACCCAACCATCTGCCCGATGGCGCATTGCATCGTGTAGCGGTCTCCACCGCCAGGTTGCACACTGTGTCGCAGTCCACCGCCACCCGCCACTCCCCACCACTCGCAGGAGCCCCGGCATGCGCCCGTCTTCGACTTCGTCCCGGCTGGTCCGCCTCGTCGCGCTGGTCGCCGTCCTCCTCGGCAGCCTGCCACTGCTGGCCGCACAGGACCCGCCGGCGAACCCCGACCCCACCACCGACCTGCTGCTCAAGCTGATCCGCACCAACGCCGACGCCGAGCGGACCGACCTGCGCAGCCGACTCGTGGCCCTTGGCGCCCAGCGCGTCAGCGAGGCGATCGCGAAGCTGGAGATCGCCGATGTGCCGGCCGCCACCGGCCTGTCGCGCCACGACATCCCCTGCCCCGACGGCTTCTCGCGCCCGGCCTGGGTCTGGCTGCCCGACAGCTACACGCCCACCACGCGCTACGCGCTGATCATCTCGCTGCACGGCGGCGTGTCGGGTGTGCAGCCGCAACAGGTCGAAGGCGTTGCGCGCCGCTGGCCGATGCTGATCGGCGACACGAAGGATGTGATCGTGGCGACGCCGGCCGCCGACTGCCCCGGCACCTCGCAGGAAGCGCGCTGGTGGAAGAACGTCGGCCAGACCAACGTGCTCGCGCTGATCCGCTACATCAAGACGCGCCACAACATTGATGACGACCGCGTGTTCGTCACCGGCCACTCCGACGGCGGCAGCGGAACGTTCTCGCTGGCAAACCGCCGGCCGGACTGGTTCGCCGGGTTCATGCCGATGTGCGGCGAGCCGCGCGTGCCACCGTCGGACGGCACGCAGGTGTGGTTCGAGAATTTTTCG
>JBFWQT010000473.1:0-5727 GCA_050249295.1 Planctomycetota bacterium
CTCGGCCATCGCGTCGGCGATCTCGCGCAGCTCGCCGAGTGTCTTGCCGCGAACCTGCTCCATCAGATAGAGGATCGCCGCGCCGCTCGCGTCCTGGCACGCCGCGAACATCAGATTGCGGCGCGCCTGCTCGGGCAGCCCCTCGAACCACACCACCTGCTCGCGCAGACGCTTCTCGGGAAGCCGCCACAGGCGCGCGCCGCCCGAGTAGCGCGAGCGCTGGCGCAGACGCACGTCGATCCGCACCGGCTCGGGGCGAGTCTCGCCGGGCGGCGCCGCCACCACGCGGCCGGCCTGCGGGTCGTTGTCCAACGGCATGATGCGCTCGGCCAGCGGCCCGAACGCATTCGACGGCAGCATCCGCAACGGCTCGAACGGCGAGACCAGCAGCAGCTGGTCGGCGGTGTCAGCCGGGTCGAAGTCCTTGTCGGACACGAGCGCCGCCTGGAAGTTCCATTGCACCCAGAGGTGCGGCCGCCCGGCTGCCGTGGGTGGCGTCAGACGGAAGATGCGCACGACGCGCGGGCCGAAGCCGACGTGCGTCGACGCGAGCCAGCGACGCAGCAGGAAGTACGGCGGGTCGGAGATGCGGAACCACCATGTGTCGTCCGCGCCCTCGCCGTCGCCGCTGGCGTGGCGCAACCCGGTGGCAACGCGGGCGCCCTCCAGCACGGTGGTGTCGGCGACCGCGCAGAGGTCTTCGACAATCTGCTGTGCGATGCCGAAGCCGCGGGCCGAGACGATCACGTCGCGTGGCCGGCTCGCGTCCGGGTTGTCGGGCAGCACGAGCAGGAACACATCGAGTGGCAGCCCGGGCCCGACCACCTCCGGCAACCGCATGGCCGCGTCGCCGTCGCCGTCGCGTTCGCCGCCGCGTTCGCCGTCGCGTTCGTAGTACATCCAGTCGACGCCGCCGAGCTGGTCGAGCGTGGTCTGCACATCGCTGACCGCGGCCTCGTCGATGGCCGCGCTGAGCACCACCTGCTGGCCGTCGTCGCGTGTCGCGAGGCACCAGTCGAGCGCAAGCAGGCCGCCCAGCGTCGTTCGCCCGGCACGTCGCCAGGCCCACAGCTTCTGCAGTGTTGCGCGATTGGCTGGAAATGCGACTCGCATGCGGCTCGCGGTGCAGTGCAGCACTGGCGGATGTGCCCGTTCGCCGCCAGCCTACCAGATCGCAGGGCTTGCGGAGCCGCTGCCGCGACGCGATGCTTTCGGGACGGGAATCTGTCGTCCGGAACGCGGGGCTGTGCGTCATGACGCATGAGGTAGCAGACGAAGCGCTGCTCGCCCGCTATGTCGACGGCGACCTGGAGGCGTTCGGTGTGCTGCTCGGCCGGTACGAGAAGCCGGTGTTCCGGTTCGTGGTGCGCTACCTGCGCGACCACCAGCTGGCCGAGGATGTGCACCAGGAGGTGTTCGTGCGCGTGATCCGCGGCGCGGCCACCTTCAAGCGCGCGCAGAAGTTCGGGCCGTGGCTGTTCCGCATTGCCCGCAACCTCTGCATCGATACGATCCGCCGGGAGGGCTACCGCAAGGCTGTCAGCCTCAGCGCGCCCGTCGGCGGCTCCGCCCACGACCCGGCTTCCGCGACGCTCGGCGACACCGTGGAAGGTGGCGCCCAACGCCCGGACGCCGCCGCCGAAGCCCTGGACACCGCTGCGGCACTGCAGCGGGCACTCGATGAACTGCCGGACGACCAGCGCGAGCTGGTGCTGCTGAAGGAGATCAGCGGGTTGACGTTCAAGGAGGCCGCCGTGGTGCTGGGCGTGCCGGAGAGCACACTCAAGTCGCGCATGCAGGTGGCGCTGGAGTCCCTGCGCAAGAGCATGAACCGCCGTCGGATGGCCGCCGGGTAGCCGGAGGAAAGGAGGGCCGACACATGATGGATCCGGATCTGCTGAACGCCCTCTACGACGAGCGTCCGGAGGGCAAGCGTGCGGAGTTGCCGGCGGATGATCCGCGTCGCGAGCAACTCGACGGGCTGCGCGGAGTGCGCGCCGCGCTGCATGCGTCGGCCGCGAGCGTGCCCGATCCGCCGCGCCGGCTGCACGACATGCTGATGACGGAGGCCGCGCTGGAGCTGCGGCTGCGCGAGACCGAAGCGCTGACCGACGACATCGATCCGGTGGCCAGCCCGTCGCGACGCCGCGCAAAGCGGAACACAAACTCTAACGCGAACCCGCGACCGGCACGGCGCGGCTGGCAGTCGGTCTCGGCCGGGCAGTGGGTGATGCTCTCGAGCGCGGCGATGCTGATGATCACCGTGAGCATTGTCGTGTTCGGCGGCCGCGGTGGCGGCACCAGCGCGCCGACGGCGTACGACGGCGCGGCCCCGCCAGGGTCGATGGGCCCGGGCTATGCGCCGCGCACCCTGATCACCGCGGCGGCGAACGCCGCCGCCGACAGCGCACACTGGGCCGACAACGCCAGCTCGAACATGCCGGCGACCAACAGCCCGGCCGCCAACAATTTTTCGAGCAACGCCAACCGCAACAGCGGCAACTCCAACAGCGGGCCGCCGTCGCAGGTGCTCACGTTGCCGGTGGCGGCGCTCGAGCAGCGTCTCGATGGCTATCTGCCGCGGGTCAGCCTCGGGCAGTGGATGACCAAGGGTGGCGACATCGATCTCGATCAGGCGCTGGCCGACACGACGCACGACGCGAGCCGCGGCCTCGCCAGCAGCAAGGCTGCGATGGCGGTCTGCGAGGTGGCGTGGAGCGTGTACCGGCACCCGTTGGCCAGCGAGTCGCAACGCCGCGATGCGCTTCTGTTGATCGTCGACCACGGCGCGCGCGAGGACGATCCGAAACTGACCGAGGCGCAGCGCGCTGCCGACCAGATCCTCTACGACGCGCACCGCCCGGCCTGGTACTCGCGCCACGCGGCCGCGCCAGCCAACCCGGAAAGCAACACGCCGCAGAAGGAGCAGGAACGCGAGCAGCAACAGCGGCAGCAGGAAGACGACCAGCAGCAGCGGAAGGAGTAGCCGCGCTCAGCGGTTGTCGCGATACGCCGCATGGCAGCTCTTGCAGGCCGCGCCCACCGCCTGGTGCGCCGCCTCGGCCGCGGCCTTCTTCGCGGCATCGGCCTTGTCGGCGGCAAACGCGGTCAGCGCATTGCCCAGCGCATCAGCGGCGTGCTCGGCGGCGGTCAGGCGCGCCAGAAAATCCTCGCCGTGCGCCTTCGCGTCGTCGTCGGTGCGGCCCAGCTCGCGAAACAGCTCCATCAGCTGCAGCGCTTCGTGCGGCGGATCGATGTCCGGGTGATCGGCCGGCGTGACGAACCCCGCGTCGTGCACCCGGCCGAGGTGCTCCCATCGCTCGTCAATCGCGTTCATCGTCTTGACCATGCCGCGCGTCGTCGCCTTGCTCGGGAACTCCGTCGGCAGCGCATCCAGCACCGACTGCGCCGGCGCCTCGAACTCGCGCGCCGCGCGCCACAGGCCGAGGTAGTTGGCACCGGTGCCCGCCTTCGTCATGTACTCCAGCGCCTCGTCGTGCGTGTAGCCGTCGAGGCCCATCGCGCAGATCGCCGCGGCCGTGACGCCACGATGCTTGCCGTGGTGGCAGTGCACGTACACCGGTCCGTCAGCCTGCGCGACCTGCACGGCGCGGATGATCTCGCGCTGTCGCGCGGCGTCGATGCCGTCGTACCCGATCGGCAGGTGGACGTAGCGAATGCCGACCGCCGCGGCGCCGTCAACATCCGGAATCGCGCCATCGACCGTGACGATGGTCTTCACGCCAAGCGCCTTCAGGCTCTCGAACGCGATCGCGCCTTCCGGCTGCGCGCCGCTGTAGAGGTTGTCGGCGAGCCGGAAGAGGTTGGGCAGGCCGCGCGCGTCGCCGTCCATGCGCTCGGCGAGGTGGGTCTGCGGCGTGTTCGCGCTGTCGTGGTTCGTCGTGTTCGCGGGCGACGGGGGCGGAGTGTTGCTGCTGCACGCCACCACGCACATGACCGCAAACAGGCCAGCCAGGCCGAACGCGGCGAAGACTCTGCCAGCAGTGGGATGTTGCGGTTGCACCAGGTTCACCTCGTCCACGTCAGCTCGCTCACCGGACAGCTCGCATTGTCGGCGTGATCTGCCGGATGTCAATCGGCTCGCGAACAACACGAGGCGAACGTCCGTCGGGCAAGCCCGACGTGAAGCGCAGCGGAGCGAGGGACGGTTGTGCGCGTCGTGGTGCACGCAGCACACGACGACCAGCAACAAAGCGTCTCTCGCTCCGGCTTCGCCTGCACGTCGGGCTTGCATGAGGCGAATGCCACGACGTGTCCGCGAATCTGCTCTACTTGCTGCCGCTCGCAGCCGAGTCGGCGTCCGCGGCCAGCGCGGTCGCCGCCTTTGCGGCGGCGGTGCCGTCGTAGCGCTGAGCGAACGCCTTCAGCTGCGTCGAGAGCGTGCCGAGGTTGGTGCTGCCGCTGATGCCGCTGATCATCGGATCGAGCTGCTGGCGCGCCTTGATTTCCTTCTGCGCCGCCTCGTCGTCCTTCAGCTCCTTGAGGCGCGCCTTGGCCTGGTCGGCCGCGTCACCGTCAAACTGCGCCTCGATGCGCTTCCAGATCGCGATCGCCTCGACGTACTCGCCCGCCGCCTCGGCTGCGCGAGCCTTGCCGACCATGTACTCGTGCAGCTTCGCGATCCAGTCGATCAACTCCTTCGCCTGCGCCAGGTCGTCGGCGTCCGCCTTGCCGGCATCGACCAGCTTCTTCGCGGCGTCGTGCGCCTTGCCGTACTGCTGCTTGCTGAACGCGCGGGCCGCGCTGCTCAGGCTGCGCGCGACGTCGGCGCGACCGATGCCCGCACCCACACCCGGGTACGCCACGTCCTTCAGCGCCTTCTCGATCGCCGGCTCGAGCCCGTCGTACGAATACTGCGCGGCGCCGCGGCCTTGCCCGTTCTGGCCCACCGCCTCGAACGCGATCTTGCCGTCCGCGCCAATCAACCAGACGATCGCCTGGTCCTGCGCCTTCGGCGGATAGTTGCTCATCGCGCCGATGCCGACCGGGAACGTCGCGTCAGACACGAAGGTCATGCTCGCGCGCATGAACGTCTCCTTCTTGTCGCTGGCGATGGAGAAGATGTGCAGGCCCTTGCTCGCGTACTTCTTGTGCAGGCGCGCCATCTCCGGCGCCAGCGACGAGAACGCGTACGTGCCGACCGACGAGCGTTCGATCAGCACGACCTGGCCGCGCAGCAACTCCACGCTGTCGATCTCCGGCGCGTTCATCAGCCAGCGGATGTCGCCCATCGCCGGCGCGTCGTCACCTACCGCGGGCGCCGCCCATGCGGCCGTGGTCAGCCCCGGAGCAAGAACGACAAGAGCGAGCGCGACCAGCATTGCAGCGGTGTGGCGGATGCGAGGGCAGGACGACATGGGTGAGTCTCCGGAACGAACGCCTGAGCCGGGAGTGGCCGGATGGTGAACGGTGTTTTTGCTGTGTCCCGGGGTGCGGAGCGCGAGGTGCGGTGCGGTGGGAGTGCCTTGCGAGGCACCGTCGAGCGTACCCGGTTGGAGCCGGGAAAAGCGAATCCGGCGGAGCGTCGTGCGGTTCGGGTTGCGGTTCGGCCGGGCCGGGGACGTCGTGCGGTTCGGCTTCGGTCAGGATGGAGAAGTTTCACCACGGAGAACACAGAGACCACAGAGAAGAAGCGGAGAGGTGAGAGATGCTCGCGACCGCTTCTCTGTGGTCTCTGTGGTCTCTATGGTCTCTGTGGTCTCGGTG
>JBFWQT010000474.1:0-5724 GCA_050249295.1 Planctomycetota bacterium
GCGGGCGGCGTCGATGACGAGAGCCACCACACGGCTCCTGCGGACACCCGGCCGCTGCGCCAGGACACCGCAGCGATCTTCCCCGCGCCGGTCACACGCATCGACTTCGAGACCGACCCGGACGGCCGGCCGCTGGTCATCGGCGAGAACGTCGAGCGCCGGTTCATCGCGGCCGGCTTCACACTGAGCACGTCGATCCCCGGCGCGTTCGTCTCGGTGAACAGCTACATCGTGGGCGGCCGCAGCAAGCAGCAGTCGTGCGCCACGCACATCCCGCTGTTCCGGGGCGAGATCACGATCCGCTTCTGCATGCCGGGCCGCGAGCATGTGCCGGCCGGCGTGCATCGTGTCGGCCTGTGGATCGCCTACGTGTCGCCCAACGGCACATCGATCGAGGCGTACGACGCGAACGACCAGCGCATCGCGGTCGTGCCCGTCGTCGGCAACGTCAACGACTTCCTCGGCGTCGAGTCGCGCACGCCGATCGCGTACATCAAGGTGGTGCCGAACATGGCGATCGATCCGGACTACACGATCGACGATCTGGTGTTCGACACGCCGCGCCCGCTGGCCGGCAGCGTCGACCTCGCGAAGTGGAGTGTGGAGTTTGCCAACGGCGACATCCTCTGCTGCGGCAAGGTGGACGTCGCGCCGGAGCAACTGACGCTCTCGGCGATCAGCGTGAAGCCGACCGCCGAGCCGCTCGTCGTTCCGCTTGCCGGCGTGCGATCGTTCGTGCCGCCACACCAGGACGCGGCCACTCCGGCCGGTGCGTTCAACGTGCGGCTCAACGACGGCTCGATCCTGCGTGCCGTCGCGACGGCCGCGGCGGGTGTCCGCGCGGTGCGGCTGCCCGCGCTGGCGCTCGACGACCGCACAATGTCGGCACTGTGGGGCAACACGACCGCGTACGCCGAGCCGACCGCGAAGGACACATTCAAGGCCGGCGCGATCGTCGTGCTCGCCAACGGCAAACAGCAGGAGATCGGCGAATGGGACCTGCTCGAAAACCGCGTCGGTCTCTTCGGCGACACCGGCGGCATATCGGCCGATTTCGTTCACGCCACTTCGCCCGTCATCTGGTTCCGCCCCTGCGTGCAGCCGGCCGTCGCGTGTGGCCGCGTGCTGCTGACCAGCGGCGAGACGCTGATCCTGCAGCCGGAGGCAACGGCAACCGCCGACGGCTTCAGCCTGAAGGCCCTGGACGCGACATCGATTCACCTCACGCGCGGCGAGTCCACGGTTTCGATTCCGCTGAGCGAGCTTGCCGGCCTGTGGATGCCGCGTTGATCGATCCCGGCAGCACGCCGCGTTGCGCAATTTGGCCCCGGTAACAGCCGCTCGTGCCCGCAGGCTCACGCCGAAAACCGTGGAGTTCAACGCGGCGCCTCCGCGGTGAGCCTGCGAAGCAGGCGTCTCTTTCGATAGCCCCGGGTGAAGGCGGCCCAGCCGCCGGAACCCGGGGTTATAGCGGCTGCGCACAATCCTCCTGAGCCTGCGAAGCAGGCGGCTCGTAACGCATGCGAACCCCATGCTTCGCTTCGCAGGCTCCGGACGACGAGGGTCGCAGCCGCCCACCCCGGGTTCCGTCGGCTTCGCCGCCTTCACCCGGGGCTATCGAAAGAGACGCCTGCTTCGCAGGCTCCGGAGGCACATCGCGTAGCTGGGCTCCCCGCGGGTTCCGGTGCTGAAACACATCAACAGACTGCTCGCCTCGATCAGTCCTCGCGCAGCACCAGGCCGTGCGGCAGCGCTTCGCCGGCCATGCTCGACATGTCGGTGGTCTCCAGGCGGCGCACTTCCTCCAGCGGGCGCACCGCTTCGGGGTGCAAGCGCAGGCGGATCAGCAGATCCTGGATCAGGCCGCGCAGCGAGTCGTCCACGTCGCGCGCGCGGTCGCCGGTGAGCCTTGCGGCCTGCACCAGGAAGAACACGGCCGACGAGCCGGGCGACGGCGGCGGATGATGCTGCAACACGTGGCGCACCCACGCGCTCGACGCCTCCGGCGGAATCACCACGTCGGCCGTGGCGTGCCCGCCGCCGACGCCCGCCGGCATCACTTGTCGCCGGGCCCTTGCACCGATCGGGCGAAGGTCGCAGGGCCGGAGCGACCACCGCGCATGCACCACTCCAGTACCAAGGCCAGTTTTCTGGCGGCCGCCCGCCCAAGCAGCGCGCATGAAGCAATAGACACCAGCCAGCCGACTATTGGGCCGGCGAAGCAGAGAAGCAGGTCGTGGTGGTGCTGGTAGCGGTAGGTAGCCTCGAATTCGCCCTCGATGGAGAACCAATAGTCATCACTCAAGAGAGCAACGCAAACTCTGTTCAAGAACAGGACCGGCACAGCCCCGAGAATCGCGCCGACCGTTAGCAACGCCAACCACCTTTGCCACGGCTTTGGTGCTCGACCAGTTTGTGGTGGTCGACCCGCGCCCGACACGATCAGCAGCAGGACCGACGCAACGCAGGCGCACGCCAAGGCAGCCACAAACACGGACCGGATTTGCGTGCTGGCAATGTAAAAGGTGTGCGATCCTCCGTCTTCTGCCATCCACTTGAACCCCTCCGCTTCTAACAGCAATTTTTCCTTTTGTCGCTCAAAACTCTCCTGTTGACTTGCATTCTGTGATTGGTCCGTTTGCGGTGGCTCTGCACCGACGATCGACCCAAGGATCAGCAAAAGCAAAAAAAGTCTCATCACTTCAGCGGGCGTTCGGGTCCAATGGTCCACTTGCCCCAGAGGGGCCACTTGGCAACTCCGCCCCGGTCGCATCCACTACGTACCAACCGTTGCCCCCCATCTTACCATACGTTGGATCATAAAGCGGGTCATTCTTTTTCCAATGCCAGCCGCTACCGTTCCCCTCCGTTTCGATGTCGCACTTTGCCGCCGCCACTGCGCACCCCGTCGCCGCCGCAAGCGCCTTGGCGATGCCCCGACCCGTGGCGTCCGCTCCCAAGGCGCAATTCCATAGCGTCACTGTGCAAGGTCGGCACAAGGAACCTGCCATCCGCTGTCCGAGGGCGGTGGCTTGGGCGGCGGTTGTGACATAATCTTGTCCAATTCGGAACCCTGGATATGTCCCGTGCCCAACCAAATGTACGTGTGTGACGCATTTGTTGTTCTCCTTCCTGGTTGCTTCCAACTGGGCTATCACCGCATCGAGATTGTCAACCTTCTTGGATCCTGAGGTCGAGAGCAATTGAGCAAAGTTCCCCCCGGTAACAACGTCGGGTCTAACTGAACTCTTGAGGGCATCCGGATCGTAGAGACTAATGGGACACATCTGGCCCTGCACCCTCGTCGTGTTGACCCGGTATCCCGTAGCCGTTTTCGAGTGCGTCTTGCAACAACACGCGCCACCTGTGTTCCTCCTGGTATTTCCTTCGAAAGTCGGGGTCGGGCGAGCGCTCGGCGATGCTGCCAGCCCTTTTCAACTTCTTATCAAAGTCGTCCATCATTGCGTCCAGCTGGGGGCACTTGGGCGCCGACTTCAAGAGACCCTTGAGTGTCGCCCTGTCTGCATCAGTGCAGTGCTCCCCGATGAACTCGATTGCGTCGGAGATCAACTTGAGTTGAGGATCCTGCGCTTTCATCGAATTTGCGCCGGGAAGGAGCGCTCTCAGCAATTCCAGTTGTTCGCCACAGCTACAGTTCATCGAGGGCCAATATGAGAAAATGGCCGCAATGCAGTTGTCTTTTTCAGTCGTTGTGGCCGGAAGCGGGTCAACGGTGGTGTCGATGGCGCGCAGCGCAGCTAGTTGCTTGAGCAGATGACTACAGCATGTGGTTCCGCTTGGAGGGTGTCGATGGCCTGACGGAAGTTGTCCAGCGTGCTGGTCGACGCCAGCGTCTGCGCCAAGCCCTGATTCACGCGGATATTGGGTGAGGCTGTTGAATTCCTGAGCGTTGAGGGACTGGTCACCGTTGGCCGAACAGTAGTCAAACAGCGCACTGAGCGCGAGCACCGCGGCATCCTTCTGGAACTCCACCTGGTCGTACTGTTCGCTTGCGAGGATCTCGGCTTGGTCGCGGATGTCGAACTGCGCCAGCATGGCCTTGAGCGCGAAGAACGCGGCAGAGCCGCCGGCCACCACCGCGTCGGTCGGCACGTAGGACGTCGTCGCGGTGATCGCTGTCAGACCATTATTGACGTAGAACTGCGCGTCGCGGCCGTTCGAGCTTTCCAGGTGCTGCCGGACGTAAAGCCCTTCACCTTCCACGGCGTAGACCGGCAGGCACTGCATGAAATGCGATGTGGTGCGGTTGCGAAGGGCTTGCGTCTGACTGTCAGTCGCCTTGTATCGGCGGCCGTTGGCGCTCAGAGACGGCAAGGCGAGGAGCAGTTCGTTAGCGTAGGAGACAGCCATGTTCGCAGTCGGTGTTCTGGTATGCGAATCGGATTGACACCAAGAGTAACGAGCAGCTCCCCCCCCATGTTGTCAACAACATGTTTCCCGATTTGTATTATTTGTATCACACATTGGACTTGCGGCGATCTGACATCGTCGGCGGGTGGTCTCCGCGACGCCACACGTACGGTCGATCAGTCTTCGCGCAACACCAGGCCGTGCGGCAGCGCTTCGCCGGCCATGCTCTGCATGTCGGTGGTCTCCAGGCGGCGCACTTCCTCGAGCGGGCGCACCGCTTCGGGGTGCACGCGCAGGCGGATCAGCAGGTCCTGGATCAGGCCGCGCAGCGAGTCGTCCACGTCGCGCGCGCGATCGCCGGTCAGGCGCGCAGCCTGCACCAGGAAGAACACGGCCGACGAGCCGGGTGACGGCGGCGGGTGATGCTGCAGTACGTGGCGCACCCACGCGCTCGACGCCTCCGGCGGAATCACCACGTCGGCCGTGGCGTGCAACGGCTCGCGCGAGGCCAGACGCGCCAGGCACCAGTACTCCACCTCGCCGCCGACGCCCGCGTCGAGCCGGCGCAGCAGCATCTCGCCGACAGCAATCTTGCGCGGCTTGGGCACTCGCTCGAGGCTCGACACCAGGCGCAGCGCCTCGGCCGCGTGACCGGGCGGACGCAGCGTCGGGTTGCGCTCGGCCTTGCGACGCGTCTGCTCGTTCGCGCTGGCAAGCTGCAGACCCACGCCGCTCGGCGCGGCATTGCAGGTTGCGTTGAAGAGAATCACCTGGCGGTTCTTGTCGAGGCCGGTGCCGACGCGGCGCCAGAAGACCCACCAGTCGGTCTCGTTCTGCTTGTCGTTGGAGTGCACGAGGCCCTGCTCGAAGAACGCCCACGCCTGCTCGACGCGCAGGTCGTCGCCGACGAAGCCGAAGCCGGGGCGCATGCCGAAGCCGGTGAGGTTGAACCAGCGCGACTCCGAGATCGAGCTGATGCGCCGCGCCTCGGGGCCGATCACGAGCAGCTGGTCGGCGACGAAGCGGCACAGGTCGGCGCCCCAGTCGGCGCGCTTGAGTCGCAACACCTCCTCGAGCTGGCGGTTGATCGCGCCGGGCTGCGGGTTCTTCACCGGCACCGTGAACGTGTCGCGCAGCGGGCCGTGGATCGCATCCCACGAGACGTCATGCACCGCGCGCGCCGGCTGGATCGTTTCCATTGCCGGCGTGCCCTTGCCAGTACCAGTCAGGCGCGTGGGTTGCAGCATCTTGCCGGTGGCCGCGGCCGGCTCGCGATCCTGTTGCTCCCTCCGTTCCAGGGCTTCGGCCGCCGACTTCGGCTGCGCGGTCGGCGGTCGCAGGTTGAACGCGAGC
>JBFWQT010000475.1:0-5704 GCA_050249295.1 Planctomycetota bacterium
CCCGGCGAGCCGCGCGGCTGCAGCACACCGTTGCCGCTGATCTCGTGACCGGCCGCATCGCGGAAGCGCGCGCTGAGCGCCAGCGCACCGCCGGGATCGACTCGCGCCGCGAAGTCGAGTTGCACGCCGGCCAGTTGCTCGAACGGAATGCGCGACGGGCCGAACGCGCGCGACAACGTGGCCACATCGGGCACGCGCAACTCCAGTCGCGCGCCGGCCTGGTTCACCGTCGCAACCAGCCCGTCCGCGGCTGCGTCCGTCGAGGCGGTGGTGGCTGGCGAGTCGACATCGGTGGCCGGCGCAAAGCCGAGCCCGCTGAACGACCAGCGCGCGCCGGCCGTTACCAGCGTCGCCTCGCGCACCTCGAAGCGACGGTCGCGCAGCTCCAGGTTGATCGTCGCCGACTCGGGCAACACCTCGCGCGGCACCCACTCGCGCACGTCGGCGGGCAGGCGCGAGAGCAGCCCGAGTTGCGCCGCGTCGAGCCGCGCGCCCTGCAGGCCGAGCCGCAGGCTCAGCGCCGTGCGCTCCATCAGGCGCGGCCACACCTCGCCGTCGATTTCGCCCGACACCCACCCGGCCTGCAGCGGCCACGACGCGAAACCGGGCTGCTGCACCAGCGCCGCCTGATCGATCGAATCGAGATGCAGCCGCGCGATGCGCACCACCGGTTGCCACCTGCCAGGCGCGATCTCCTCCTCGCTCCACACGGCGTCGGCAAACGCGTGCCCGCCGGCCAGCGCGACGTCGCCCTTGATCTGCACCGCGCCGGCGTCGTCATCGAGCGTGATGCGCAGCGACTGCGTGATCGACGCGTTGCGCTGCTCCAGGCGGTTGAACTGGATCGTGTCGCCGACGCGCACCGCCTCGATGCGCAGCGCGCCCGGCGGCAGGATGCGGCCATCGAACCAGCCGGACATGTCCTCGGCCAGCAGATCGAGCTGCGCGCGCGCGGGCCCGGCCGGCATGTGATCGAACGCCACGCGCGACATGCGCAGTTCGTCGTTGCCGTTGTGGATGCGGATCGCGCCGTCCACAACATGCACCTCGGGCAGCGAAACCGGCAGCGTCACATGCTCCAGGCGCCGGATCTCGCGCGGGCCGCCGGCCAGGTCAATGTCGAGTTCGAGGCCTTCCACTTCCAGCGTGCGCAACCAGTCGTCGCGCCCGGCCAGCCAGTCCTGCAGGTTGTAATGCAGCCGCATGGCGCGCGCGGCCAGCCGGCGCACCGGCGTGAGACGGCCATCGCGACGCGTCGACACGCCAACGAGTCGCAGCGAGTCGAAGCCGTTGCCCTCCACGACGCGGATGCTGATGTCGGCGCCGAGCGCTTCGCTGAGTTGCGTTTCGAAGTGGCGCGCCAGCAGCGGGCCGAGCCAGATCCCGCGGAAGGCGTAGAGCGCGACCAGTGCGAGCAGCACGACCACGACACGACGCAGCCACCGCATGCGCGCCGAGCCGCGTGGCGTGCGGGCCCGCGCGGGCGGCTTGACCACCGGGCCGAACGCGCCGACCGGCGGACCCGCCGCCAGGCCGGCAGCGCGCGCGGCAGCGTCGGTCCGCGTGCCCACCACCGGGCCGATGCCGGGCAACGTGTCCGGGAACGGCCCGCGCGGCGGGATCACGTCCGCTCGTGTGCGCGGCACACCCGGCGAGCGCGGAAACGGCGACGGCGAACCATCCGGCAGCCGCTCCGTGCCTGGCGGCGCCAGCGGCAACGGCGGATGCGGATGCGGATCATCCGGCGGCGGATTCGATTGCGGGTCTGTGGTCATCGGTTGCTCACCACCTGTGCCGACATCAGCATACGGGCCGGCCCGGTGTGCGTCACGCCGAACACGCGCGATGGACTTCCGCCGCGACACGGTGCACAGTCGCATGCCACCTCTGTATCGGGCGCCGCCGCTGCATGACCCGCTTCGCTGTCATCGGTGACATCCACGAGCGGATGGGCCGGCTGCACGCTGTGCTGGCCCACCTGGCTGACGAGCCGCGAGAGCCGATCGACGGCGTGCTGCTCGTCGGCGATATTGCCGAGGCCGGCATGGAACGCTTCGCCAACGCCGCGCGCGACCGCCACTGGCGCGACCAGGTCGATGTGATTCTCGACCTGGTGCGCGAGACGCTGCAGGTGCCGATTGCGTGGGTGCCCGGCAACCACGACATGCGCGGCTACGAGGACGAACGCGAGAACGTGGACGGCCGCGTTGCCACGATCGGTGGCGTGCGCATCGCCGGCATCGGTGGCGCGGGGCCTGCGCGCTTCGGCTTCCGGTACGAGTGGAGTGAAGATGACATCCGCGGGCTCGATGTGCCCGACTGCGACATCCTGCTCTGCCACGCGCCGCCGATCTCGAGCGGGCTGGACGCCAACATGCGCGGCACTCCATGCGGCAGCGCGGCAATCCGCGAACGCGCCGAGGCGCATCGCGGTGTGCTGCTTTGCGGGCACATCCACGAAGCCGGCGGCACCACCCTGCTGGGCCGCTGCGTGGCGTACAACCCGGGCGCGCTCGGCGAGCCGTACGGAGCCACGCAGTACGGGCTGCTCGGGTTCGACGTTGTCAGCGGTCGCGTGCAGATCACGCATCGCAACCTTGAAACGGACGACGACGACCGCGTGACCGTGTTCGAGACCGGCTCCCGTTGATCGGCAGCTACTTCTGCTCAGGCACGATCGGGTCGCGCAGGCGGTGATGCCGCGGCTCGCCGCCACCCAGCAGGGTGATCGCCGCGGCCACGTCGGGGGCAATGCGCAGGTAGCCGGCCACGCCGAGCATATCGATGACGATCTTCACGCGCGCCGGGACACCGGCAAGCACCACCCGCACGGCACCGCCGGTGCTCTGTTGCAGGTGGGCGAGCGCCGATGCGCCACTGCCGCTCAGCGAATCGCAGCGCGACAGGTCGATCACAAAGCGCACCGCGCCGTCGCCATGCAACACGTTGATCAGCAATTGCAGTTCAATCCAGTCGCGCAACACGGGGTGCGGCGGCAACTCGATCACCTCGACGCTGCCCAGCAGGCCGGCGCCGATGCGGCGGGTGGGTCGCGAGACGTGGTGGCCGGCGGTCTGTGGCTCGACGCTGGCGAGGCGCTCGAGCTGCGTCGCGATCTGGTCCATCGATTCGGGCCGTCGGGCGGCCGGTCGCGCGTCGGTCATCGTCATCAGCATCGACGCGAACGCCGGCGGGACACGCGGCTGCAACTCGCCGACGTCCGGCAGTGGCTCGCCGGCCAGCGGGCAGGTGCCGGTCAGCAGATGGAACATCGTGGCGCCGAGCAGCCAGGTATCGGTCTGTGGTCCGATCGTCGACCGCGCGAGTTGTTCGGGCGCGCGAAACGGCGGCTCGGCGAACGGCTGTGCATCGTCGGCCGATCTCAGCGCCGCGTCGCGCACCGCGTCCAGCGAGAAGCCGCTGAGCTTCACCCCGCCGTCGCGACTCCAGAGGATGTTGCGGGCGTTGACGTCGCCGTGAATCAGTCCGGTCTCGTGGGCGCTTGCCAGGGCGCGCGCCACTGCCGCCCCGGCATCGGCCACCATGGTTGGCGCCAGCGGCCCGTGCTCGACCAGTACGTCATGCAGTGAGCCGCCGTCCATCCATTCGACGAGAATCGCGGGCCGTCCGTTGTAGCGCGCGGTGGCGATCACCTGCGCGACTTGCGGGTGGTGCAAGCGCGACCACACACCGGCCGCGCGCTGGAAGCGCTCGACGAATTCGAGCTGCGCCGACACCTCCATGGTCATCACCGCGGCGTGACGATCGAGGTGGTCCTGCCAGGCCTTGTACACGCGGCCGACCGCGCCGACGCCGACCTGCTCCGAGACGCGCCAGCAGCCGGCCAGCTGCACGGTGTCGGGTGTGTCGGGCGCGCACGACTCAAACAACTGGCCGCTGGACTGGCGCACCGCTTCGCGCACCGGGGGGTCGCGCCGAACGTGCTGCGAGTCGCAGTCGGGGCAGCGCAGCACCGGCCCGTCCAGCTTCAGGCGGTCGCCACGGTGGAACCGGCCGCACGAGACGCAGTGGCACGTCGCATCGCGGAACGCGGTGAGCAGCGCGGCGCCGGCGCCCTCGGCCAGGCCACACTGCGCGCCGCTGATGTAGTCCTGCAACAGAACCTCGTCGGCGTGCCGTTGCCACTCGGCGAGACACTCGGCCACTTGCCGTGGTGTGGCGACGCCGGTTTCGTGCGCCAGAGCTCCGAGAATCGTTGCGAGGTACATCCAGAAGTCGTCAGTGCATCCAGTGCGTTCGCGGCGAGAGCATACCAATCGCCGGGCCGGCTGCACGACTGTGGCGTGGGGCGAAACGTCGCCATTGGCGGCGTCCAGATCACCCATCGCCACCCCGAAAGGATGACGACGACCGCGCGACTGTGTATGAGACCGGTCCACGATGAGCGACGCGATCGCTGACCGCCACCCCGCAAGCCCATGAACTTCGCGCTCGTGCTCGGCGTGCTCGGCCGGCTGCTGACCGTCTACGGCCTGACGATGTTCGTGCCGCTGATCATCACGCTGATCTACCAGCGGCCCGACTCCGGCATGAACGAGATCGCGGCGTTCGTGTGGAGCCCTCTGATCACCGTCGGGTGCGGCATCGCCCTGCGCCTGCGCTTCCGCGCCTCGGTCGCCGACTTCGGCCATCGCGAGAGCATCGCGGTCGTGGCGATCGGCTGGATCATGTTCTCGGTGTTCGGCGCGCTGCCCTGGATGCTGCTGGCCACCGGCCACGAAGGCCAGCCGCTGGCGCTCTCGGCGGTGGACGCCATCTTCGAGACGATGAGCGGCCTGACCACCTGCGGCTCGTCGATCCTCTCGAACATCGAGCAGTACGGACACGGCGTGCTGTTCTGGCGCGCAATGACGCACTGGATGGGCGGCATGGGCATCGTGGTGCTCGTCGTCGCGATCCTGCCGGGGCTGGGCGTGGGCGGCTACCAGTTGCTGCGCGCCGAGGTGCCGGGGCCGAGCGCCGACAAGATTGCGCCGCGCATCGTGCAGACCGCCCGCATCCTGTGGTTCCTGTATGTGCTGCTTACCGTGCTGCAGATTGTGCTGCTGTGGGCGCCGAGCTGGTTTGTCGATTCGGCCGTGGTGAGGGCGCCGGGCTCCCGGTACATGACGCTCTACGAGGCGACGTGCCATGCCTTTGCCACTCTGGCCACCGGCGGATTCTCCACGCGCAACGCGTCACTAGGCGCGTACGGCGCGTGGCACCAGTACGTCTGCATCCTGTTCATGTTCCTGGCTGGCACCAACTTCCTGCTGCACTGGCAGCTGATCACCGGCCGGCCGATGCACTACCTGCGCAACCCCGAGTGGCGCCTCTACACCGGGCTGATCATCGTCGCGACGCTGATCGTGTTCATCTCGCTATCGGTCAACGCGCCGCCCGACACGGCCACCGCGGCCGCCGGGGCAACCGCGGCAAGCACGGCAAGCACCGGCGACACGGCCGCCGGGGCGCGCAGCTGGTACGACAGCGCCGAGCCCCGATTCCGCCACAGCCTGTTCCAGGTGATGTCGATCGTCACCTGCACCGGCTTCGCCACCTCGGACTTCGACCAGTGGCCCGACCTGTGCCGCCTGCTGCTGCTGTTGCTGATGGTCACCGGCGGCTGCGCCGGCTCGACTGCCGGCGGCCTGAAGCTGATCCGCGTGATGGTCGTGCTGCGCCACCTGCGCGGCATCTTCGT
>JBFWQT010000476.1:0-5675 GCA_050249295.1 Planctomycetota bacterium
AGCACCGAACTGGTCCCGCATCATCCGCAGGATCCCGCCGCTGCCACACCCGACCTCGAGAATGTCGCGTCCGGCAAGCGGCAGCATCCGGCAGTCCTGGAGCGCGCGCTGGACCCTCCTCCGCCGCTCGGCGCTCATCGCCCGGTTCCCGCGATTGCTGCCGCTCCAACGCTCGCGGCCCGCCCTGGCGGCCGCATACTCGCCATAGACAGCCGCAATGCGCTCTGCCTCCGACTCGTCGGTGTGTGACGTTGAGGGCGCTGACGGTGGGTAGTTCATGGGCGGGATCGCGGTCGGGCTCGTGCAACCTACCTTCCCTCACGGCGTACCGCGCCATCGCCGCGATGCGAGTCCGATCAACTTGATCCGTGCTGATGAGCCGCACCATCGCAGAATCGCTTCTGCACGTACGGGGCGAGTGCGGCCAGGGCATCTACGACGCGGCCGGCAACATGACCGTCGCCGTACAGTGCGCTGGCCGGGTGACGGCCACGGCGGATGGCTACTCGCGTAGCGTCGGCGATGGCGGCGGAGTCAACTGGCACACGGACCACGTTGTGATCCGTCTCTCGCCCGTCCTGTCGATCTCCGACGAGGACCACGGGCGTGCCGAAGTAGCCGGCATCGCGAACGAAACTGCTGGAATTGCCGACGGCGCATGCAGTGCCGCCAAGCACCCGGAGATAGTCGTCCGGCGCGATGTTGATCATCAGTCTGAGCCAGCTGTTCACGCCGGACCGCGTGCGGAATCGGCGGATCTCCTTGCTCACGTGGTCAGAGCCGGCGTCGATGTTCGGCCAGAGCATCAACGTGGGCATACGCAACTGGTCAAGCGCGGCCAACAACTCGTGCACTTGCACTGCCTCAACGTTGTAGGCGGTGGTCACCGGGTGAAACACCACGAGCAGGAACGGCTGCGCAGGATCGATGTCGGCGCCGCTGCCGGGGGCGAGCACTTCGGCAGTCAGTCCCGACGGGGGAGGGTCCAGGGTACGAGCAAGGTCGCTGCTCGGACATCCCACCGTCAGGATCGACTCGGGGCGCTCACCCATCAGTAGCAGTCGTTGGCGCGCCAGCTGGGTGGCGGGAACGTGGAACTGCGCGAACTTGGTGATTGCGTGGCGAGCGCTCTCGTCGATGCTGCCGCTGACCTCGCCGCCCTGCACATGGACGATCGGCAGGTTCATGTACGCGGCGGCGATGGTCGCCGAGAGTGCCTCGTAACGGTCGCCGATGATCAAAACGATGTCGGGCGCCAGGTGTCGCAGGAAGGTAGCGAACTCGATGACCCCGAGCCCGACTGACTTGGCCATGCTCTCCGGAGTCGAGCCCTCGAGTTCGATGAACGCTTCGCCGTGTACGGTGAAGCCGTCGCGGCGCACCACATCCACTGGTCGATTGAACCGCTCGAGCACCATCGTGCCCGCCGCGAGCACTTGCAGTTCAAGGGCTACATGCTCCCGGATTGCCACCATGACCGGCTTGAGCCGGCCGTAGTTGGCACGATCGACCAGCACGACGCAAACGCGCCGCTGGCGGCCGTCCGAAGTCGACGCAGGAGCGTCCGTCGTCATGCAATCGACTCCTCGTCAATCGGGTCGTCCACCCCGAGGGGTCGCCGCAGGGTGCGGCCAACGACCGCATCGAGCCGGGCGGCAGGGATGCCGGGCACACCCGGCTTCTTGCAGGCGAGATCCGCGACCGTGAGCACGTGTCCGGCCGGCAGGTCGCGCGCAGCGACCACTCGCTTCCCGAACGTGGCGCGCAACTCGGCGGTGACTTCCGCTTCCACCTCCTTGTCTACCGGCGAGTGCAGCGCCTTCTCGACGAAGCGCACGCCGCGGACCAACTCCGCCAGTTCGGCTGTCGTGAGCGAGGCCGGCACATCCGGCCCGAAGCTATCCCGCGAGAACGTGATGTGCACCTCGAGCAGGTTTGCGCCGAGTGCGACCGCAGCGACGCCAGAGTGGATCGTACCGGAATGATCGGAGAGGCCGACCGGCACAGCGTAGCGCTCCCGCAGCTCCGACATCACGTTCAGCCCGATTCGCTCGGGCGGACAGGGGTATGCGGTGGTGCACTGCATCAACGCGAACGGAACGCCGCCGGCACGTGCGATGCAGACGGCGGTGTCGAGATCATCCCACCTGGACATGCCGCTGGAGAAGAGCATCGGCACTCCGGTGGCAATCATGCGGCGCAGAAGTGGCAGCGTGGTGATCTCGCCGGATGCGACTTTCCATGCCGGTACTCCGATGCCCTCCAGTAGCTCGACGGCCTCCTCGGAGAATGGAGATGAAAGAAAGATCAGACCAAGCCCACGCGCGTGCTCTGCGAGCCCCTGCCACTGCTCGCGAGAGAATTCCATGCGACGCCAATAGTCCTTCCTCGTCGTGTCCTGTTTGCTGAAGCGGACCCGGAACTGCTCGGCAGCCGATGACTCGGCATCGGCGATATGAGTCTGGAACTTCACAGCGTCTGCGCCGGCCTTCGCTGCGGCGTCAATGTAGGCATGCGCGGTCCCGAGGCTACCGTCATGGGCTTGGGCGACCTCCGCGATGATCAGGCACGGGCGGCCGGGGCCTATGGTGCGATCACCGAGCACGATGGTGCGTGGGCCGTCGATGATGAACGCGGCGCGCCGGGCGGCTTGCAAGTCGTCTGGCGTGTCAATGTTGACCCCGCGATGGGTGTTCGCGCCGGGCAGCAGACCGAACACTCGCTCACCGTAGATGGACCCGCCGAGCAACGTTTCTCGGCGTGTGATGTAAACCGCGCCGTCGCGATGCCACGCCTCGCGCAGCGACTGCCGCCGAGTCGGCTCGCGGAACGTGCCATCTGCCGATGTGGCCGGCACGAGAAGGTTGTCGTCCCTACGGTAGAATGTCCATTCGGGATGATGCTCATGAGGCACAGGCATGATGGTGACCAGCGAGTCGGCATCGCCGTTGGCGAACGCCGCGCAGGCCACCTCGATGTCCGCAGCCGTCCGCAGCGGCGAGGTGGCCTGTAGCAACACCATCGCATCGAACGTGTCGCCACTCTCCAACAACCACCGCGCGGCATGCTCCATCACCGGCAACGTTGGCGTGTTGTCCGCCGCCAACTCCGGCGGCCGCATGAACGGCACCTCGGCCCCGGCCCGCCGCGCTTCCGCTGCAATTGCCTGATCATCGGTGGACACGATCACCCGTGCGATCGCCTTGCACGCGCGTGCAGTGTGGATTGCGCGTGCCACCAACGTGCGGCCACCCACGACGACGAGGTTCTTTCGCGATACTCCTTTGGAGCCACCGCGTGCAGGTATCAGCGCTACAAACCGCATCTGTTCCTCGATACTCAGCGAGTCCCACAGTAAAAGCACAAGTAGCCGCTGCGCCGCAAGCGCCGAATGGCGACGCGGACGACCACCCGCCACCATGTTGATCATCGTCAACTTCCACTACGTGCGACCGTCGTATGACGATCTGCCGTTCCCGGCTATCCATGGGATCACGCCAGACGGCTTCCGACGCCAATTGCTCATGCTCGGCGAGTTCGGCCGATTCGTCGGTCTGGCGCAGGTCTGCGACGCAGTGGCAGGCGGCAAGGGCCTGCCGGACGTGTCGCTGCTCGTGACATTCGATGATGGTCTGCGCGAACAACACGAATACGCATGGCCGATCCTGCAGGAACTCGACATTCCGGCGGTGTTCTTTCCGAACACGCGCCCTATCGCCACGTCGACGGTCAGTGTCGTCCACCAGATACACCTCCTCCGGGCCCACACCCCTCCAGGCGAGTTCAGCACAGACGTTCGCCGGGTCGCCAAAGAGCGCGGGATCGAACTCCCGATCACGGATCCCGATGTCGCTGTGGCTCACTATCGCTACGACTCGCCGGACGTTGCCGAGGTGAAGTACCTGCTGAATCTGGTGCTGAGCCCAGCCGATCAATCCCGGCTGGTGAACGCGCTGTTCAACCGGCGCTTCAACAGTGCTGCCACGAGCCGCCAGCTTTACATGGATACGGATCAGCTTTGCGAACTGGCGGCAGCAGGGTGCCTCGGCTCGCACAGTGCCGAACACCTGCCCGTAGGGCAACTCGACAATGCTGGCATGCGCGCACAGGTGCGAGAGTCCACGGAGTGGCTGACGGCCATCACGGGTGTCGCACCGCGCGCCTTTAGCTTTCCATACGGCTCCAAGATGGCATGCAACCAAAAGGTGGCACCAGTGCTGGCTGAGCACGGCTATGAATTCGCGCTGACGATGGAGCGTGCCGCCAATCGGCAGTTCGACCTCCCCTTCGCGCTCGCCCGCTTCGATAACAACGACCTGCCTGGCGGAAAGGCCTCGGTGCTCCCTGCTCCGGGCCTCGTTGAGCAGCTCCCTTCCGCTACCTGGTTCAGATGAGGCGCCGATGACCCGCGTGGTGTTCATGACAGGCAACGCGCGACGGCACCGATACGCCGCTCGCAGTTTGGCATGCGCAGTAGAGCTCGTCGGGGTGATCAGTGAAGCCAAGCAGCCGGTAGTTGATGGCACCGACCAGTTGTCGTCTGAAGATCTGCAGACGATCCGCTCGCACCTGGCCGAGCGCGACGAAGTCGAGGCGACCATGTTAGGAGAAAGCAGCACGTTCCCGGACGTGCCGGTGCTTGCCGTCCAGCACGGTGAGGCCAACGCTCCAACCACCGCCGAATGGTTGGCGGCGCACTCGCCTGATTTCGTGATTCTGTTCGGGACAAGCATAATCAAGGCAGACCTGCTCGATCGGTGGCCGAACCGCGTGGTGAATGTGCACTTGGGGCTGTCCCCTTACTACCGTGGATCCGGCACCAACTTCTGGCCTCTCGTCAACGGTGAGCCCGAGTTGGTCGGCGCCACAATCCATCTCGCAACTGCGAAAGTGGACGCCGGTCCGATCCTCTGCCAAGTCCGGCCCGACGTGTTCCCCGGCGACCGCGCGCACCACCTCGGCACGAGGACAATTGTCGCGGCGTTCCGGGCGGTTCCACCCGTTCTCGAGGACTATCATCGCGGTGCACTGGTGCCAAAAGCCCAGCGGCCCGGTGGACACCTGTACCGCCGTCGTGATTTCGACGCGACAGCTGTTCGCCGGCTTTGGTCACAACTGCACGAGCACATGATAGAGGCCTACTTGGCAAGGCGAGAGGAGAGGTTGGCGAAACATCCGATCATCGAATGAGTGTCGACGTGTCAATATGGATGAACACGGCCGGAAGACGGAGAGGGGCAGCCCATGTGCGGAATTGCGGCCATCATCGGAGCGGGCCATCGCGAAACTGAACTGGAGTCGATGGTTGCCAACCTTCGTCGCAGGGGACCCGACCGTCAGCGCACCGAATGGATGTCAGGCTATCACGCTGGCCTTGGTCACACGCGGCTCCGTATCATCGACCTGACCGCCGCGGGCGACCAGCCGATGAGCGACCCATCTGGCCGATACCGCATCATTTTCAACGGCGAGGTCTACAACCACGACCTGCTGCGAAGCGAACTTGAAGGCCGCTTCGCTTTCTCGTCGCGCACTGACACCGAGGTCGTGCTTGCGGCATGGCTCCAATGGGGGCGGGCGTGTCTTGACCGTTTCTTCGGCATGGTCGCATTCGCAATCTGGGATGACCGCGAGCGAGTTCTCCACGCGGCGCGGGACCGGTTCGGCGTGAAGCC
>JBFWQT010000477.1:0-5674 GCA_050249295.1 Planctomycetota bacterium
GTCGCGATTCCGACGTCTACCTGACGGCTCTCGAACGCGAGCTACTCAAGCGAACTCTTCCGACATAGAAGGAGAAGACTACACACCGGATGGCGAACTGCCGGGCAATGTTCGGTGAAGCGTTGTATCCGCGATGAACGCAGGGAATAGTGCCCCGGGTCGAAGGGCGGATCCCATCCCGGAGCAAATGGCATGAGGCGCGCACCGAGAATCCTGCTTGTGGACGATGACCGACTGATCCGGTTGCCGGTACGCGAGCGCCTGGAAGAAGACGGCTACCGCGTGACCGAGGCCACGAACGCGGCCGAGGGACGCAAGAAGCTTGCGCAGGGTGCCGACCTGGTGCTGCTGGACGTCGGGCTGCCGGATGCCGACGGCCTGACGCTGCTGGGCGAATTCCGCGAGGCCGACCCGGACGTGATCGTCATCATGCTGACCGGCGACGTGTCGGCCGGCACGGCGGTGCAGGCGATGCGCGCGGGCGCGTTCCACTACTGCACCAAGCCCGTCGATGTCGAGGAGCTGGCGATCCTCGTGGCCAATGCGCTGGAGACCACGCGGCTGCGGCGCGAGGTGCGCGCGCTGCGAGGCCGCGACGCCAGCCTGACTGGCTCGGCCGCGATCATCGGCGACGCGCCAGCCACGCATGCGTTGCGCCAGCTGCTGGAGAAGATTGCCGCCAGTCCGGCGTCCACGGTGCTGATCACCGGCGAGACAGGAACGGGCAAGGATCTTGCCGCGCGCGTCGTGCATGCGTGCAGCGATCGTTCTTCCGCACCGTTCATGAGCATCATGTGCACGGCTGTGCCGGATGCGCTGTTCGAGAGCGAGATGTTCGGCCACGAACGGGGCGCATTCACCGATGCCCGCGAGCAGCGCAAGGGCCTGATCGAACTGGCCGACGGCGGCACGGTGTTCCTGGACGAGATCGGCGACTTGCCTCTCTTGCTGCAGGCCAAGCTGCTGCGGTTTCTGGAGGAGAAGACGATCCGCCGGGTCGGTGGCGGGAGCGACATCCGGGTGGACGTCCGGGTGGTGGCTGCGACCAACCGGGAGCTACCGGCGCTGGTCAAGGCCGGCACGTTCCGCGAGGACCTCTACTACCGCCTGCGCGTGTTGCCGGTCGAACTGCCGGCACTTCGCACGCGCACGGGCGACGCGGCAATCCTGGCGCAGCACTTTGCCGACATCTACAGCCGCCAGTTCCACAAGCCGATCTCGGAGATCACGTCGGACGCGCTGCAGAAGCTGGCGACCAGCCCGTGGCCGGGCAACGTGCGCGAGTTGCGCAACACCGTGGAGCGGGCGGTGCTGCTCAACGAGTCGGGCAAGCTTGAACCGGGCGACTTCATGCTGATGCGCGAGGGTGGCGCGACGGAGGACGCCGTCGGAGGCGAGTTCCGGCTGCCCAACGGCGGCATCAATCTGGAGGATGTAGAGCGATCCCTCGTCATGCAGGCGCTGGAGCGCACGCGCGGCAATCAGACCCGCGCCGCGGCCTTGCTGGGGCTCAACCGCGACCAGATCCGCTACCGGGTGCAGAAGTTCGAGCTGGACATGTCGGCGTTCGGCACGTCGGGTGAGTGACTGACCACGGCGGCTATGTCGCAAGTGCTGCCCACAGCGCGCTGCTCCGTTTTTTCATGGACCTCGCTCCGCGTCGCCGCGAGGCGAGTCGTGCGCGGCTGCGGCGGTCTCATGCCCCTCGGCCAGTTCGCGCACCATTTCAAGGGCCGGCGGACTCGTGCACCACCATCCGGGGTCCGCTACGGTCCGCAGCGTGGAACCTGTCGGCGAGCCGTGTTCGGGGCGCGGAAGCCTGCCCGAGAACACGGAGAGACTCCCCGCGCGTCCGACAGCCACCGAGCACCGCGGCGGCATGGGACCTCGGGATGACCGATACCGCCAGCGCGCTGCGAGGCTGGTGGCAGTCGTCGTCCCACGGTGCGTCACCAGACCGCGCATGCCGCCGACCGGCGCCTTGACGTCCGCGAGGGCTGCCCGCGGGTGATCAGAACGCGATCGAGAGGCCGAGTTGGAGGCCCACGCCGATGGCCTGCCAGCGGAAGCCGGTCACCTGCAACGCGCCGACCCGATCGTAGGTCCGGCCGGCCAGTTCGAATGACGAGTGCGACTTGGCGAGATGCAGCGGGATGTCGACCACCATCCGGACCGTGCGACTGATCTGCCACGTGAAGCCCGGCTGGAGCAGGAAGTAGAAGGACAGGGGGCTGTTGATCCGCGCGCCAATCGTTTCGTCGGCGGCGATCTCATCCGCTTCGGCAGTCGTCGATCCCGTGGAGATCAGGTAGTTGCGCAGCACAAGGTAGGTGGTGTCGGTGATGTCGCGACCGCCTGCGCTGAGCTGGGCGATTCCGAAACCGGCGCCAAACCGGAACGTCCACTCGCCGTCGCCGATGGCGAACTCGCGCTGGACGTGAAGGCCGACGTTCCAGAAGCGAATGAAGCTGCCGAACCCGAAAGTGCCGTCCACGCCCAGCAGCATGGCGTTGCCACCGGTGGCTCGGCCGAGGTCGCCGCTGAACCGCAGATTCACTGTCATGGCGCCGTAGGCAAAGGTGATCTGTTCGGTGCCGGAGATGACATCACTGCTCTCGTGGCCACGGGTGAAGTCGTAGCCGACCGCTGCGTCAAGGCAGAGCCAGGGCAACACGTCCGAACCCTGCTCCTCGATCCCGGGGATTGAACCGCCGCGGGGCGGCAGCACTTCGGCAGGCGACGGCGTGTCGTCGGCCCACGTGGTGGTGGTGCCGAGGGTGACAAGGAGTGTGGCGGCCAGGAGGTTGACGAGCGGGTGTGCGATGCGCGGAATCATGGTGGTTCTTCGGCTCAGACAGGGCGGTCATTCGCGTCTGGCGCACGCGGCGTGCCATTGCGCAGATCCGCTGGCCCGGCGCCCACGGCGGACCCTCGTGTCGCGGGCGGAATCGGTCCCGAGACTTTTTCCTCGACGCCGGTTGGTTTCTCGCACCCGCCGCGAGGCCCCCGCCACGAGACAAACGCGCGGTTGCGGCACGTGCCTTGCGCCAGCGCCGTTCACGTCGCAGGTCGTTCCACGAGCCGAACTCGAGGTTCCCGAAATGCCATCCGAGACACGCACGCCGTTTCATCGCCGTCGGTCGGTTCATGTTTGCCTCATCTGCGTCGCCATGCCTGGTGGGCGGCTGCACAGGCAGCGGCGTCTTCTCCGTCGCGCTGATTGCCAGCGAGTACGACGTTGTCGAGGGTCAACAGAGCACGATCACCCTCGTTGTGATTCATGTCGGTGGTGAATCACCGACTACCACTGGTCGCAGACCCGTGGCCTTGCCGTGCCGATGCAGGTGAACGGCCCCTACCAGGTGAACCTCGACGTCAGCAAGGTCGAGGTCGCCGTCGACACCGAGTGCAGCTTCCGGTGGTGCTGGTTACCGACTTCGAGGACTCCACCACCGCCGCCACGATGGGCATCACCATCATCATCCGGCGGTATCGACCACGCGCTCGGCCACGACCGTCGGCACGTCCGCCGGCTCCGTGCACTCGCTGTGGGTCCGTGGGCAGGTCGCCCACGCCTCGCCACGGCCGCATCTACGTCGCCGATACCAGCGGCGGAATCGCGGTCTTCAAGTAGTCCGTCCGGCTCAGGCCAGCCCGGAACTGGCGGGGGCAGTGGACTTTTTCCCGGCAGGCATCCTCCCGGCGGGCCCATGCAATCGGGGTTCCGAGCCGTCTGACGGTTGGCACACGGCTTGCGTAGCTGTCCCTTGCTTCGACGACCCGTCGCTCTGCGATCCTCGCATCGACTCTACACCCGGATTTCACCATGGAACGCACACCCGACTCCGCCGACGGCCGTCCGCGTCGCATTGTCGCGCGCCGGCACGTCCTTTCACTCTGCATCGCCTCGGCCCTTGTGGTCGCCATTGCCTTGCCGCTGTCCGGCGGCTGCAAGGGCAGTGGCGTGTTTGATGTCGCCTTCATCGCCAGTTCGCAGGATTTCGCGGAGGGCACCGAGCCCACCGTCACGCTCGACGTGATCCACGTGGGCGGCGACGTGACCAGCTACCTGTGGAGCCAGATCGGTGGCTTCACCATTCCCATGACTATCAACGGCCCCTACCAGGCGGTGCTGGACTTCAGCAACGTGCGCGTGGCGGTCGATACCGAGTTCAGCTTCCGCATCATGCTGGTCACCGACTTCGACGGCGGCCGCACTGCCACGAAGGACATCACCATCCTGGTGCGGGCCACAAGCCTCGACAACGCACTCGGCGAGTACGTGCAGATCGGTGGCGCCTCGATTGCCGCCGCCACCTTCGAGCACGGCGGCAGCAAGTGGGTGCTGTTCAACAACGGCAACCGGCTGAATGCCACGACGGTCGGGACGACCGTCCAGGGCGTCTACTCCCTCTACGCCCCGGGCCTCATCCGCGATATCGACATCATCGACTTCAACGGAGCCCGGTATGCGCTCCTGGCGATGGGCGCCGTGGGCATCGGCGTGGTTGACATCACAGATCCGACGACGCTCCAGATGATCACGTCGGTTCGCGTCAACTACTCGCAGTCGGGCATCACGTTCACGGACGGGGGCGGCACGATCGCGGTCGACCAGACAATCGCCAGCACGAGGGCGCCGATCACGGCTCTGCTGACAGACGGGACTACGCTGTGGATCGCCGACGAGGGCTACGGCCTGCACCGAACCGCCCTGGACAACCTGTTGGTCGGACCCGTGCTCGAAGCCGACGGCACGCTGCAAATCGATTCCGAGCGCTTCACGCTGCAGTACGCCGGCGAGCGCCCGTGGGGCGGCCCACAGAGCCTGCGGATGCATGGTGGCAAGCTGTTTGTGGCGCTGGCCTTCCTCGGCCTCGGTATCTTCGACCCTGATACGCTCGAACAGGTCGGTCGCTACAACCTCTACACCGATACCGACGTCCATGAGGACTGGTTCCTCAACATGGACGTCACGACGTTGGTGCAATCCGACGGTAGCGATCTGTTCCTTGACGACTTCACCGGCATGCCCGACTACCGCCAGGTGAGCTTCGAGATCCAGCAGGTCTGGCACGCTGGTGTCAACGCACCGACGCCATGGGCCGACTTCGACCGCGAGGGCAAGTACTACTACCGTTCATCCGACGTCGAAGTTGCTGACCACGGCGGCCGCACGATCGCATACATCGCCTACGGCCTCGCCGGACTCATCGCGGTCAATGTGACGGGCTACCAGGCGGCAAGCAGCACGAACATGCTGACCGCCACGTACCTCGGCTACGCCCCGCCAGTGCCGGCGCACGGCCCCGAAGAGCCGCGCATGGGCGATACCCGCAGCCTGTTCCCCTATCACGGCGCCGGTCGACTCAAGGAAGCCGGCGTGACGAAGGTCGCCGTCGACGGCAACGAGGTCTACTTCGCTGACCACTTCGCTGGCCTGGTCGTGTTGCGCAACGCGCCGACGCCGGAGGCGTGGAAGGGGTCGTCCGCGCCGTACCACAACGACACCAACAACGTGGCGGGCGACCACATCCCGTCGATCGAATGGGTCACCAGCTACTACATGAGCCCCAGCGACCCGACCGACGAGGAGTCGCTGCCGGTCTGGATCACCGAGGCCAGCGGTCCGTGCCAACTCGCGACCGGCGAAGTCGCCGGCCACGGCAACACG
>JBFWQT010000478.1:0-5672 GCA_050249295.1 Planctomycetota bacterium
GACTGGACACCTCCGACGTGAAGTGGATCGTCAATCCGTACGACGAGTACGCGATCGAGCAGGCGGTGCAGCTGAAGGAAGCCGGCAAGGCCGAGCATCTGCTGCTGCTGTGCCTGTCCGCCACCGACGTGCAGAAGGAGCTGCGCACCGCACTGGCGCGCGGCGCCGACGCCGCCCGCATCCTGCGGGTGCCGGCCGACGCCGACAACTTTGCGGCCGCGAAGGCGCTGGCCGACGACCTCAAGGGCCAGGACTTCGGCCTGCTGTTCTTCGGCAAGGAAGCGATCGACGACCAGCAGAGTGCGATCGGCCCGATGGTTGCCACGCTGCTCGATCTGCCGTGCGTGACGGCGATCGATCAGTTCGCGCTGGAGGGCGACACCGCCACCGTGCGCCGCGGCATTGAGGGTGGCGCCGAGACCGTGAAGGTGACGCTGCCGGCCGTGTTCACCACCGACAAGGGCTTGAACGAGCCGCGCTTCACCAACCTCAAGGGCATCATGGCGGCCAAGAAGAAGCCGCTCGACGAGGTGGCCACGACGCCGGCCGCGAACAGTGTGAGCGCGACGAAGTTCGAGCTGCCGCCGCCACGCAAGGAAGGCCGCATCATCGGCGAGGGCGCCGCGGCCGTGGACGAGCTGGTCAAGCTGTTGCGCGATGAAGCGAAGGTCATCTGAGCCGGTATTATGGTTCGGTGTGGGAGACCACGAGGAGGGAACCATGAACTCGATTGACCAATTGCGTGATCTCCTTGACCACGAACGCGAGCACGCGCAGGGGCCCGGCTCGATCAAGCACTATCGCGACGAGTGGGTCGCCGCGCTGCAACGCCTCAGCGCCCGCTGCCAGGAGTGGCTGGCGCCGCTGGGTAGCCGGCTGACCGTGACGACCGCTGCCCGTCACCAGGATCGCGTGCTCGGAGACATCGCCGTCGACATGCCGGTCATGATGACCCCGTCCGGGGTGGTGGTGAAGATGACGCCGATGGGGCGGTTCCCGGTCGAACTCGGTCGAGTGGACCTGCACGCACCGAGCGGCTATCGCCTGCTCACGCGGGTCGCCGCTGACGAGTGGGTGATCTCGCCGGGCCGGATCCCGCTCGACGCCGATTCATTCGGCGACGCCCTTCTCGAACTGCTGCGCGATGTGCGGGCGATGGTGAACGACGAGGATCCGTCGTGAGAAAGTACGGTGGCACACCCCGCATCTATGCCCTGTACGTCGCCGCTGTGCGATTGGTGGACGATACCCTGAACGATGCGCGCGAAGAGGCCCGCTGGCTGGTCGAATCGGCGTTCACGTTGGGGCTGTTCGCGCATTTCGAGGGTGCGCTGATGCGGGATTTCGAAACGCGGCGCCAGTTGGTCCAGCGGGCGGACCACGACGACCCGCGCGCAATTGACCTGCTGGAACACTTTGACCGCGCCCAGTCCCTGCGCGACCGATCGGGTGGCAGCCGTGAGAACGTGGAGCTGCGACTCGACGCCTACGAACTGGCATACCGCGATGAGTTTGCCGCGCGCAGAGTACGCAGCGCGATCCGGCGAGCTCTGAAGTTCCGCAATCTGGCCGCACACGGATTGATGCACCCGCGCCATGAGCACGACCTTCACTTCGTGGAGGCGGCCAACGCGATCGAGAACTGGTTTGCCTGCATTCCCGACTTTCCATTGGATGCCTACGACAGGACCGACTGAGGAACACACATGCCGAACCACGTTGTCGTCTTCATCGAGTGCCGTGACGGGGCCGTTCACAAGAGCTGCTGGCAGACCGTCAGCGCCGGCCGCAAGCTGGCCGATTCGCTCGGCGGGCAGTGTGTGGCGGTGACGGTCGGCGGGCCGGGCTCTGCCGCGGCGGCCGCAACGGCCGGCAAGTACGGCGCGCAGAAGGTTCGCGCGTTCGAGAGCGGCGAGCTCACCAGCTACAGCGGCGAAGGGTTTTCGCGCGCGATCGCAGCCGAGGCTGCCACGCATGACCCCGCAGCGGTGCTGTTCTCCGCCACGGCGATGGGCCGCGATCTCGCACCGCGCGTGGCCGCCAGGCTCGGCCGCAGCGTGAGCGTGGACTGCACCGGCATCAGCGTCAACAGCGGCAACATCTCGGTCGTGCGCCCGGTGCTCGCCGGCAAGGCCAACCAGTCGCTCGCCATCGCCGGCCACCCGGCCGTTGTCAGCCTGCGGCCCAACGCGTTCCCGGCTGACGAAGTCGGCGCCGACGTCGCGGCCGAGTCGTTCAGCGCGGACCTCGGCACCTTGCGCGACAAGGTCGCGAGCGTGGCCAAGGCCGAGGCGGGTCGCATCGACGTGGCCGACGCCGACATCATTGTCAGCGGCGGTCGCGGTCTTGGCGACAACGCGAACTACGAGAAGCTGGTGATGCCGTTGTGCCAGGTGCTCGGTGCCGCCAACGGCGCGTCGCGCGCGATCGTCGATGCCGGCTGGCGCCCCCACGGCGAGCAGGTCGGCCAGACCGGCAAGACCGTCAGCCCGCGCCTCTACATCGCCATCGGCATCAGCGGCGCGATCCAGCACAAGGCCGGCATGGACACTGCTCGCTGCATCGTCGCGATCAACAAGGACAAGGACGCCGCGATCTTCAAGTTCGCCGACTACGGCATCGTCGGCGATGTCAACGAGGTCGTGCCGGCGTTGACCGACAAGCTCAAGGCCCTGCTCGGCTGACCGCTGATCGCGCGCGTGCCGCGCGGCGCCGCGCGCATGCTGTTCAACTCGTACACGTTCCTGCTCGCGTTCCTGCCGCTCACGCTGCTCGGGTTCGCGATCGAACTCGCTGCGCAGTCCACGGCGGCGTACCCGCGTTTGCTCGTGGAGCCTGGATCGGGATACCGGCGTCATCCGGTTGGTCGAACAACACCTGATCGAGGGCGTGGTGAATAGCGCCACCGTATCCGATGCCGGCTGCGTGACGGGCATGCTGATCGACGATGGCTATGGGGCGGATCGCACCGGGCTGCTGACGCGGGTGAATGCATCCGACGCCGGTGACTGTTGCTGGCAACTGGCGGACGTCGGCGACTGCGGTCGCTACTGGTTTCAGGCACTTCGCGAGCACTCCATCCGCACGACCGCCAAAGGCGACATGCTTGTGGACACCGGCGAAAGGTGGTTCGTCGTTCACGCCGGCCAGTAGATGCTCGCATCACGCCTTGCCGAGCAGCACCAGCATCGCGGCCTTCTGCGCGTGCAGGCGGTTCTCCGCCTGGTCAAACACGATCGACTGCGGACCATCGACCACGCCGGCCGTCTGTTCCTCGCCGCGCATCGCCGGCAGGCAGTTCATGAACACCGCGTCCGGCTTCGCCAGCTTCATCAACGCCTCGGTCACCTGGAACGGCATGAACGTCGCCAGACGCGACGGCCGCTGCTCCTTCGGAATGTGGTAGCTCATCCACGAATCGGTGTAGACCACGTCGGCGCCGCTCACCGCCTCGGCCGCGTCATTCGTGATCAGCACCTGGCTGCCGGCCTTCGACGCGTAGTCGTTCGCCAGTTCCACCACGCCGGCGAGCGGCGTGTAGTCGGTGCCGGCCGGGCAGGCGACGCGGATGTTCACGCCGGTCATCGCGCAGCCGTAGAGCAGCGAGTGCGTGACGTTGTTGTTGCCGTCGCCGCAGTAGGCCAGCGTGCGCCCGGGTAGCGAACCGACGCCCTTCTTCTCTTCGATTGTCATCAGGTCGGCGAGAATCTGGCACGGGTGCGTGTAGTTCGTCAGGCCGTTGATCACCGGCACACTGGAGTTGGCCGCGAACTCCTCGATCTGCGTGTGCTCGAACAGCCGCGCCATCACGAGGTCCACCATGCGGGTGCACGCGCGCGCCGAGTCGGCGATCGTCTCCTTGCCCACGCCGCCCATCGGCGACGTCGCGATGTCGTAGTAGATCGCGTGGCCGCCGAGTTGCGTCATGCCGGCCTCGAAGCTGATGCGCGTGCGCAGCGACGGCTTCGCGAAGATCATCAACAGCGTCTTCTGCTTCAGCGCGTCGGCGTACGTCTCGCGCGACTTCTTGACGGCATGGCCGAGTGCGAGGATCTGCTTCACCGTGTCGACGGTCAGGTCCGGCAGGCGCAGCAGGTGGCTGGGCGACGCGCTCATGGGTGGCTCCGATGGCATGGGTTGAGGGCTCGACATCGCATGTTGCCGGCGGCGATTCAACACGTGCGGCCACGCGGGCGCGCGAGTGATGCCCGCGTGCTATTGCATCAGGCTGTGCTCAACGATCTTCTCCTGCTCCTCGGCTGGACAACATCCAGGTCGTTGCGGCGCTCGCGAGTTGCGACTCCCGTGACGCGGCCGATGCCGTACTAGCGTGCGCACACCTCGCGGCCCAACTGAACACCATGCCCGGGAACGTCTACGCGATCGACGATATGCGTCGCCGTGTGGCTGACGGTCGGCTCCGCGAGGTGCCCGACCCGGATGGCAGCGGCCTCTGCATCTTCGACTACACGCAGCAGTGCGCATGGGATCGCGCGTGGGACGACTTCACGCTGGCAGCCCGCGGCCTGGTCCTCGCGCCGGATGGCCGCGTCGTCGCGCGTCCGTTCCCGAAGTTCTTCAACCTCGGCGAGCCTGATGTCCGGCTGCCTGACGGACATTCCGAGCTCTTCGAGAAATACGACGGGTCGTTGATCATCGTCTTCCACGATGGCCGCCGGTGGCGCTGCAACACGCGCGGCTCGTGGGATAGCGAGCAGGCGATTGCCGCTCGTGCGTGGCTCGATCCATGGATCGCCCGCGACTTCGGTGCGGCAGCAGTGCCCGCGCCAGGTGGCCACACGCTGCTGTTCGAATATGTCTCGCCGGGCAATCGCGTGGTGGTTCCGTACCGCGACACGGCGTGCGTGTTGCTCGGCGTGATTGACTCAGCGACCGGCATCGAGTGGAGTGAGTGGCGCGCGTGGGGCCATGCGCAGGGCCTGCCGCTCGCCGCCAGTCACGGCGTGCGCGATGTCGCAGCAGTCGACATGTCCGGCGGCAGTGGCACTCGCGAGGGCTATGTTGCGCGCTGGCCGGACGGCTACCGATTGAAGCTGAAGTTCGCCGACTACCTGCACCTGCACCGCATCGTGACGGGCACGAGTCCACGCCGCGTGTGGGAGCAACTGCGCGACGGTGCGCCGCCATTGCCGCTGGAGCAGCTGCCTGACGAGTTCGCGCGCTGGTACGTGCAGTTCCGCGACGGGCTGCAGCAGCGATATGCGGAGTTGCACGCCGAGGTGGATGCGCTGTGGTTGGCGACGCCGGAGTTGCCCGATCGCAAGAGCCGAGCGTTGCACTGGCGGTCGGCCGAGCCGTGGGCGTTGAAGTGCCTGTTCGCCCGGCTCGACGGCAAGCCGTACGACGAGATCATCTGGCGGCGGGTGCGGCCGGGCCCGGAGTAGCCGCACGCCATGACACAACCCTCTTCCGGATAACGGGTTGTGCCTCATTCAGATTCCGCCAGAAAATCGTCGGAAGGGTGTTGACCGGGGCGAAACGGGTCGTACTATGCACGACCCCGCCAGCGAGGCGCGGTCAGTGAATGACCCGCAAGACGCCGGCCGGGCTGCACGGCGGACGGGTGACCCGCGAAGCCGAAGACCTGCGCAAGGACGCGACCCGCGTTCCTGGTTGTCGCACCCGTCTTCGAGGCTTCGAGCCACCGCGAG
>JBFWQT010000479.1:0-5662 GCA_050249295.1 Planctomycetota bacterium
GATCACCAGCGGGTGGCCGACGACCCAGCTGGTTTCGCGCACGCGGTCGAGGTACAGCGGCTGCACCGGCAGCTGCCACTCGAGCGGCGGCGGGCCGGGCACGAAGTCCTGGTCGCCGACCGCCTGGCGCAACGCAGTCCGCGCGTCGGTCACCAGATCGGTTGCGGTCAGCTGTGCGAGCGTCGCGCGGGCCAGCAGGTCGCGCGCATCGAACAGGGCGCTCGTCGGCCGTCGACCCTGTTCGGTTTCGCGCTGCACGATGTCGACCTGCGACTGGCGCTCCTTGACGATCTGCTCGCGCAGGCGGGCGATCTCGAACGCGGTGTGGTAGCGCACGAACTCCTGACGCACCTGCAACTGCAGCTCGCGCGATCGGGCCAGCGCAAGGGCCTCGCGGGCCGAGAGCATGTGCGTGGCTTCGCGACTGGCAATGCCGGTACGACCCGTGACCGGCAGGCGCTGGCGGACGCCGGCACGCAGGTCGGTGTCGCCGAGGCTCTGCGCGGGGCCGGTTGGAATGCGACTGATCGCGAGGTCGAGCTGCGGATTCGGCCCGGCCCCGGCCTGCTGCAGATGCCCCTCGGCCGCGAGGATGTCGGCACGAAGCCGGCGCAACTCGGGGTTGCGCGCCGCGGCCAGCGAGAGCAATCGGGCCAGGTCAAGCCGGTCGGAGAGCGCCGCGCGCGCATCGAGCACGCCGGCCGGGTCGAGCTGCGGCTGCCCCAGCAGGCCGTCGAGCTGCGCCTCGCGCCCGGCGAACGACGCCGGCGCGATCAGTTCGCCACGCGGCGAGAGCACGTTGGGCGACGACGAGCAACCGACGACTGCCGCGAGCAGACCGGCGATCAGCAGCAGACGAAGAGCGCGTTGCACAGGCAAGCAGTGGCAAGCAGTGGCGAGCGGCCAGAGGCGGCGGGAATGACAGCGATCGGATCGCACTGCGCGCGCGATCAGTCAAGCAGCGATTGCATCCGGCCGAGTTGCAGCCGCACCACGTGGTCGGCGTCCAGCACGCAGTAGCTCATCGGCGGACGGAAGTGGCGCTCGCTGCGCTGGATCTCGCGCAGCGACAGCGGCTCGAGCGCGACCGGCTGCGCGACCAGCACGCCGGTGCCAGTCGCGCGCCGTTCGTAGTAGGCATCGAACTGCGCGCGCGTCACCGACGATTGCGCGCCGTGCTCGGCCCACAACTCGTCGGGCGGCAGTTCCACGATCGACTCGACGAGCACGCGGCCGATCACGCATTGCCGCGGCGACGTCGCGTAGAGGTACATCGGGCAGCCCGCCACGTTCGCCGCGAACGACTTGCGCAGTTCGACCGTCTTGCTGCCGGCGAGAATCGCCTCGGCCCACCACGGCTTGATCGAGAGAAACACGACCGGCAGATGATGGCGGCCGCCTTCCACCGGACAGCCCTCGCTCGCGCCGCCGGACGCAGCGCGCTCGGGAAACAGCCCGCCGGTGTGGCCGGGGTCGGATGCTGGAAGCTGATCGGCCACCCACCACTCCATCAGACGCGCTGCACAAGCCTACCGCCGGGCGCCGGCCACGGGAAGCCGTCCACTCTGGCCCGGCAAGCGACCAGATTGCCCACCGCCCAGTGGTCGGATAGTCTGCCAGCAACCTCACAATTCGCACCTGGTAGCTGCATGCGCTCCACGACTCTGCCCGGCGAGCGTCCGTTCGCTGTGTTCCTGCTGCTGGTTTCGCTCATCTGCGTCGTCGTCGGCTGCTCAACGGTCGCCATCAGCGAGCCCGACGTGTATGAGTTTGTGGGCAGCGGTCGCGCGTGCGGGATGACCGTCAACGGCGATCTGCCACCGAAGCCGTGGCGGCTGCTCGAGGAGGCCGACAAGGCAGGCCGCATCGTCAACTATCACCACGGCTTCCCCGGCCACACCGGTGACCCGGGCCAGGAGTTCGACATCCGCGGAGGCCGCGGGAAGCCGGTCGCGTTCATCGATGCGAACTCGCGTGGCACGAAGAAGCCGTGGTTGATCCAGTCGGTGTGGATGGTGCTGCCGACCGGCTTCGTGTGGGACGAGTCGCGCGGTCGCAAGCCTCGCCTGACCAGCCTGCTGGGGGCGTTCCGGGCCAAGGCCATGGGCCACAGCGACGTGCCAGTCCCGTGGAACTACAACGTGATGCACATCTACACCACCGACCGGCCTGGCTACACGGTGGCGATCAAGCAGGGTGAGACGGCGTGGTTCGCGATCATCCATGCGCGCGACGAGAAGACGTGGCGCGGGTACCTGAGGCCATTCGCCGGCATGGCCGAGCATGTCGCGCTCAACTTCAGGGGCGGGAGTCACCAGCAGGTCGTTATCGACGCCGGCGTGTTCCGCGGAGCGCTGCCGGAGTTTGCGGGCGAGGTGCTCGACCAGCTCGAACAGTCGATTGCGGTACTCAACCGCGCCACCGAAGCCAGCGCGGCCGAGTGGCACCGCGGCTTCGACGGCCGCTGGAAGCAGGCTCGCGGGATCGAGGATCGCTGCAAGCTGATCATCGAGTTGCGCGCACAACGCGCGAACTTCCTCGACCCGTTTGCCATGCCGTTGCCGTCGCTCGGCGAGTGGGGCAAGCCGGAGGCCGACGAGCTGGTTGCGGCGGCTACCGCTGCGAAGGCTGCACTCGCAAGCGGCCACGTCGCCGAGTCGCGGGTGCTCGACTGGATCATTGCTGGCGAGTGGGAAGGCCACGTGTTGCTGCCGGTGGCGCGCCTGATCGACGCGATCCCGACCGCGGCCAGCATCGCGGCGCTCGACAAGGCGTGGGCCGCGCGACTGGCCGGTGAAGGTCTGCAAGACAAGCCGCACTGGAGCACGCTGCACAACGAGGTGTTGCTCCCGCGCATGAGTGAGCTGGCGCGACAACTCGTGTCTGCCACGCCGGACAGCCAGGCCTCGCTGCGCAGCCTGCTGCAGGCGGTCGCCGACGGCAACCCGCTGGCGTGGAGCTTCCGCGAGGTCGCGGCATCGGTGGACGCGCTGGACTCGCTGGACCGCGTGTCGGTGATGCTCCACAAGGGTGATGCCGACGCGAAGGCGAACCCGGCGCTCGCACCCCTGTGGCCGGGCATGCGGAAGGCACTGACGGAACGGGCCGCCGCACTGGCGCAGCAGCGGGCATCGCATGCAGCCACCGGACCGGCCGAGCGCGCGTTGCTCGTTGGAGTGGACGCCGCCTCGGTCCCGTGGCTGGCGCTGCTCGCGTGGGCGCGAGAGATCGACACGGCGAAAGACGCACACCAGCTCTGCGCGCTGGCAGAGGCCGGCGTGGTATCGCGGAGCAAGTCCAGTCCCGGCCTCGGGCCCGCGTTCGACATCGTACGCAAGGCGCTCGCCGAAGGCCTGGCCGCCCGCGCCCGCAAGCTGGCGGCTACCGCAAAGGGGTCGGCGCAGCGCACGGCCTTCGAGGAGGTCGCGCTCGCCAGCGGCGCGGGCCACATTCCGACGGCCGCACAGTGGGATGCGCTACGTGCCGCCGCCGAACGGATCGACGCGGCATCGGACAGCCCGGAGCACCGGATGCATGCCGTGCGCGAGCTGCCGGCATCGCTGAGCGCCTTCGAGGCCGGCCGCCAGTTCGTCGCTCGCGCGAGGCAGGATGCCGTCAACGAGCTGGCCGCGAGCGTGGAGCTGCACGTCAAGGCGGGCCGCATCGCCACCGCGGTGGTCGGGTACCTGCAGTTGCACGCGGAGGACAACGCCCGCTGGCCGGAGCCGGTGACGGTGCTGGACTTCCAGGCGGTCGTGGCCGAGCGCTGGCCGGCCAATCCGACATTCGCGGATCGCGCGCGCAAGCTGCTGTTGCCGCTGATTGCCCGCTTCGTGCCGGCGCTACCATCGACCGCGCCGATGATCGACCTGCAGAATCGGTACCTCGCCGAGGGGCCGTATGCCGAGTGGCCGATCGCATGGCATGCCGGGCTGCATCTCGGCGAGGTCGGCAAGTTCTGGTCGTTCGCGATGATCGAGCGCGGCCGCATGCCCGATCGGCTCGGCCTGATCCAGCTTGGCGGCGAGGAGAACGCATTCGCGTGGGTGGCCGGCAAGGGCGACCGCTCGGCCGAAATCGCGCGCGGCCTGACGGCGTTGGGCGGCGACCAGACCCTGCGCGACGAGTACGACCGCCTGGGCAAGGAGCAGGAGTGGCTGCACACCGAACTGGAGGCGATCAACAACAGTGGAGCGGCCGGAAAGAAGGCGGCCGCCGAGTTCCTTGCGGCGGCCAATGCGCTCAAGGCGCGTGCCGAGGCAGGCGAGATGACGCAGGCGGAGTTCGACCGTGCGCGCGCCGACCTGAAGGCGCAGGGCATGGCGGTCGAGGGAGTCGGCGCCGACATCAAGCAGCGCATCGCCGCGTACAGCGACCGCAGCGAGAAGTTCCACAAGGACAAGGCGGCCTACAACGACCGCGTGTTCCGCGTGGTCGGGCAACAATCGGAGGCCACGCAGCTCGTGCTGCGCGGCGCACTGCAACGCACGATCCGCGACCGCGTTGCCGCGTGGGAAGCGGAGTTCAGCAAGCAGCGCGTTGACGGCGCCGACGGCGAAGTGGCGTGGATGCGCTGGCTGTTCGGCGTCGGCGATCCGGCGACACGCCTCGATGGCGCGGCTGCCAGCATCGGCAACCTCACGCAACGCGTCACGCTGCGGCGCATGGAAGCCGAGGAGGCCACCGGCGCGACCGGCGTCTCGAAGGCCTACCAGCGCTGGTGGCGCGCCGTGATGGACAACCCGGCCGAGACGCCGGCAACCCGCGAGCAGAAGGCCGGCGAGTTTGTCACGCGCTACCTCGCCATCTTCACGGCCGACCAGTTCTTCGGCCAGGTGCTGATGAAGTGGGATGCCGACCTGATCGAGCCGCTGCGCGCGGCCCTGCCGCCGGCGGCGCAGGCGCGCATCAAGGAAATCGCGCAGAAGATCATGGAAGACTACAACCGGCAGATGCGCGAAAAGACCGGCGGCGGCAATCGCTGAGTGAACGTCCGATCGACCCGTTCGCGATCACTCGCGCCGCGCATTGTCTTGCGGCCCGGCATGCCGCGGGGTGATAATTGCCCGGCCACCGCCACACCGGCGGCGCGCCTCCCGCCCCACTCACCACACGCACCGCACCCTGCTACCGATTCGCTCGTATGGCCCGCCCAGCCTCCGATTCCGAGTCCGGCCCGGCACCCGAACCCGCGAAGCCGGACTCCCGGATCGAATTCAACGATGAATTCTCCACCGGGCCGAAGCGCTTGCGGAAGAAGGTCATCCTCGTTGCCACGCCCAAGGAAGTGACCGCCAACTTCCTGGCTGACACCATGGCCGGCGAGGACGGCTGGGACATCGGCGTGCCGATCGATCGCTCGCGCCTGCTCTCGATCGTCGATTCCGGCACCGTCGACCTGGCGATCATCGATGAAGAGTGGATGGATGACGACCTGATCCTGCGGATGATCGAGGCCGGCGGGCAGCAGCACACCACGCGGTTCTGCGTGATCCTTTCGGGTGCCTCCGAAATGGAAGCGTTGAGCTGGATGAAGCGCGGCGCCGCCGCGTTCTTCCACGAGCCGCTCGACGAGGTCGCCGGCGACACGATCCTGTTCGTGATCAAGTCGGTGTTCCGCACCCTGCAGCTGACCGCGCAGGAGCTGCCCCGGCTCGAGTTC
>JBFWQT010000480.1:0-5642 GCA_050249295.1 Planctomycetota bacterium
AACCTGCGCGCTACATCAGCAGTCGAGTCACCCTCCAGCGGCAATGCCACTGCAATGAGCGACTCGTAGGCCCCGACGAAAAAGTGCATCTCGGCGGGCAGCGAGAACTCTGGCAGATCGACGTTGGGCGGTCGCTGGTGCCAATCCGGGTGCAACGCGTCCCACATGGCTGCATCCGGATCAATCGTGCTGCAGTGGCCTCACCGATTATAGCCCGCCGGCACGCCGATCACCCGCCCGCTGCACAACGTGATGGTGTCGGCCGCACGAGCCGCCGCGTGGCGGTCAATCGCGGCCTGGCGTTCGGCGTCGTTCATCGCCTCCCACTGTGCGACGCGCTGCAGATGCGGCGGATCATCGCCGGGCCACGGTGGTGGCGGTTCGCCGAGTTCGATCTCGGCAGTGAACACGTCCTTGAATGCGAGCCGACGAGTGCAGGCGTCCCACCATTCGCGAATCAGTGCATCTCGCCGGTGCGGCTGGGGCCTGAAAAAGCGGCTTCCGAGGAGGCTCCGCAGCGACTGCTCAAGAACGGTTGCAAGCACATCGTCATTCGACATGTCACTCCGCCAGGCGCCTACCAACGAACAGCCGAACACGTCGAGAAAGGCAAACGCCGCAACGGTTGCATCCGGAAGACCTGCAAATCCGGGTGTCTCGCGAAGCCCCGACCACAAGCGCCTGCGTTCTGCCTCGTTGTCTACACCTGCGAACCACTCCTCCAGCGCCCGGATACAAGCTCGCGGCAGGGTAATGGGGTCGTATCGACCCTGCACGGTCACAATCGCGGAAACCTCAGCGCGCTCTTGCCTGACGAATGTCTCCCACTGGGCGACCAGGGGTTCAACTGCGATAGCCGCGAGCAGATGCCGGGTTCGTGCAGGGAACTGGCTCAACAGCTCTCGGGTCTCTCGGTGATAGTCTTCAGGACTTCCGGGAAGGCCCAACAAGGCATCGATGAATGGCGATTCCACTCACATGTTCCGGCGGTACTGGCCGCCCACGGCATACAGCGCGCGGCTGATCTGGCCGAGGCTGGCGACCTTCACGGTTTCCATCAGCTCACCAAAAATGTTGCCGCCGGTGAGGGCAACGTGCTGCAGCTTTTGCAGCGCGGCGGCCTGGCGGGCGGCGAAGCGGGCGTTGTAGTCGTTGCAGGCGGCGAGCTGATCTTCCTTCTCGTCTTCGGAACTGCGGCGGAGTTCGGGCTCCTTCTGGTCGGCTTCGAGCGAGGCGGGGTCAATGAAGGTGTTGACGCCGATCAGCGGGAGCTTGCCGTTGTTCTTGAGGTGCTCGTAGTAGAGCGACTCTTCCTGGATGCGGGCCCGTTGAAAGCCGGTTTCCATCGCACCGAGGACGCCGCCGCGTTCGGAGATGCTGGTGAACAGGTCGAGCACGGCTTCTTCCACCAGTTCGGTCAGCAGCTCGACAAAGTACGAGCCCTGCAGGCTGTTCTCGTTCTTGGTCAGGCCGAGCTCGTGGTTGACGATCATCTGGATCGCGACGGCGCGGCGGACCGACTCCTCTGTCGGCGTGGTGATCGCCTCGTCGTACGCGTTGGTGTGCAGGCTGTTGCAGTTGTCGTTGATGGCGGTCAGCGCCTGCAGCGTGGTGCGGATGTCGTTGAACGAAATCTCCTGCGCGTGAAGCGACCGGCCGCTGGTCTGGATGTGGTACTTGAGCTTCTGGCTGCGGTCGTTGCCCTTGTAGAGCTCGCGCATCGCCACGGCCCAGATGCGGCGGGCGACACGGCCGATGACCGTGTACTCGGGATCGAGCCCGTTGCTGAAGAAGAACGAGAGGTTGGGCGCGTAGGCGTCCACGTCCATGCCGCGCGCGCGGTAGTACTCGGCGTAGGTGAAGCCGTTGGCCAGCGTGAGCGCCAGCTGCGTGATCGGGTTCGCACCGGCCTCGGCGATGTGGTAGCCGCTGATCGACACGCTGTAGAAGTTGCGGACGTTCTGATCGACGAAGTACTGCTGCACGTCGCCCATCATCCGCAGCGCGAACTCGGTGGAGAAAATGCACGTGTTCTGCGCCTGATCCTCCTTGAGGATGTCGGCCTGCACGGTGCCGCGCACGGTGCTCAGCGCCCTGGCGCGCAGCGTGGCATACACATCGGCGGGCAGCAGGCCGGCTTCCACCAGCTCGCTGCCGCTGGTGCCGAGCAGGGCCAGACCCGTGCCGTTGTGGCCGCGCGGTAGCTTGCCGTCGCGGTTGTCGCCGCGGTAGGTCGGCGCGCCAGTCACGCCGGCCGACTTCCAGGCCTGCTCGCGCCATGCCTTCACGGCATCCAGCTTGCCGTTCTCGCGCAGCCAGGTTTCGCAGAGCTGATCGACGGCCGTGTTCATGAAGAACGCGAGGATGATCGGCGCCGGCCCGTTGATCGTCATGCTCACCGACGTCTGCGGGTCGCACAGATCGAAGCCGCTGTAGAGGCGCTTCGCGTCGTCCAGCGTGGAAATCGCGACGCCGGCGTTGCCGATCTTGCCCCAGATGTCGGGCCGGCGATCGGGGTCCTCGCCGTACAGCGTGACACTGTCGAAGGCCGTGGAGAGGCGCGTGAACGGCGCGCCCTCGGCCAGCAGATGGAAGCGCTTGTTGGTCTTCTCCGGCCCGCCCTCGCCGGCGAACATGCGGATCGGGTCTTCCTCCTTGCGCTTGAGCGGGAAGACGCCGGCCGTGTACGGGAACTCGCCGGGCACGTTCTCCAGCAGGCGCCAGCGCAGCACCTCGCCGGGGTCGCGGAACTGCGGCAGCACCACGCGCGGAATGTGCAGGTGCGAGAGCGACTCGCTGGTCAGCGGCACGCGGAACTCGCGGTCGCGCACCTGGTAGACGAACTCGTCGCCCGAGTACTGCTGGCGGATCTGCGGCCACTCGTCGATCAGCTGCTTGCAGCGCGGGTGCAGCAGGCGGTCGGCCTCGTCCTTCAGCTTCGCCACCACGGCCGCCGTCGCGTGCTCGGCGTCGTTGTTGGTGCCGGCCGTACCGTTCGCGCCGAACAGATACTTGCGGCGCTGCTCGTCCTTGCCCACAGCGGCAAGCGTCTGCAGCGTGCCGTCGAGCTGCCACACACGGCTCGCGACACCGGCCTGCTCGTGCGACCACTTCTTGTAGTGGCGCAGCGAGTCGGAAATCTCGGCCAGGTAGCGGCCGCGCTCGGGCGGGATGATCCGCGTGATGTCCTCGATCTCGGTCTTCGTCAGCGGGTCGGCCAGAAACGCGCTGGTCAGTGTTACGCCGGTCTTCGCCTGGATCGCCGCCAGCAGCGCGGCGTACAGGCCGTTCACGCCGGGGTCGTTGAAGCGGCTCGCGATCGTCGCGTACACCGGCATCTTCTCCAGCGGCTCGGCGAACAGCCGCTTGTTGCGCTGCACCTGCTTGCGCACGGCGCGCAGCGCGTCGAGCGAACCCTGACGCTCGAACTTGTTGAGCACCACGAGGTCGGCCAGCCAGAGCATGTTGTGCTTCTCGAGCTGCAGCTCGGCGCCGTACTCGCGCGTCATCGCGTAGAGCGAGACGTCGGCGACCTCGGTGATCTGCCGGTTCCACTGGCCCACGCCGGGCGTCTCGACGATGATCAGGTCGAACCCGGCCTGCTTGAGAATCGCCAGCGCGCTCCACACCGCGTCCGGCAGTTCGGTCTGCGAGTCGCGCGTGGCAATGCTGCGCATGAACACGCGATCGTTGCTGGCCGAATTGATGCGGATGCGGTCGCCAAGGGTGGCCCCGCCGTGGACGCTGATGCTGGGGTCCACGGCCAGCACGGCCACCGTGGCCTGCGGGAAGTCGAGGATGTAGCGGCGCACAATCTCGTCGGTGAGCGACGACTTGCCCGCGCCGCCCGCGCCGGTGATGCCGATGACCGGAATGCGCTTGCCGTCCGGCGACGTCGCCGGCACCTCTTGCCGGCCGCCGGCCTTCTCGGCTGCGGTGATCATGCGGGCGATCGTGCCGTGATCCTCGACGCGCGCCGTCACCGGGCCGCTCGGCGTGCCGGCGCGTTCGAGCGTGTCGAAATCGCTCTCGCGTATGATCGTGTTGATCATCCCCTGCAGGCCCATCCGCCGGCCGTCTTCCGGCGAGAAAATCCGGTTCACGCCGCGGCTGTGCAGCAGGTCGATCTCGCGCTGCACGATCACGCCGCCGCCGCCGCCGTACACGCCGATGTGTGGCGCGCCCAGCTCGTTCAGCAGTTCGCGCGTGTAGGAGAAGTACTCGACGTGGCCGCCCTGGTAGCTGCTGATCGCGATCGCCTGCGCATCCTCCTGGATCGCGCACATCACCACCTCGCGCACCGCGCGGTTGTGGCCGAGGTGAATCACCTCCGCGCCGCTGCTCTGCAGGATCCGCCGCATCACGTTGATCGCGGCATCGTGCCCGTCAAACAGGCTGGCCGCAGTGACGACGCGCACCTTGTGCGTCGTCTTCACCGGCTCCGTCTCCTGCTTGAACGGCGTCGCCGTCGCGTTGGCCGGCGTGGCAGTGGCGCTCTTGCTGTCAGTCATGGCGTTGATGCGGTGGCGGCGTGAAGGTCGGAGATGGCGGGGCGAACGGCCATCAGAACCGGCCGCGGACACACCCCGTCGATGATCTATGGTCTACCTCCCACGGCCGGAAACGTCGAGTTGCGAGGGGTGCTGCGCGATCACGAGCCGGGGAACCGGCGACGATGTGATCGGTCGGGCACGCCAATCATCGCGGCGTGTTCCGGTTCGCCGAAGAGACGCAGCAACTTGCGCAACGGCCGCACCAGCTTGCGCCACTCATACGGCACGTGCACCCAGAACTTCAGAGTAGTCGAACCGAAGCCAGCGGACAGGAACAGTTCGTAGTCCATGCCGTCCAGCCCTGACGCCATCGGCGGCAGCACCGGAAGGCGCACTCTTCGCAGCCGATTCACCACCGACACGATCGTGCGAGTTCGTGACGGCGCGATGCGCGTGACCGTGACGTCATCCGGAGATGGGACTTCGTGTCCCGGCGACGGAATGCATGAATGCCCGCGCCATACGGTGTGAAAGCAGCTCGTCTCACCCTTGTAGGTTGGTGCGTGGCGAAACACGTCCATCGAGATCAGTGAATCGAACGACGGGACAATCATGAACCGCGCGATCGACTGACCCACACCGCACCGCAGGTACGCCCGACTTCGAAACCGGGCAATCACCTCGTTCCGATCAGCAAACTGGTCTGCCATGTATCCTCGCATCCTCGTCCCGACCATTCACATCGGCACGTTCGGCACCACGGAGGGTCTTCACCGGCAACGTCTCCTGCTGGAACGTCGTCCCCGGCGGCGTGGCAGTGGCGCTCTTGCTGTCAGTCATGGCGTTGATGCGGTGGCGTCGAGAAGGGCGGAGATGGCGGAGGCGAACGGCCGTCAGAAGCGGCCGCGGACACACCCCGTCGATGATCTATGGTCTACCTCCCACGGCCGGAAACGTCGAGTTGCGAGGGGTGCCGGCCAACTCCGGAGCCTGCGCAGCAGGCGGCTCTTGCGATAGCCCCGGGTGGAGGCGCAACGCGCCGGAACTCGGTTGCGAAGCGCGAGGAACAACCTCCGGAGCCTGCGCAGCAGGCGGCTCTTGCGATAGCCCCGGGTGGAGGCGCAACGCGCCGGAACCCGGGGGGGGGGG
>JBFWQT010000481.1:0-5621 GCA_050249295.1 Planctomycetota bacterium
TCTACATCGGCTTCAGCATTGTCGAGTTCTTCTCGGGCTGGAATCTCAACGTGCAGCTCGGCCTCGCCTTCGGCGAGAAGCTGATCGGCGGCCAGGGTTATGCCGACTTCGGCGCTGGCGTGGAGTTCCAGGCGCCGCTGTTCCTCGACGAAGAGGGGCACCCGTACTGGGTGTTCCTCGCGGCGTGGAAGTTCAGCTTCGAGCACTTCAACAACGACTGGCAGGTGCAGTTGCTGATGAGCGTCAACCCGCTGCCCGAGCCGGTGCGCGAGCTCGGCCTGTGGGGCGGCTGGTTGTTCGGCGACAGCGGCAACGTGCCATGGGGTGCGGTGTTCATCGGCATTGGCTGGACCGGCCACGTGCACTGATTGCGGCGCCGACGTCGACGTCGTGCGTCACGCGGATCGGGTGACATCGAACCGGGCCTGCAAGCCCGACGCGTCACCGCACCTCGCCCCATCGCGCTTCGCGTTCCTTCAACCACGCGACATCCGATCGGCCGTCGCGCACCATCGTCACCAGGCGCTCGGCCGCTGCCAGGTGATCGCGCGCGCGCGCCGTCGCGTAGCCGGCGTTGGTGCCCATGCGAATCAGGAACGCCCAGTCGCTGGCCTGCGCCAGCATCAGCTCGCGCCACGCCTGGCGCAGCGCACGCGACGACGAATCGTTGAAGCGCACCAGCTCGTCGGCCACGCGCTGCACGCCGCGCACAATCCAGTCGGTCTGCTCGTTCAGCCACACGCCGGTGTAGCCGCCCGCACCCCAGCTGCTCGCGCCGGGCGTGGCCACCGCATGCGACGCCCAGCGCGTGAGGTACTCGCCCGGCGTGATCGCCGCGATGCCCGCCGGGTCGTCGGCAGCGGCCGCCAGTTCGCGGCACAGCGCGTCGACAAACTGCGGCCCCTCGTGCCACCAATGGCCGAACAGCTCGGCATCGTACGGCGCGACCACCAGCGGCGGCGCGTCGCCGCGCCACCCCGCAGCGAGCAGACGATCGACCTGCTCGACGCGCGCGCGCACAAACTCGCGCGCATGCCCGCGAACGCGCGCCGACGCGGCGGCCGGGTCGTACCACTCGCGATGCGTGCCAGCGCGATCGGTGATCCGCCAGTAGCGCAGGCCGGTCGGACGGCGCAGCTGCTCGCTGCCGATCACCGGCTGCAGGTCGGCCAGCGGCAACTCGAAGCCGATGTCCTTGTGGAAGTCGAGGTACGCGGCGTCAGCCGGGAAGCCGACGTCGGCGTGCCAGACCTGCGCGGCCGTCTCCGGGTCGCGCGCGAATGCCGCCAGGCCGCCGCCTCCTGCGGCACACCACACCGGCGCGTACACACCGGTCGGCGGTGGCGAGTCGGCCGCGGCGAAGGCATGCGCATCGACGACGAACCAGCGCACGCCGGCGGCCGCAAGTTCGCGCTCCATGCCGGGCACGAAGCCGCACTCGGCGAGCCACATGCCGGGCGCACGCGCGTCGTCGCGCTCTCCGATCGCCGCGCGGAACGGCGGCAGTGCGTCGCGCACCTGACGGCGCCACAACTCCACCGGCGCGGGCCAGAGGGGCGCGAACGCATGCGTCGCGGTGCCGGTCGCCAGTTCGATTGCACCCGCGCGGGCGAGTGCGCCGAGCGCCGGCGCGAGTTGCCGGTTGCACGCCGCCAGCGAGTCGGCCGCGTGTTGCAGGCGATCGCGGTGGTACGTCACGAGGTGCGCCGGCGCGCCCGTGCGCTGCGCTTCGCGTTCCACCAGCGCGAGCCGCCGCGCAAGCCACTCGTCAAACCGGCCGAGCAACCAGCGGTCGCCGAGCATCTGTCGCAACGGGCCGCTCAGCGAGATGGTGATACCGGGCCGCACGCCGTCAGCGACGAGCCGCTGCAGCACGCGCCACAGCGGCAGGTAGCACTCGGCCAGCGCCTCGAAGAACCACTCTTCCTCGATCGACTGCTCGTGTTCGGGATGCCGCACCAGGGGCAGGTGCGCATGCAACACCAGCGCGAACAGGCCGCGACGGCCGATCACATGAAGCCCTGCGGCCCCATCAATTCGGTGAGCCGCTTGTACTCGCGACGGTACTCGTCGTCCGGCACGAGGCGGGCCGCGTAGCGGGCATCCAGGCGCATGCGCTGGAATGCCGGGGCCCACCAGTCCTTCGGATTCTCGAGCTCCATGTTGACCTTCATCATCAGCAGCTTGTTGATCAGCAACTCGGCGACGCCGCCGCCGATCAGGAACAACGGCCCGTAGATGCCGAGCCAGGTGCGCATCACCGACGGCAGGTCATAGTCGCCGGCCGAGCCGAGCACGATGCCGAGCGGCAGCATCAGCAGCAGCGTGTAGGTGAACAGGCTGACCATCGCGTTGGTCGTCAGCGCGGGGCTGGCGATCTGGATCATCGGGAAGATCAGCAGACCGGCCATCAGCGCGCAGACCATCGAGGCCTTCACCGGCATGCCGTGCTTGGGCGCGAACAGGTCGGCCACGCTGGCGATCAGCGGATCGTTGGTGCGGTCGGACAGCCCGTTGAAGGCAATGAACAGGAACAGGCCGAGCAGCAGCAACGTGTTGAACACCACGAGGCCGCGCGCGAGGCGCATGTCCGGGAAGTAGCGCAGCACGGTCATCATGCCGAGCTGAATGCCAACCGAGACCATCATCAGCGTGTCGAGGCCGCGCATGTAGGGGTCGTAGAGGCGTATCGTGCTGAACTGCCAGCGCGACCCGCTGAACGGATTGAACTGCCAGACCACAATCGCGGCGAGCGCCAGCAGCAGGTAGTACCACGGCCGCCGCTTGAATCGCGCGAACCGCGCCGCGACCACCGCCAGCACCGCAATCAGCACCATGCCGACAAGGAAGACGTAGCCCGACGGCCCGGTGCGCGGCAGCTGCATCTCGGCCATCTCCGCCGGGATCTCCTCGTAGAAGTCCGCGACGGTCACCTTCGGGTTGTTGAACTCCCAGGCGAGCACGAGCGTGGACATCGGGGCGATGCCTTCTTTCGCCGGACGCGTGAGCACGCTGGCCGGCAGCAGCGCGCCGCAGAGCAGCAGCACCATTGCGATGTAGCCGCGCGTACGGCCGACGTTGCCGACGTCGACGGCGAGGCGCGCGAGCTTCTCGTGGCGGTAGTCGCCGATGATGCGCGACCGGAACTCGGTCCCGCCGCGCATCGTCTCCTTGCGGCGCGCCGCCGCGAGCTGGGCGGGCGAGAGGCCGGCCGCGTGGATCTTCGTGCCGCCCTCACCCGTGGCGAGCTTCGGCAGCGCCGGGCCGGGCAGCGAGTCGTCGTCGGCAAGGTAGTCGCCGTCCATCTCCGAGCCGGGCTGCACCTCGCCGAGCGCGGGCATGTCGGCGATCGCGGGGAGGCGTTCGCTGACCACGCGTTCGCCGCGCTTGATGCGATCAACCGCGTCGCGGGTGATGCGGCTGCCCGTGTGGCACATCGGGCAATTCAGCACCATGCCGACTTCGAGGATCGGCACTGCCACCTGCGCCATGCAGTTCGGGCACTGAACGTAGTTCTCGGCCATGGCAGCGAAGGGGATGGAGAGGTGACGGAGGCGAAAGAGACCGTGCCGTTATCTACCACGAATTACCCGCCAGTCGAGTCACGGTCGGGGTTTCGCGGTGCAGGCGGTGCGTTCCGTCGAGCCCTCAACGCGCAACCCGGGCGAGCCTGGCTTGCGCCGCGACCCGCCCGGAGATTGGCGATGATGAAAGCTGGATACGACGCGCCGTCACTCCTCGCGGACCGGCCCCGAGAAGTCGGCCATCGTGCCGTCCGGGTTGTAGCGAACGAAGAACAGGTCGCCCGTGTTGGTCCGCTCGAACAGGCCCTTGTCGACCCACAGCGTGATCCGCTCGTTGGAGTCTTCCAGCGCCAGCACGATGCGCAGGCCGCCGGCCGAGGTATCACGCACACCGGCATCCAGCATGTTGGCCACGCGTGCCCGGCGCGTTTCGAGCGAGGGCGCAGGGTCCTGCGAGGACGCCTGCTGCACCTCCGGCAAGACCAGCACGGCAATCAGAGCGATCAGGGTCAGCAGACGATAGCGCAGGGTGCGAGATGCATGTGCAGTATGGTGTCCCATTCCGATCGCTCCTTTTTTGCTCAGGCAACAGGGGAGCCGCGACCCGCCATGGGGCCCCGGCGCCACGTGTCAGATGGCGTCATCAACTCGTCCGGGTTGTCGGTGTGTCCGCCGAGGGCCTCCGTGCCCGACGTTGCCAAACTGCAACGTCATCGCTCGCCCGGCGCCCGCGGTATCGGGTGGCAGGGCAACCATTACCCTACCATCCGATATAGTCGGCATTTCGCCGGGCCAACTTGAGAACGCTTGATTGCACAGCACAATTCCCCCAAATCCTGACCCGCTCAGCGTGGTCATGCTGGCCGAGAACGACCCGGCCGGTACTGCGATCGGATTCGCGCGCGCCGTCAACCGGCTGACGCCGCATCGCTGTCGACTGATCACGTGGCAGCGGCGCTACGTCTGCGAGTTCGGCGACGATCTGCACCTGCCCGATCTGCCGCCGGGGCGCTGGGACGAGGTCGCCACGTTGCTGCGCGATGCAGACGTCGTGCACTTCCACATGCTGGCCGACGAGCGACTGCAACTCGGCCCGTGGAACGTCGGCGAACTGATCGCCGGCAAGCCCGCTGTCGTCCGGCATCACCACGGGCATCCGCTGTTCCGTGCGAACCTCGCGCACTACCAACAGCGCTACGCCAACGAGCGTGCGCACGATGTCGTGCTCGTCTCCACGCCCGACATGCTCGCGCTGTTTCCGCCCGGCCGCGCGGTGTGGCAGCCCAACCTCGTTGCGCTGGACAGCCCGGCGTTCCGGCCAACCACGCCGTCCGACTGGCAGGCGCGCCGTGGGCAACCGTTGCGCGTGCAGCAGTCGCCGACGCGCCGCAACATCAAGAGCACCGACCAGCTCGAGGCACTGATCCAGCGGCTGCGCGACGAAACCGGCCTGCCGGTGGTTCTCGACCTGACCGAGCGCGAGTCGCACGCCGAGGTGCTGCGCCGGCGCTGGCTGGCCGACGTGGTGTTCGACCAGATGGACTTCTCGTTCGGCGTGTCGTCGCTGGAGGGCCTTGCGCAGGGCCGCGTGGTGCTCTGCCGGCTTGATGCGCACAACCGCGGCGAGATTGCGCGGTTCGCGGGGTGCGCCGAGCGCGAGCTGCCGTGGTTGCTGGTGGACGACGCGGCCGCGCTGGATGCCACGTTGCGGCGCCTCGCGGCCGACGTCGAACGCTCGGAGGTGGCGGCGGCCGGCGCGGCATCGCGCGCGTTCATGGAGCGCTACTGGCCGGAGCGTCGTGTGATCGAGCCGTTGGTGGCTGCATGGCAGCGGGCGGTTCGGCAAGAACCGGCACCATGAATCGTCGAGTTGCGTCACGTGGTGTTGATGCATTGTTCGACCGCTTCATACTGGCGTTGACGAACCGTTCACGACGCTTCACGCCACTTCACTCCATTTCTCGTGAAAAGAGCCCCGTGTTTATGGGGCTCCGCGGGCGCTTCGGGTGTGTGCAGGCTTCCAGCCTGCCTCCTGGTTGTGATGCAGGCCTCTGGTTGTGAAGCAGGCTTCTGGTTGTGGTGCAGGCTTCCAGCCTG
>JBFWQT010000482.1:0-5606 GCA_050249295.1 Planctomycetota bacterium
ACTGCCCGGAATTGTCGCTGGGCATCCACACGACCCGCCTTCACCTCTGATGCCTTCGGGCGTTGAGCACCACAGACCGTGCGCCAGGCGATTCGGCGTGCGGCCGCCGCCTTCACCTCTGATGCCTTCGGGCGTTGAGCACCGACACAGTTGCGCAGACCGTGCGTCGTTGGTGAGCGCGGCCGCCTTCACCTCTGATGCCTTCGGGCGTTGAGCACCGCATCTACTGCCCGGAGTTGTCGCTGGGCATCCACACGACCCGCCTTCACCTATGATGCCTTCGGGCGTTGAGCACCATGCGCGACGTGGCACTATTCGAAGTCGATTCCGCCTCCCCGCCTTCACCTCTGATGCCTTCGGGCGTTGAGCACCAGCCAGGCCCGGAGGTGTTCGGCATCAGCAGCATGGCCCCGCCTTCACCTCTGATGCCTTCGGGCGTTGAGCACACCCACATTCGACTGGTGCTGCCATGACCGACCACACCGCCTTCACCTCTGATGCCTTCGGGCGTTGAGCACGGATCACTGAATCGTGGTGGTACGGAGATCCATCCGGCTCCGCCTTCACCTCTGATGCCTTCGGGCGTTGAGCACTGCCGAAGCAGGAAGGGCCACGGCTGGACCAGTTCCGCCTTCACCTCTGATGCCTTCGGGCGTTGAGCACCGGCCGTAGGTGCCGGACGGCAGATGCACCCACACGCGGGCCGCCTTCACCTCTGATGCCTTCGGGCGTTGAGCACATGGTCAGGGTTACCGGGTTCTCCAACAAGCTGAACCCCGCCTTCACCTCTGATGCCTTCGGGCGTTGAGCACCTGCCCGTCTGGCGCGATGCCCAGCAGCAGAGCGTGAACGCCTTCACCTCTGATGCCTTCGGGCGTTGAGCACGTCTTCACGCTGTTCTCTGAGCGTCTTCGCAGCCTGCCCACAGGCTCGACAAGATACGCGTCGCGCAGCCGCCAACCCGGACACGGCACTATCGGCGCAACGCGCTCGCGCTGACGACAGGCCAGCCATGCGCCGCGTGCTCGCCCTTGCCACGCCGTTGGCAAGGCTCTGTCGGGCCCTTGTGGCGCGCGCCATGATGGCCGGCAAGTGCACCTCGGCCGTCCGGCGTGCATGGTAGCGCGTGTCGTGCGCGCTGTTGGCAGTCTTATCCGCTCACACCGCCACTGACTGCGGCAGCCAAGGGGACAGCAACCGCGTGAGCGGTCGCAAGCGGTCGGCATGTGCTCGTGTGCCTCTGGCGTGGCAACTACCGGCCGTCATGGTCGGTCGGGCTCACAGTGCACCGTTGCTGATCCAACCAGTCGGACCAGGCCTGCATCATGCGCTGGCGCTCGGCGAGCCACTGCACCCGATTGTAGGCGCGGCCGAGAGGATCACGCACGGAGTGCGCCAGCTGCAACTCAACCACCTCAGGCAGGAACTGGAGTTCCTCAACGAGGAGCGTGCGGGCAGTCGCGCGCCAGCCGTGGCCGGTCAATTCGTCGGGGCCGATGTCGGATCGACGCATGGCACCGAGTACGGCAGTGTTGCTCATCGGCTTCGCCGGGTCGCGTCCCGGAAACACCCAGCCCGCCACGTTGGAACCGGTGACAGGTTGAAGGTCTCGCATGATCTCGACCGCCTGCGTGGAGAGTGGGACGACGTGCGGCTGGCCGGTCTTGCTGGCGGGGAATGACCAGGCCGCCCCGTCCAGGTCGATGTCGCTCCACTTGGCGTGGCGTAGTTCGCCGGGGCGAACGAATACCATCGGGCCAAGACGCAACGCGGCGCGCACTTCGGGGCTGCCCTTGTACTCCCACAGCGCGCGGAGGATACGGCCCACGTCCTTCGGGTCGAGCGGGGCAGCGTGATGCTTCACCTTCGGTGCCGGGGCCAGCACGTCCTGCGTCAGTGCGGCGGTCGGGTCGGATGCGGAGCGGCCCGTGGCGATGGCGTACTTGCAGATCAGGCCGATGATCGTCTTGATACGTCGCGCGGTTTCATTCGCGCCACGGGACTCGACGCGGCGGATCACGTCGAGCACCACCGGCGCCGTCACTTCCAGCATCGTGCGCTTGCCGATGTACGGGAGGATGTCGTTGTTGAGCCGGGCATGTACCGTGGTGGCATGTGACTCCGCCCAACCGGGCTTGCGCACCTTCAGCCATTCGGTCGCGATCCTGCCGAACGTATGGCCGTCGCCGTCCGTGCCGGCCTGCCGCGCGGCGGATGGGTCGACGCCGGACGCGAGCAACGCGCGTTGACGGTCACGCTCGGCGCGCGCTTGCTTCAAGCTGACCTCGGGATAGACGCCGAGGCTGATTCGCTTCTCGCGCTTTGCGCCCTTCACTCCCACGCGGTACTTGAACCGCCACCAGCGGCCGCCCTTCGGCGATACCTCCAGGTACAGGCCTCCAGTGTCCCAGAGCCGTTGAGTCTTGCCAGTCGGCTTCGCGGCGCGGACAGCGGCATCGGTCAGCGGCATCGTATTCCCTGTCCTGCAATTGAACTGGCGGTTTGGGGGCAACCGATTTGACCAGGGGGCAACTCGACCGAATCTTGCCCCCGATTGGCCCCGGATACAAGTGGTACAAACCGTATCAATACGAATGCTGGAGCCAACAGAAAACCCCGCCGGAGCGGGGTTTTCTGGTAGCTAGTGGCAGGTAGCGGACTACCTGCCGATGGAGGCGCCGGGAATTGAACCCGGGTCCCGAAAACGATCCATGAAAGCGTCTACGTGCGTAGATGATCATTTGGTGTTTCGCGTCAAGGGACCCCGGTCATCAAGGTTCCCCATCAGCTATCCCGGAGAATCTTGTCCCGCTGCCTCCAGGCTGCAACAGCGGAACCAGCTAACTGCAGTTACGGTTTCACAGGATCGTTAGCAGTTCCTGATCAACCGGGCAGCGGTTCAGGCCGCCAGAGCGTAGTTATGGTCGACACTTGTGTGTCTGGACGGCTTTTTACGAGGCCAACCGACCAACCTCGGCACGCAGCCCACACTTCAGCATCCCGGTCGAAACCGATCGCCCCCGTGTGCGAGCCCCCGTCAGCGGACCCACTGCACCAACCTGCGCTTCTGAGCTTCCGGCACGCTCTCGAACCGGAACCACACTGTAGTAACACGACCGTGGCAAGGAGTCATCCCGCGAAACGACCGACCTGCGAAAGGGAAAGCCGGGTAGTCGCGGCATGAAATGCGCCGGGGGAGCGGGCTTTCACCCGCTCCCCCGAGCATCAGCTTGTTCTGACGGTGCTCCGGAAGGAGTGTCCGATTCAGTTCAGGCCGGCAGCCAGGATGCGGTCCCAGCTAGCGTTGAACTCAGCGTTGGCAGCGGCGAACTCGGCCGGGCTCAGCTGGTTCCAGTATTCGTAGTGGATGTCGCTGCTGTGCGCCCAGCCGTAGTCGTACTGGCCCTGGTGACGGTGGGCGTTGTTGCCGGCGCCAATCCAGTAACCCCACTTGATCCATTCCCACTCGCTGGTCTGGTGAGCGATGTACTTCGCTTCCATCTCGTGCATCTTGCTGATGATCAGGTCGTAGATCTCGCTGCCGCCGGCGCCGCCCGCCTGCGATTCGGTCGAGATGTCACCCTGCGCGGTGTCCAGGTCCTGGGCGACGGCGAAGCCGACAAGACCCAGCACCATCATGATGGCGATGAACTTCTTCATTGTGTGCTCCAAAGGAAGCGTTGCGAGTGGAACCCGTGTGTGCGGGTGTGGCGAGCGCCACGTTTCCAACAACAAATGCAAAGGATGTGCCGACGCACGAATCCGCTCCACGTGTCCGCCGACAAGCCACTGATCGAGGGCAAATATTATCGGACCAGAACCCGCCTCGAGCCCGATGTTACGGGGCCGTAGCAACGTGGCCCGCCGGACTCGACCGCGCGTCATCCACTCGGGCCGGGCGGAAGTAGCGCGACGAAATCCGTTCGGCCGCGCGGGCCGGACCGTCGCCGGGGCCAAGACGGCGCGACACCTCGTCGTAGTCCGCGCGCAGCTGCGCGAGCCGGTCCGGAGCGGTCAGTGCGTCGAGCGTGGCCGCCAGTCGCTCCGGCGTGCAGTTGTGCTGCAGCAACTCGGGGATGACCTCGCGCTCCATCACCAGGTTGATCAGGCTGGCGAACTTCACGTTGACCAGGCGCATCAGCAGCCACCACGAGAAGCGGTTGGCGCGGTAGCACACCACCTGTGGAAGCCCCAGCAGGGCCGTCTCGACGGTGGCGGTGCCGGAACAGATCGCGCCGATGTCGGCCGCGATGCAGGCGTCGTACGACGTGCCCGCGACGGCTCCACCGTCCGCGCCTTCCTGCGGATGCAGCAGGATCGGCGGCGGACCGGGCACGGGGTCGCGCTCGAGGTAGCCGCGGATCAGCTCGACCTTGCGCGACGGCGCGACGGCGATCAGCGCGCGATACGGCGGCAGGCTCCGACCGGCCCGCGTCTCGTTGAGGCGCTTGAGCGCGCGCAGTTGCGTGGCCAGCACGTGGCGGATCTCGTTGCGCCGCGAGCCCGGCAACAGCGCGATCGTCGGCTCGTCGTCGGCCAGGCCGAAGCGCTGGCGCAGCCAGGCCCGACCATCCCGCGCACCGGCTGACGACGCATCGGCCGCAAGTTGCTCGCGGTAGCGCTGGATCCGGCCGACCGCGGGATGGCCGATGAACTCCGCCGAGGTGTAGCGCGCACGGTACCAGGCCGGCTCGAACGGCACGATGCAGAACCGCGCATCGAAGTACTTGCGCAGCTGGCTCACACGGCCGACACGCCACGCCCAGATCTGCGGGCAGAGGTAGTAGACGATCGGCAGGTCGGGCTGCAGCGCGCGCAGCGCCTTCGCGAGGCGGATGTTGTAGTCGGGCGCGTCGACCAGCACGGCCACGTCGGGTCGCATCGCGGCCACGCGACGGGCGGTGTCGCGGATGTTGCGCAGCACGCGCGGAATCTCGGTGACCACCTCATAGAAGCCCATCAGCGCGTGCGATGTCGTCTCTTCCCACAGCTCCACCCCCGCCGCGGCCATCTGCGGGCCTCCGAGGCCGACGGCGCGGAAGGCCGCGGGGCCAGCACAGCGCGCGCGCAACTCGTGGACCAGCTCGGCTGTCGAGTTGTCGCCGGAGGTCTCGTGGACAGACAGGAAGACGGTGGTCATTGATGGTCACCGCCGAACGCGCGCAGCAACCGCTCGGCGGCGACGGCCGGCGTGATGACGTGATCGCGCACCTGCTGCACGACGTCGGCGAGCTGGCCCTGCACGCCGGGGTGCTCGCGCAGCGAGGTGATCAGGCGGTCCTCGACGATGCGCCACATCCAGCGGATCAGCTGGCGCTGCCGTCGCGCGGCCAGTTCGCCGGTCGCCGTCAGCGCGTCGCGATGCGCCGCCACCGCGGCCCAGACGTCGTCGATGCCGCGCTCCTCGAGCGCGCTGCAGGTCAGCACCGGCGGCATCCACGGCGCATCCGGCGGAACGAGGTAACGCAGCGCGCGCTCCATCTCGCGCGCGGCCAGAAGCGCCGGCCGCTGATTCGCGCCGTCGGCCTTGTTCACCACCAGCACGTCGGCGAGTTCCATCAGGCCGCGCTTGATGCCCTGCAACTCGTCGCCCGCGCCGGCCAGCA
>JBFWQT010000483.1:0-5603 GCA_050249295.1 Planctomycetota bacterium
ACGGTCAGCAGCGTCATCGACGCGCGGATCGCGCGCGGCTCGACAATCGTGGAGACCAGCTCGCTGCCGGTGTTGCCGATGAACTCGCCGTACGACTTGGCCTTCAGGCCCTCCCACAGATCGTCGAACACCTCGTCGACGTGGGCGACGCGGCGCAGCTCGTCCTGGTTGGTGTACACGCGCGCGGTGGCCGACGTGACGGCCTCCTTCGAGCCGGCCTGCACAGCCGCGCCGACAGCCTCGGCATAGAGGTCGGACTCGAACAGCGACTTGCCCTTGCCGCCCGGCTGGCCCAGCGCGATTACCTCCTTCATCAGCGCTTCGGTGTTGGCCAGCACGAACACGTCGCCGATCATCGCGTAGCAGGTCGTGACCTGCAGGTTGTTGACCGTCACGGTCAGCACCTTGTAGCCGGCCGGATCGAAGCGCAGGCTCGTGCCCTTTGGCAGGAATCCGGCGGCCCACGAGTCGAACGCGGCGTACACCTTGATGCGGCCCGACACGCGGATCAGGCCCATCATCTCCCAGGCCTCTTTGTGTTGCGCGACCAGCTGCCCGCCCTCACCGGCGCGCATCGCGAACACGGCATCGCCGGACAGGAAGTCGGCTTCGAGGTCGAGCGGACCGAACAGCGAGTCGCCGACAGGAATGCTGATGCGCTTCGACTGGCGCACGCCCCACTCGGCCAGTTCCTCTACGTCGCGCGCCTTGCCGGTCTGCGGGTCGCGGCCGATCAGCTCGGTCATCGCGCGCGTGTTCTGCGCGGTCTTCCATTTGGCGCTGTCGAAGGTGGCCTTTGCGAACGCCACGATGCTCTCGAGCCCGCCTTCCGAGCCGCTCGCGCGCAGGCGGCGCGCTTCGAGGCACAGCGCCATGTTGTCCGGCACGAGCGTCACGATGTCCGCTTCGTAGCGCTGGGTGGCGATCGACCGGATCCACATCGCCACGCCGAGCATCACCAGCAGCAGCAGCACGCAGCCGCCGAGCAGCACGCGCTTGATCGTGAACATCCGCCGCAGCGAGAAGCCCTCCGACCCGTTGTCGTCCGTTGCCATGGCCTCCGTCCTCCGTCGTGCCCTGTGTGCGTGCGTGCGTGCCGGTGTGCACTACCACCTTACTACAACGATCGAGCCCGGGAAGGAGCGGGAACCGCCTGGAGGACATACCGGTGCGAGCCCTGTGCGCACCCTGCAAGAGCCGCGAGCGCCGTAGTCGCAATCCGTCACTCGCCCGACGGCATGAAGTGATCGAGCAGGCGGTACAGCGACTCGACCGTGCGCTCGAGGAAGCCGTAGTGGCGGAAGGTGTGCGCCATCAGATAGAGCGCCATGCGATTGACCGCGAGGTCGGCCAGCGAGAGGCCGATGCCCTCGCGCCACTGCGCGGCGTCAATCGTGCGGCCGGTGGCGGCCTGCAACGCCACGCGCGCGGACCCGGCCATGCGATCGGCCAGCTCGAGCGGCGCGTCGGGCGCCAGCACGAACGCCATCAGCTCGGCCACGTCGTGCTGCGGCGGCAGCAGCGTGGCGAGTTCCCAGTCGTACGCGACGAGCTGCAGCGTGCCGTTGGCGTGGCGCCGCATCGCGATGTTGCGCGGGTTGAAATCGTTGTGACACAGCGTGCGCGGCAGCGCCGCCAGTCGCGGCCACCACTCGTCCAGCGTGTCGATCAGCGACGACCAGCGCGCAAACCGCGGTGCGTCGATCAGCCGCGGGAACTCGTCGGCGGCGTGCTGCGCGAGCGCATCCCACAGCGGCGTCATCTCCACCATGCTCGCCGCGGTCTGCACGTGGCCGATCCACGGTTCGCGCGCCAGTTCATCCGTTCGATCGAGCCACACCGAGTGGATCTGCGCGAGGCCGGCCAGCGCGGCCTCGATGTGCGGCCACGACCAGCCGGACGGATCGTCGGCGCTGTCGAGCAACTCGATGCCGGGCGTGACGGTGAGGTTCTCCATCGTGATCAGCCACACCTCGCGCGCGTCGTCGCGCACCACCTGCAGCACGCGCGGCCGATGGTCGACGATGCGCGCGTCGGTCATGCCGGCGATTGCCAGTTCGCGCAGGTGGCAGGCGGCAAAGCCGGTGCGCTCGCGGAACGTGTCGTGCGCCTTCGCCACCTTCGGCCCGCACATGCTGGCCATCGCATTGACCATCAGCACGACCTCGGCGTCGATCGGCTTGACCTTCACGATCACGTCGAGCGCGTCGCCGGTGCCGCCGTCACTCGTCTGCAGCCGCAGTGGCAGCAGCCCGATCAGCCGGTTCACGCGGCGCGCGGTCAGCTCGGCCACGATGCTCGAGCCGGTCGTCTGGTCCAGCGGCTCGACGGCCGTGATCGTCAGCGCCGGCTGCTGCAGCGAGTGGCGCAGCGCGGGCTGGAAGAACGCCGGCGTCAGCTCGTCGCGCATGAGGAACGTCACCGGGCGGTTGCGGCCCAGCCGTTCGTGTGCGCGCGCAAACTCGCCGCTCGCCACCGCCGAAAGCGTGGAGAGGTCGAGCGACAGCGCGAAACCGCAGATGATCTCGGCGAGGCGCACGACCTTGCCCGGCCCCGCGCAGTTCATCATCTCCAGCAGCGACTGCTGCGCCGGCAGGTGCGTGCCACCGCCGACGGTGCCGACGATCAGCGCCGGCATCAGCATCGTGGCGTAGAGCCCACCGTCCACCGGCTGCATGTGCAGTTGCGCGATGCTGCTCTCGTGCACGCAGGCGATGTCCTGGCCGGTGGCCGTGAAGATCGCGGCGACGGTGTTGGCGACGTTGATGTTGTAGCCGACCATGCCGGAGTTGATGCTGCCCGCGAGCACCGCCTGGTGGCAGTTGGCCAGCTGCTCGGGCGACACCTTGAGAATCTGCTGCATCATCTCGGCCGAGAGGAACGCCTCGGCCACCACACGGATGCCGCGGCCCGCGATGAAGCTGCGCCACGTGACCTTCTTGTCGCCGCTGACGTTGGCCTCGATCTGGAAGTGCACGATCTCGAGGCCGATCTGGCTGGCGCTCTGCAGCAGCCACTGGCTGGCGTGCCACGTGCAGGCCGTCGTCATGTTCTGCCCGGCCGCGTCGCCCGTCTCGTAGCTGAAGTACACGTGCACCATCCGGCCGATCACGATCGGCTCGACCGCGATCAGGCGGGCGTGGCGCGAGACCTCGCGGATCTGCACGCCGAGCTCGTGCGTGTGGTCGCGCACCCAGTTGGCAAACGTCATCGCGCCTTCCAGCGAGCCGAGGCTGAACACCGGCACGCGGATCATGTGCTGGTTGAGTACGCGCGCGGTCGCGCCGCCCGACAGTGAGATGGCCTTTGCGCCGCGCGTGGCCGAAGCGACCAGCGCGCCTTCGGTGGTGGCGAACGGCGCGTAGACAAACCCCTGCGTCTCGGCGCCGTGCAGCAACAGCGGCCCGGCCACGCCCACCGGCACCTCCACCGCGCCAATCAGGTTCTCGATGTTGCTCTTCAGTCGCGCGGCGTCGAGGCGCGTGGACGACAACTCGGCCAGCGGCGCGCCGGTCTGCTCGCGCAACCACGCCAGGCGATCGAGCCGGGCCTCTTCGGTGTTCACGCCGCGCCGCGGTGGCTGGGGCACGTCCGGCCGGTCGTGGCGGCTCTCGCGATGGAAGCGCGAGCCGAGCAGTTCGGTCGCGTACCAGAGCACGGCGCGCGTCGGATCGTCGGCCGGGCGCATGCGCAACACGCGGCGCGGGCCGTCGGCAAAGTCATGCGCGTCGAGCACCACCATCGAGAGCCGCACCGGTTTGCCGTCGGGCGTGTTGAGCCATTCGCCGTCCAGCCGCGAATCGGCCGGGGGCGGCGGGTCGCTGGTTGGCGCAATCTCGATCGTCAGTTCGTTCTCGGCGATATGCAGGATGTCAGCGACGGTCGGCGTGTTGCCGATGCGCAGCTCGACGTCCATGCCGGGCGGACGCTTGCGCACGCGGCGCGTGTTGCCGGTGAAGCGGGGGCGCGGGGCGGTCATGCGGGCAACACTTCCTCGATGTGGAACGCGCGATAGAACCACGCGCGATCCTGCTGGTGCAGGCGGTCGGCCAGCTCGCGATGCGCGCGCAGCCGCGGATGATCGGCGGCGCGCGGCACCATCAGGTTCCAGTAGCAGATGCGGCCGCCGGGGCGGATGGCGCGCGCGAGCCGGTCGAACAGCGCGGCCGTGGCGTCGGGCGACATGTACTCGAAGACGTCCGAGAGGCAGGCATGGTCGAAGGGCTCGCCGGTCGTGGCGGCCTCGTCGAGCACCTGTTCGAGCGTGGCGGTGCGCAGCGAGATGCGGTCCGCGCGGTCGCGCAGCGCTTCGTAGCGGTCGTTGCGCAGGTACGGCGGCAGCGTGGTGCGGTACGACGACATGAGGAACACGTGCATGTAGAAGTCGGTGGCGAGGTGCAGCGTGCGGCAGGTGTGCGCAAAACGCTGCCAGAAGTGCGCGCCGACGTCGGGCGTCTCCACGTAGCGCATCTGCGCCGGGTCGCGGCCGTGGCTCGCCATCGCCTGCTGGCCGAAGTACTCGCGGAAGCGCTGCGCGAACGCCGGCGCGTCGAACTCCGCCGCGAACACCGCGCGCTGCTCGTCGAGCGTGGGCGCGAACAGCAGGCGCTGCACCGCGTCCGGCCGTTCGGCCAGCAGTGGCTGCGCGAAGCCGGCAAACCAGCGCTCCAGCCGGCCGCCCGCGAGCAGGCCACGCGGCAGGATGTCGTCGCCGTGCGCATCCCACCACGCGCGCGATGCCGGCGTGAGTTGCGGCCACAGCACGTTGCGCACGATGTCCGGCGTCTCCTCGTCGCCGCCGATCACCAGGTCGAGCAGCAGCTGGTCGGAATGCCGGATCGCCGCGAGCTTGAGTTCGCAGACCGCGATCTGCGCGGGGCTGGCGTCCACGGCTGTGACGCGCCGCGGGGCGTGGTCGCGGGGGTCGCGCGCCAGCAGGTTGAAGGCGTTGTCGCCGGATGACGCGATGATCAGCACGTGGTCGTCCGGTCCCGGCTGCAGCGCCTGTTCGACCATCGCGTGGTCTTCCCAGACCATCGAATAGCGCAGCGTGTCGAGCGCGACTGAATCGGCGAATTCGTTGCCGTTGCTCATTCGCTGGCCTCCAGCAGCCGGCGCAGCTCGCCGCGCAGCACCTTGCTGGCGTGGCGCGCATCCATCGGGATCTGCGACACGATACGCACCGGCAGCCCGGTTCGCTGCGTGATTTCCGTGGCGACGTCCGCGTTGCGCGTATTCCGGAGTTGCACGATCAGCTCGCCGGTCGGGTGCTCGCGCGTGGCGAGGAATGCGGCCACGGCGACGGCGTCGTGCTCCATCGCCTGCGCCTCGATCACCAGAGGCCAGCGAACGCCGGTTGCGCACCCGGGCGAGCCGGGGACGTCAGTCCCCGGAGGGGAAGTCGCCGACGACCGTTCGATGACAACGCGAGTGGACCCACACGGATCGTCCAGCAGCGCACCCGCCGACTTCCCCACCCGGGACTGACGTCCCCGGCGCGCCAGGATCGGGATCACGTCGCCGGCACGCCCCAGCAACCACACGCCGTGCGCGTCGCGCCCCGCGATGTCGCCGGTGCGATGCCAGATCACGCCCATATCGTT
>JBFWQT010000484.1:0-5589 GCA_050249295.1 Planctomycetota bacterium
TGCACGACCACAAGGACGCCTACTCCGGCCTCTCCGAGGTCTCCGTGGCTGTGCAGGGCGGCGTCAGTGCGCGCGACAAGAAGGACTACCACGCCAGGCTCACCGCCATGCGCGAGTCGCTGACGCGCGGCACCGACTCGTTCGTGATCTCGCTCGGCAAGGCGCTCGACTCCGAGCTCACGCTCTACCACGAGTTCCCGCCGAGCATGGCCGACGACTACCGCCACCACTGGCGCGAAGGCATCGGCAAGTGCCTCAACGGCATCGTGGCCGTGCTGGGCAAGCTCGACGAGGCCGAGGGCAAGAAGGCCCAGCGCGAGGTCGGCGGGCTCGAGAAGCGCTACGACGAGCTGGTGCTGCGCATCGCCGAGCCGCCGGAGGACCTGCCCGACCCGGCCGAGATGACGGCGTTCATGGATGGTGGCGACGAGCCGCCGATCTTCCCGATGCCGCGCTCGAGCGGCGGGGCCGACGCGTTCCCGACGTTCGACCTCTCCGACGTCACGCCGATGGCGTTCGCCGATGACTCGGCCGAGCTCGAGTTGATGAACATGGGCGACCCGGAGGAGAGCTCGTCGCACGTGCCGATCGACTCCGCGGTGCTGCTGGTGAAGTACACCGGTGAGTCGGGCCCGACGATGCACTTCGCGATGGACGAGGACGACCTCGCCGACGCGTCGGAGAGCACCGAAGGCCCGAGCATGGAGGAGATTGCCGAGCAGGCCGCAATGCGCGCCGCCCAGAAGATGATGGAGGAGGAGCGCTCCCGGCTCGCCGAGGAGCAGAAGCGCCTTGACGCCGAGCGCGAGGCCGAACGCAAGCGACGCGAGGCCGAGCGCAAGGCCGAGCAGGCACAGATGGAAGCGGCGCGCAAGCAGCTGGCAGCGGCCGAGGCGCAGGCCCGCAAGGAGGCGGCGGCCGATCGCGAGCGCGCGAACAAGGAGCTGGCCGAAGCGCAGATGCGCATGAAGCAGCTCGAGGAGCAGGCGCAGGTCCGGGTGAAGCAGATCGAGGAGCAGGCGCGCAAGGATGCCGAGCAGGCCCGCAAGGAGGCCGAGGCGGCGAAGCGCGCACAGGCCGACGCCGAGGTCCGCGCGAAGCAGGCCCAGGCCGAGGCTGAGCGGCGCGCCCGGGACGAGATGGAGAAGCTGCGCCAGCAGGCCGAGATCGAACGCCTGCAGGCCGAGAAGGAAGCGATGGCGCGTGGCGCCCAGGCGGCCGCGGCAGCTGCTCCGCCGCAGATGTCGCCCGACGTACTCGGCGAGATGGCCGGTCGCATCGCGCGACAGATTGTGGAGGACTGGCACCGCAAGCAGGCCGAGAGCGGCATGAAGGCGGCGCGCGAGCTCACGCCCGAGGACGTCGCCCGGCAGGTTGCGCTGACGATGGCAAAGGAGGCGGGCGGCAGCGACGACGCGGCCACCGTGGCCACGATGAGCCAGGCTGTCGCGCAGAGCTTGCCGAAGGATCTGGTCGAGCAACTCGGCATCGGTGGCGGCGGCTTCCTCAAGAAGAAGAAGACGCCGGGCGGCAAGGGCAAGGCCGCCAAGGGTGCGACCGGTGTGAGCGGTGTGGGCGGGGCGACGAAGATGGTCGGTCGCAGTGGCGCGATGAAGGCGCCGCCGACGCCGTCAGGCCAGGCCGGAAAGTCCACCGCGCGCGCGCATCACGACACCATGGACGTCACGTCGGGTGATCTGCCGGCCGCTGTGGTGGGCACACAGGTCGCCAGCGGCGTGATGGACGCCGCGGTCACGCGCCAGACGATTGCCACGAAGCCCGGCGCCGCGATCCGCTTCGACGAGCGCACCGAAGGCATTCCGCTGGAATCGCCCGAAGGTCAGCTGCTGCTCGGCCGCGTGCGCGAGGCGTACGGCGCGTGGGTCAACGCGCGGCGCGAGCACCCCTTCCCGCAGGCCGCCGCGGTGATGCAGCCGAAGGCGCTGAGCACCAGCGCGCTCTACGGGTTCCAGCTCGTGATCCTCTTCGAGTCGCGCATCCTGCGGTCGGGCGAGGCGATGCACCGCGACGAGCGCATGGCCGCGACGCCGCTGTCGATCGAGGCGATCAACGCCTGGAACTGCCCGGCCGAGTTGCCGCTCGACTTCCTCAACCGGCAGGCCGTGTACCGCCTGCCCGAAACGTTCCGCTACGTGCCCGACAGCGACAAGTCGCGCATCCAGTACGTCGAGTTGCACCAGCACCGCACGCCGCAGGTGGAGATGCTGGTCTGGCCGCGCGAGCAGGCACCCAACGAACTCGAACTGCTCGACCTGTTCACGCAGCACCGCGTGAAGCGGCGTGAGGTGTTCGAGCCGTTCCTGCGCGGCAACGACGTCGACCGGCTGTTCCCCGCGGCGTTGCATCCGCTGCTGCGCAAGATGGCGCAACAGCTGCGCGCCGCCGAGTCGGACCAGCGCAAGATCCGCGCGCTGTCGGTCTCGATCCGCGAGGCCGCGGTGCATCGCCTGACCTTCACGCTGCCCGGCGCACCGGAGTTCAGCTCGCGCCGCAGCAAGGCCAGCGGCGACAAGCCGGCGACCGAGCACGCGACGAAGCCGAGCAAGGGCGGCGACACCACGCGCGAGTTCCGCTGCGCGTTTATCGAGCTGCTGCCCGAGGGCGGCATGCCGGTGCTCAAGGTGGTGCCCGAGGTGGACATTGCGCTCGACTACGAGGGGCAGTTGCGCGACGAGGCCGACTGGAGCGCGAAGCACGGCCGCTCCAACCGCACCGCGCGCATCGCGAAGAAGCTGCTCACGCTCGACCCCGGCGACCGCCAGGCGCAGAAGCTGCAGCACATGGTGTATCGCCGTGCGCGCACCGACTACACGCTCGGCTTCATGCTCGGCGTCGTGATCGCGCTGGCGGTGGTGCTGATGTTCCTCGTCAAGCTCAACACCACGCTGCTGCTGGCGGTCACACCGCTGGTGCTGGTGGCCGGCGCGCTGGTCACGTTCGGCGTGTGGCACTCGGTGGGTGTGCGCCTGGGCTCGCGGCCGGGGCGGGTTTTGCTCGCCACGTTGCTGGTGGCGGGCATCGGCTTGCTCGTGCCGGTGGAAGCGCCGAAGTGGTTCGACATCTGGTGGTTGAACGTGGCCGACGAGGCGCGCAATGCGGCGCCGGCGAAGGTCGCACCATCGACGGATGCGACGCAGGGCTCGGCCCCGCACGAAGGGTAGCCGGCTGCCGGGGTCGTGCGCGATTTGCTCACGTGGCCGCTTGCTGCGCGCGCGGCTCTGATTGTGGCCACCTGCCGCAGAGCCGCCGGAACAACGCACAGCCCGCCACCGCAGTCAGAGCCGCGCGCGCAGCAAGCGGCCACGCAAGCAAATCGCGCACGGCCCTGCACCGACCGCGCCCACGGCCGCCATTCGACCCGCCGCAGTCCATTGCCACTTGCGCGTGCGCGTGTCAGGCTGCGACCACGACCACCGCAGGAGCCTTCGCATGACCACTCCGACGACGACGATCCCGGGCGAACTCGCGCCGCCGCGCCGCGTGCTGATGGGCCCCGGCCCGAGCGACGTCTCGTATCGCGTGCTGCGCGCCATGGCCACGCCGTTGCTCGGCCACCTCGACCCGCGCTTCGTCAAACTGATGGACGACGTGCAGGGCATGCTGCGCACGCTGTTCTCCACCGGCAACCGCATGACGCTGCCGATCTCGGGCACGGGCAGCGCCGGCATGGAGACCTGCTTCGTCAATCTCATCGAGCCCGGCGACACGGTCGTCGTCGGCGTGAACGGCGTGTTCGGCACCCGCATGGCCGACGTGGCCGGCCGCTGCGGCGCGACCGTGCACAAGGTGGAGGCGCCGTGGGGCGAGATCGTCCCCGACGACGCGATGATCGCCGCGATCCAGCAACACCGGCCGAAGGTGGTCGGCCTCGTGCATGCCGAGACCTCGACTGGCGTGCATCAGCCGGTGCAGGCGATTGCGCGCGCCGCGCGCGAGGCCGGCAGCATGGTCGTGCTCGACTGCGTCACGTCGCTCGGCGGCATGCCGGTGCAGATCGACGAGTGGGGCATCGACGCGGCCTACAGCGGCACGCAGAAGTGCCTCAGCTGTCCGCCCGGCCTGGCGCCCGTGACGCTGTCCGACCGCGCGATGGACGCGCTGCGCAATCGCAAGACGAAGGTGCAGAGCTGGTACCTCGACCTGACGATGCTCGCGCAGTACTGGGGCACCGAGCGCGTCTATCACCACACCGCGCCGATCAGCATGAACTACGCGCTGTTCGAGGCGCTGCGGATGGTCTTCGAGGAAGGCCTGGAGGCACGCTACGCGCGCCACGCGAAACACCACACCGCGCTGATGGCCGGGCTGCAGGCGATCGGCCTGGAACCGGCTGCTCAGGCCGGTCACCGGCTGCCGATGCTGAATGCGATCCGTGTGCCGGAGGGCGTGGATGACGCGAAGCTGCGCCGCTCGCTGCTCGACGACAACGGCATCGAGATCGGTGCCGGCCTCGGGCCGCTGAAGGGCAAGACGCTGCGCATCGGCCTGATGGGCGAGAGCTGCACACGCAACCACGTGTTGCTGCTGCTCGGCGCGATGGAGAGTGCGCTGCGTGCGCAGGGCGCGCCGATCAAGGCCAGTGGCACCGCCGCCGCGCTGGCCGCCTGGAGCTGAACGGGCGCGCAATGAATGTGCGCGGCTCTGATCCTCGATGGGCCGCTGGCTCACGACGCGAGTTGCCTCCCATGACTGTCGATCCGCACACGCCCGCGACACTCGCCGACCAGATCCGGCAACGGCTGCGCTTCGAACAGAAGTTCGGCATCACCAGCATCCGTCGTCGGCCGGAACGCTTTGCAGCCGCGGTTGCCGCCGCGCCGCCACCCGCTGCCGAGGCGCAGGTGCAAGCGCCGCCACACGCCGACGAACACATCGCAGACGAGGCGCCCGCGCCGGTCGCCGCGTCTTCGCCCGCACGTTCGCGCGACGAGGTGATGGCCGAGCTCGATCGCATCCGCGAGCAGGTGGCGGTGTGTGAGCGCTGCCCGGCCCTGGTGCGCGGCCGCAACAAGACCGTGTTTTCCGATGGGTCGCCGTTCACGCCGTTGATGTTCATCGGCGAAGCGCCGGGTGCCGACGAGGATCGCCAGGGCGTGCCGTTCGTCGGCGCGGCCGGGCAGAAGCTCACGGAGATCATCGAGCGTGGCCTCGGTGTGGCCGCGAAGAAGCTGCTGGGGCTGGATGCCGCGCCGACGGTGCCGCGCCAGTCGGTGTACATCGCGAACGTGCTGAAGTGCCGGCCGCCGATGAATCGCGACCCGCTGCCCGACGAAGTGGATGCGTGTCGCGACTACCTCGCGCAGCAGATCCAGCTGGTGCATCCGACGGTGATCATCGCGCTCGGCCTGCCCGCGGCGCGCCGCCTGCTCGGCCTCGACCTGCCGATGGCGCGCATGCGCGGCAAGCGTTACCCGCTGCCCGAGATGCCCGACATCACGGTGGTGCCGACCTACCACCCGAGCTACCTGCTGCGCAGCTACACGATGGACAATCGCAAGCGCGTGATGGACGACATCACCGAAGCGATGGCCGCGCTGCACGAGGCCGGCAAGCTGCCGTGGTGGGATC
>JBFWQT010000485.1:0-5588 GCA_050249295.1 Planctomycetota bacterium
CTCGGCGCCACCGAGGTCCGCGCCACCAACAGAGTCATGTGCTGGTCCCAGAACCAGACTCCGGGGGCTTACACCCCCGGCTCGCCCGGAGGGCTCCTCGATGGGACGTTGACCTGTGATTCGCTGTAGTTAGCGCCCATCGGCTTACACCCCCGGCTCGCCCGGAATCGGAATTCGCGGACAGGATCTGACGGTCGCGCCTCGGACCACAGTGGTTCAGCCCGCCTGAATCCGGGCCGACAACACCGTAGCGCTGAATTCTGCCGGCCCGAATCTCCGTGCTCCGACTGATCCCGACCCTGGCCCTCTTGCCGCTCGCGTTCGTGCTGATCGCCGGGCCGGCGCTGCCGTTGATGCTGCGGCCGGATCCGTTCCTGTGGTCGGTGCTGTTCCTCGCGCTGTTCACCTGGAACCGGCAATCGTGCGTGCCGGTGCTGATGCTCGGGCTGCTGCGCGATGCGTTCAGCATCACGCCGTTCGGTGCGCACGCGATCCTCTACGTGATCGTCTTCCGGCTCATCCACCAGCGGCGCCACGGCCTGTACCGCGAGTCGGTCCCGACGCAGATGATGCTCGCGCTGCTCGCCGCGCTGTCGGTCCAGGCGCTGATGGTCGCCGGGCTGTTCGTCACCGGCGTGCGCATCCCGCTGCTCACCGCTGCCGGGTCGATCGTCGCGATCGCCATTGCCACGGCCCTCGCTGCGCCGGTGGCGCTGCACATCGCGATCCGCCACGCGTGGCACGTCGGCACTCCCACCAACCACGACGGGGAGTACATCCTCTGATGTCCGACGCGCTCCAGCACCCGCTGCCGCAACAGCGCATCCCGCTGCTGATCGCGCTGACCACCGGCGCGATGTTCCTGCTCGTCGGCCGGCTCGCGTGGCTGCAGGTTGGCGAGTACGACAAGCACTCGCTGCGCGCCGAGTCGATCCGGCTGACGCGCACGCTGGTGCCGGGCCGGCGCGCGAGCATCGTGGATCGCTACGGCCGGACGCTGGCGGCCGACGAGGCGGTCTGGGACCTGCAACTCAACTACTGGCTGTTCACCGAGCCGGAGAACGTGCTCGACCGCATCGCGTGGCGCGGCGGCGTCGTGCCGGGCATGACCGCGCAGCAGACTGCCGAGCTCGTGGCGCATCTGCAGCACGAGAAGGCGATCCGCGATGATCGGCGGATCAGCCGCATTCGCCGGTTCGAGCTGACCTGGCCGGGCCGGCTCACGCCGCTGGTGCGGGCCGAACGCCGGTCGGCGTTGCAGCAGCTGGCGGCGATTGTCGGTGGCGACGCGGCGACGATCGAGGCGTGCCTGGCACGCGTGGAGGAGGAGGTGCTGCGCACGCAGAGCGACACGAAGATGCGCGAGACCGACCGCTACCAGCGCATCGTGCGGCTCGGCAGCAGTCCGGCGTTCTGGAATGACGAGGGCCGGCTCGAACGTGCCGCGCAACGCAAGCGCATCCGCGAGCGCGTGGAGGCTGGCGAGACGCCGGAGGCGGCGCAGGCGGCCGAGGAGGCGGTGCCGCTGCACATGCAGGACGAGCCGTTGATCATCGCGACCGGCCTGGAGCGCCAGGCAGTGGAGACCGTGATCGAGCTCGACCAGTTGTTCGCCGGCATCAGTGCCGAGCCGCGCTCGCGCCGGGTGTACCCCGCTGGCCCGCTGGCCGCACACATTCTTGGCTACCTGCGCGAGGTCGAACGCATCGGCGGCGCGAGGAAGCCCGAGGAGAGCGCCAGCTTCCGTCGGCTCATTGACGAGGCCGAGAGCGACGTCGGCGAGGCGTTCATCCGCGAGCACTTCCACGGTGACGACGGATTCGAGCTGGCGTTCCACCGGCAGCTGCTGCAGATGCCGGCCGGCGTGACCGGCCTGGAGCGCTGGTACCAGGACCGCCTGTGTGGCCGCTTCGGCGCGAGTGTGCTCGAGCGCGACGTGCACCGGCGGACGCAACGCGTGCTCGACGAGACCGATCCCGAGGCGGCGCCCGACCTGCGACTCGGCCTGGACGCCGACGCGCTGGCCTGCGCGCGCGACGAGCTGTCGCGCGTGTACGAGCGCATCGGTTCGCCCGGCGCCGTGGTCGCGATCGACGTGTGGACCGGCGAGATCCTCGCGATGGCGAGCTTCCCCGACTTTGATCTCGACCGCCTGATGGGCCGGACGGACGCTGACCGCGAGTACATGATCGACCTGTTCAAGCGTGGCCAGGAACTCGGCAGTCCGATGTTCAATCGCGCGCTGCACGCGAGCGTCGCGCCGGGCTCGGTGTTCAAGGTGCTGACGGCGATGGCCGGGGCGACCAACGGGCTGATCGTCGGGCCGGACTACATGGGCACGTGCCGGTGCGAAGGCGTGTGGCAGGGTCGCGAGGCGCTCGGTCTGCGGCACGGCTTCACATGCCATGGCGGCAACGGCTGCGGCGACCTTGACCTCGCGCACGCGCTCGAGCGCTCGTGCAACATCTACTTCCACGACCTCGCGTTCAAGCTCGGCTACGACCCGCTGCGCGCGATGGCGCAACGCTTCGGTTTCGGCGAGCAGACCGGCGTGGACGCGTCGGAGCTGGCCACCTGGATCCGCAATCGTGACGGCAGCATGGGCAACCGCCAGCTCCCGCCGACCGCGGCGTCGAAGGCCGAGGCCGCGCTGATGGGCATCGGCCAGGGTCGGCTGCTGGCCACGCCGTTGCAGATCGCGCGCTTCATGGCGGCCGTGGCGACCGAGGGCCGACTGCCCACGCCGATGCTGGCGATCAGTGAGCCGGGCAGCGAGCCGGTGCAGATCGACGGGCTCGACACCGGCGTGTGGGCCCCGATCCACCGCGGCCTCGAGGAGGTGGTCGAAGGCCCGCACGGCACCGCGCGCACGGTGTCGCTGCTGCGCCGGCTGCACGCCGCCGGCAAGACCGGCACCGCGCAGACCAGTCGCAAGCGCGACGGCAAGGAGCTGAACTACGCCTGGTTCGCGGGGTACGCGCCGGCCGATCTGCCGCGTATCGCGTTCGCGGTGTACATCGAGGACACGTTCCTCGCCGGCGGTCAGGTGGCGGCGCCGGTGGCTGCGGCGGTGGTGGATTGCCTGGCAGCGAGCCCGGACTACGCGGACAGCTTTGGACGGAAGGCGCGCAGTGTGGCGACGCTGCCGGCACGCGCGGAGCGGTAGGTGGTGGAGAGATGGACGGCAAGCACCGCGACGTCAGGGCGCGGATGTCGAGCCAGACTCCGGGGGTCGGTCAGTCGCCACGCCGTACGCATCGCGGATCGCAGCATCGCGCGCTGCCGCGTCGAGCTGCAGGATGCGCGCGACGTCGCGCTCGCGCGGATCGGGAATCGGCACCTGCACCAGTTGCGACTTGCGCAGGTACGGGAAGTAGCGGTCGTCCGAAAGGAACCGCACCTCGAACCACCAGCGCACGAATGCCGAGTTGAGGCACGCCGCGAGCCACTCGCACGACACGCCATCCACCGGGTGCACCACGTACAGCGTGTTGAGCGCCCAGCGCCGATCGCGATCGACCGCCGCGATCGGCGCATTCGCGACACGACGGATCAGCAGCTTCTCCGGCACGTCATAGAGTTCGCGCCGCTTCCACACGGCGGTCGTGTCGGGCGTCGCCTCAAACCACCACGACGCGGCGGCGATGCCGGCATCGGTGACGTCGTCGCCGCGCAGCGTGGGCCGCGAGTGCGGGCCGGTGGCGCGCAGCGTGAGCGCCTTCTTGCCGGCCTCGATGCCGCGTTCGAACACCGCGCAGTGCGAGCCGAGCGACGGGTGCTCGCGCATCGCCCGGGTCACCACCGCCAGCGCGGCATCATCCATCAGGTACGAGAGCGGCACGCCGGCCACGTCGCGCAACGACGCTTGCCGCACATGGCCCGACGAGCGCCACTCGCGCAGCAGCTCGATCGCGCTGTCCTCGCGCGCCGGTTCGCGCCGCACGATGATAGTTGCCGCCTCGACCGCCGCACCGTCGAACGGCGCGCCGCAATCGGCCACATGCGTGATCGTGTGCGCGTCGAGCAGCAGCCGGCGGATCGGCTCGTAGCTCTCGTTGGTCAGCACCGGCTTGGGCAGGATGAATCCGTGCCGCCCGCCCGGCCGCGTGAGCTGCAGCGCGCGCTCCATGAACAGCACGAACGCGTCGTACTGCCCGGCCGCGGTGGTGTAGTGCGACTCGAAGTACGCCTTGTCGTCGGGCGTGAGAAAGCCGCGCTTGAGGTTGAGGTACGGCGGGTTGCCGATCACGGCGTCGTACGTCTCGCCGCGCCAGTCGAAGGTGGTCAGGCTGTTGCCGACACGCACGTTCTCCGCGGCAAGCGCCGGCAATGTGTCGCGCAGCAACGCCGCGTGATCGCCGGGATCGTTGCTGCCTTCGAGCGCGACGAGCAGCAGCGCAAGGCGCGTCATCGCCGCGGCGCGCTCATCAAGATCCACGCCGAAGATGCAGCGGCGCAGCACATGGATGCGGCCGGCAACATCCAGCGGCGCGCGCCGGGCGAGCAGATGGCGGAACGCCGCGACGAGGAACGCACCGCAGCCGCACGCCGGGTCGAGCACACGCGCGTCGTCATCGATCACCGTGTGCTCGATGATGAAGCGCACGATGTGCAGCGGCGTGTAGTAGGCGCCGCCGGACTTGCGGGTGCCGCTTTCCGCGAGCCGTTGCTCATGCAATTCGCCGAGCGACTCCGGCGTGACACGCTCGCGCCACAGCCGGGTCAGCTCGACTACCTCTGGCGGCGAATCAGGCACAGCGGAAGCAGCAACAGCAGGGCGAGCCAGTTCAGCCCGAGGCTCCCATCCGCAGCCCCCGCCGCGCAACCACCGGTCTTGCCGCCACCACCGCCGCCGGAAGCGGGGTCGTTGACCACCACGTTGGCGGTGTCCGTGCCGTTGTCGCCGGTGACCGACACGACCTGCGTACCGAGCGGCGTCGTCGCGGCCACGGTCACGCGCACCTCGGTCGGGGTGTCGAGCGTGACCACCTGCACGATGCCGCCGATCGTGACCATCGTATTCGCGAAGTTCGACCCGCTGATCACCAGTTCCTCGCCGAGGTCCACCGGGTCGGGCGCGACGCCGCTGACTACCGTGGCGAGCGGGTCGACGGTCACGGTCGTCGAGTCGCTGCCGTTGGTGCCGGTCACCGACACGGTCTGCGAGCCGAGCGGCGTGGCCGCGTCCACGGTCAGCGTGATCTGCGTCGAGGTCTCGGAGTCGAGCGTCTGCGCGAGGCCGCCGATCGTCACGGTGCAGCCGCCGAAGCTGACGCCGGTGATCGTCAGCACGGCGCCGCGCACCACGGGGTCGGGCGACACGCCGCTGATCGAGAGCGGAATCACCGTCACAGTCACGGTCGTCGAGTCGCTGCCCCAGTCGCCAATCACCTGCACCGTCTGGCTGCCGGTCGGCGTGTTGAGCGCCACGTTCAGGTGGATCGACGTCGCGTCCTGCGAGCTGAGCGTCTGCGCGATGCCGCCGATCGTTACGGTGCAGTTGGCGAACCCCCTGCCGGCGATCTGCATCGCGGAGCCGCGAAACACGGGGTCGGGCGCCACGCCGCTGATCGGCTCCGACTCGAGCA
>JBFWQT010000486.1:0-5581 GCA_050249295.1 Planctomycetota bacterium
GACCTTCATCGGGCCGTTCCGCAACGAGTCGGGCGTGGGCTTTGACACCGAGTACGCGCCCGAGAGCAGCGAACCGCCGGGCCTGGCCGAGCAGGTTGCCGGTGCGGCGCGCGAGGTCGGCTGGCGCCAGATGACCACCGAGCCGTTCTTCGGCGAGATCGTGCTCGACGATTTCATGGCGCCCGACGCGAAGGTGCTGGCCTACGCCGTGACGCTGCTCGACAACACCACCGGTGGCCCGCTCGACGTTGCGCTGCGCTTCGGCACCACCGGCAGCTGGAAGGTCTGGCTCAACGGCAAGCAGCTGGGCTCGAAGGACGTGCGCCGCAACGCGCAGTGGATGGACCAGGAAGCCGTCGGCCTGCCGCTGCAGCCGGGCCTCAACCGCCTGATGATGAAGCTCTGCGTCGAGGAGCACGAGTGGAAGTACAACGCGCGCCTGACGACGCCCGACGGCTCGCCGCTCTCGCCGGCGGACGTCAGCGAGGTGCCGTTCGGTGACAACGAGGCGTTCGCAAAGGCCTGGGAGAGCGCCTGGAAGGTCGGCAGCCGCGACAGTGAAATCAAGGTGTCGCGCGGGCCGCTGGATGAAGTCTTTGACGGCAAGCCGTTGCCCGGCGTGTCGCCGGCGTGGCACGACTACCTGTGCGCGCTGTTCCACCAGACCTACGAACTGGAAGACGCCAAGGCGCGCAAGGCGGCCGAGTACCTCGAAGCGGCCGTGGTCAAGGAGCCCGACAACGCGCTGTGGCACTACGCCGCCAGCAACGTCGCCGGCGAAGTGGCCGACGTCGAGCACGAGCGCGAGGAGAACCGCGTGCGCGCGCACCTCGAGAAGGCCGTGCAGATCAAGCCCGACGCGGCCGCCGCCTGGCTCGGCCTGGCCCGCTACTACCTCTCGATCAACCGGCTCGACGACACGCGCGTCGCGCTCGACAAGGCGAAGCAGATCACGCCCGACGCCTCGGCACTGATCGGCCCGCGCCTGCAACTGCTGCAGCAGCGCCGGTACCAGCCGGACGTCGAGGCGACCCAGAACGACCTCTGGAAGCGCTTTGCGGCCGACCACACGCTCAATGCCACCGAGCTGAACATCCTGGCCGGATCGGTCGGCGGCAACGTCGACGAACGCGAACAGGTGCTGCGCGCCCGCATCAAGCAGGACGGCCGCGACCTTTACCCGCGCGTGTCGCTGATCCGCCTGCTGATGTCGCGCGGCAACCTGCAAGCCGCCGACGAGTTGCTCGACGAGACGCTGCTGATGTGGCCCACCTCGCTGCAGCTGCTGCGCATGCAGGCCGACCTCTACCGGGCCAGCCAGAAGTGGGACCTCGCGGCACACTCCGACGAGGTCGCGCTGGCGCAGTGCCCGCACAACGAGCAGCTCTGGATCGCGCTCGGCCAGGACCGCTTCAAGGCCGGCGAGGACGAAGCCGCCCACGTGGCCTGGCGCCGCGCGCTGGAGCTCAACCCGACCAACGGCTGGCTCAAGGAGTACTTCGCGTTCCTCGAGGAAGGCAACGAGAAGGCGTACGTCGATCGCTTCGTCGAGGACATCACGCCGTACGTGAAGGCGGCGAAAGACCTGCCGATGAAGACCGACTTCTCGCACGACATCGTCTACCAGCAGGAGATGCTGCGCGTGGAACGTGACGGCCGGTCGCGCAGCTACCTGCACGAACTGATCCGCATCACCAACGAGGACGGCACCCGCGAGTTCCGGATGTTCAATGCGGGCCGTCGCGGCGACTCGCGCGTGCTCGACGCGAAAATCCACCACCCGGACGGCAAGGTGGAACAGGCGCGCATCAGCCAGTGGGGCCGCATCGACTACGGCACCAACCTGAAGGTCGGCGACATCCTCGAGTACCGCGTGCGCTCGTTCGCCGGGGCCAGTCCGGTGTTCGGCGACTACTTCGGTGCGCGCTTCCTGTTCCAGGAAGATGTGCCGATGCACCACTACCGCCTGGTGCTCGTCTGGCCCGCCGACCGGCCGATCGGCATGCACCCCGACGAACTGGTCAAGCAGGCCGAGGTCAGCACCGACACACAGGAAAACGTGAAGATCTGGAAGTGGTCGCTCGACAACATCCCCGAGTTGCAGAGCGAGCCCGGCATGCCGCCGACTTACGAGATCGTGCCGACGCTGGAGATCTCGACCTATCGCACGTGGGACGAGTTTGCGACCTGGTACTGGAACCTGATCCGCAAGCAGGTGCTCGTCACCGACGACATCGAGAAGGCGGTGGTCGAGCTGACCGCCGGGGCGCCGCCGGACGACATCGCGGAGCGCATCCGCCGCATCTACGAGTTTGTCGCCAACGAACTGCGCTACAACGACTCGTGGGAGTTCGGCGTGCACGGCTACCAGCCGTTCACCGCGCAGGCGATCCTGCGCCGCAAGTTCGGCGACTGCAAGGACAAGGCGATCCTGCTCTGCGCGATGCTCTCGTGCATCGGCGTGAAGGCCCACCCGGTGATCATCCGCTCGGCCTGGATGCGCGGCGAGGAGGACATCAGCCTGCCGCTGATCCAGCACTTCAACCACTGCATCGCATACGTCGAGTGGCCGGACGGCACCGAGCGCTTCCTCGACGGCACGGCCGTGTATCACGCCGTGGACACGATCCCCGGCTCGGACGCGGGCGCGCGCACGCTGGTGGTGTACCCGGACAAGGGCCGCGTTGTGCAGGTGCCGTGGACCAACCCCGAAGACAACGCGGTGCGCGACGAGGTGGAGATCACGCTCAACGCCGACGGCAGCGCGTCGTTCGACGAGATCCGTCGCTTCACGAAGCAGGCCGGGGCCGAGCATCGCTGGCGCTACGAGAACGCCGAGCGCCGCAAGGACATTGAGGACCGTCGCTGGGGCCAGGCGCTGCCCGGCGCGAAGGTCGAGAAGCTCGACCTGACCGACCCCAAGGCACTGACCGTGCCGCTGGTGCAGACCACGAAGGTGCACGCCGCGCAGTACCTGCGTCGCGACGGCGAGGCGCTGACGTTCCGGCCGGTGACGTTCGCGCACAGCTTCACGCGCACGCCGTACGCCTCGCTCGACAAGCGCAAGTACGACCTGCTGGTCGGCCCGCCGCGCGGCGAGTACCGCACCCGCACGTTCATCCTGCCGGACGGCTTCAAGGTGGAGTCGTTGCCGGAGTCGATCAACATGGACTCCGATGTGGCGTTCTTCCGCATGTCGGCCACGGTGGCCGGGAACAAGCTGACGGTGACGACCGGGTTCGGGCTCAAGGAGCACCGCATTCGCACCGCGCAGTATCCGGCGTGGCGCACCATGGCCACGGCGATCGATCGCGCCGAGCAGACCACCATCCGCCTTGTGCCGTCGCGCTGATCGCGGCCGCAGCGACCATCCGTCACTACTTCGCACCGGGAGATACTCCGTATGCGCTACCGCAACCTGGGCCGGTCCGGCCTCAAGGTGTCTGTCGTCTCGCTCGGTTCGTGGCTCACCTTCGGCGGCACGATCGCCGATGACCTGACCGCGCAGTGCGTGAAGGCCGCGATCGACGGCGGCGTGAACCTGATTGATACGGCCGACATCTACGCCAAGGGCGGCGCCGAGGAGGCGCTGGGCCGCGTGCTGCCGGACTACAAGCGCTCCGACTACGTGCTCGCCACGAAGTGCTACTGGCCGATGACCGACAACGTCAACGACCGCGGCCTCTCACGCAAGCACATCATCGAGAGCTGCCACAAGTCGCTGCAGCGGCTGCACACCGACTACCTCGACCTCTACCAGTGCCACCGGCCCGACCCGACGACGCCGATCGAGGAGACCGTGCGCGCGATGCACACGCTGATCGAGCAGGGCAAGATCCTCTACTGGGGCGTCAGCTGCTGGACGGCCGCGCAGATCGTCGAGGCCTGCTGGATGGCCGAGCGCAACGGCCTGCACAAGCCGATCAGCAACCAGCCGCACTACTCGATGCTGTTCCGCGGCATCGAGGCCGAGACGCTGGCGGTGTGCAAGCAGCACGGCCTCGGCCAGATTGTGTGGAGCCCGCTCGAGCAGGGCGTGCTCACCGGCAAGTACGACGGCGGCACCGTGCCGGCCGACTCGCGCGGCGCGCACGAGCGCTACTCGCAGTTCGTGAAGAAGTGGCTGACCGACGACACGCTCGGCAAGGTCGAGAAGCTCAAGCCGATCGCCGAGAAGCTGAAGATCTCGCGCGCGCACCTGGCGCTCGCCTGGGCGCTGCGCGACGAGGGCGTGGCCAGCACGATCATGGGCGCGACGAAGGTGACGCACGTGACCGAGAACATCGCCGCCGGTGATGTAGAGTTGTCGGCCGACGTGATCGCGGAGATCGAGGCCGTGCTCGGCAACGCTCCGCCGCAGGTTGAAGGCTACTGAACCCGCCACTCATGCCGACAGACTCGCCCACCGCTGACACCACACCGCGTCGCGCACTCATCACCGGCATCACCGGTCAGGACGGCTCGTATCTGGCCGAACTGCTGCTGGACAAGGGCTACGAGGTGCACGGCATTGTGCGCCGCGCCAGCACCTTCACCACCGGCCGCATCGACCACATCTACGTGGATCCGCACAGCAAGGGTGCGCGGCTGTTCCTGCACTACGGCGACCTGAGCGACGACAGCGGCCTGCGCGTGGTGCTCGAGCGGGTCAAGCCGCACGAGGTGTACAACCTGGGCGCGCAGAGCCACGTGCGCGTGAGTTTCGATCAGCCGGTGTACACGGCCGACGTGGTGGCGCTGGGCACGCTGCGGCTGCTGGAAGCCGTGCGCGACATGCAGCAGTACGTGAAGTGGCCGATCCGCTTCTACCAGGCGAGCAGCAGCGAGATCTACGGCAAGGTGGTGGAGACGCCGCAGACCGAGACCACGCCGCTGCACCCGCGCAGCCCGTACGCCTGCGCGAAGGCGTACGCGTTCCATCAGGTGGTCAACTACCGCGAGAGCTACGGCATGTTCGCGGTCAACGGCATTCTCTTCAACCACGAGTCGCCGCGCCGTGGCGAGACGTTCGTGACGCGCAAGATCACGCGCGCCGCCACGCGCATCAAGGAGGGGCTGCAGCAGAAGCTGTTCCTCGGCAACCTGGAGGCGAAGCGCGACTGGGGCTTTGCCGGCGACTACGTGGACGCGATGTGGCGCATGCTGCAGGCCGACACGCCGGAGGATTTTGTCGTCGCGACCGGCAAGACGTACTCCGTGCAGGCGTTCCTGGAGGCCGCGTTCGGCCAGCTGGACCTCGACTGGCGTGCGCACGTCGAGCAGGACCCGCGCTACTTCCGCCCCGCCGAGGTGGACCTGCTGCTCGGCGATGCCAGCAAGGCGCGCCGTGTGCTGGGCTGGGAACCGCAGGTGGATTTCGCCGGGCTGGTGAAGATGATGGTCGAGGCGGATCATCGCCTGGCTCGCCAGGAGCGCGTGCTGCGCGACCATGGCGAGGCCAGCGAGGGCCAGCTGCGCCACGTGGATTGACGGGTCTGCTGGACGTGTCCGCGGGTTGTTCGGGGAAGAGCCGCGACCGAAAGGGAGCGGGGAAATCCCCGAGGGCAGGCAACCTCGCACCACCCCCGGTTGCCCCCGCACC
>JBFWQT010000487.1:0-5523 GCA_050249295.1 Planctomycetota bacterium
CAGGTGACCTTGCGGTGCTGCTCGGACTCCTCATCGAGGCGGATCGCGGGCTTCTGCCAGATGCTGCGGCGGGCCATGTGCGCGGTGGTGGTGGGTAACGTCGCAACCGATCAGGATCAGAAGTCTTCGATGCGCAGCTTCGGATCGGGCGCGGGTGGCGAGCTGAAGTTGCCCAGCCCGCGCCAGATCGTCGCGGCCGGCGAGGCATCGTCGGCGGCGGGTGGCGTGAACGTGAACGCCGAGCGGCCGGTGTCGCGGCCGAGCGCGAACGTCAGCTTCATCTCGCCGACATTCTCGCGCTGCACCATCAGGTCGACCATCGAGCCGGGCTCGCCGTCATGCAACTTCGCGGCCCAGCGCGCGGTCGCGTCCTCGCCGTCAATCTTCGTGATGCGATCGCCCACCTGCAGCCCGGCCTCGGCCGCGCCGCTGCCGGGCACGACGTCGGTCACCTTGATGCTGCGCGACGGCACATCGAAGTCGCCGGCGATGCCGCTCCACGCCGACTCGGCGCCGGCGCCGACCTTCACGACCATGCCGGCCTGACGGAGGATCTCGGCGAAGGGCATGTCGTTGCGCGGGACAATCCAGCGATCGAACACGTAGTCGAGATTCACGCCGGTGGCGGCCTTCACGGCGTCGCGGATGCCGGCGGTCTGGTCGAAGGGCTTCGGCGGCGTGTGCTTGCCGAACTGGTTCCACATGTAGCGCATCACGTCGTCCAGGCTCTTCGCGTTGTTCGTGCGCTGGCGGATCAGCACGTCGAGCAGGAAGCCGTAGACCTCGCCGTAGTGGTAGTAGTCGCGGGTGGCGTTCATGCGCTGGGTCAGCCCGGCCATCCGCTTGTAGAAGGCCTCCGACGACATCAGCCCGGCGCGCGCCATGATGATGTCGGCGTAGTAGCTGGTCACGCCCTCGTGGAACCACAGGCAGTCGAGGTCGGGCAGCTTCGAGTAGTCGTACGGGTTGATCGCCGCGGTGCGGATGCGCTTGACGTTCCACGCGTGGAACAACTCGTGCGCCGTCACCGAGAACAGGCCGTCGGTGCGCTGCGTGAACATCGGCCCGCTCATCCAGATCTGCGTCGAGTTCAAGTGCTCGAGGCCGCCACCCCCGCGGCCGCCGCGCTGCACGTAGTAGAAGAACACGTAGCGATCGAACGGCAGCCCGCCCATCAGGTCACTCGCGGCTTTCACGATCTTCTCGACCGGCTCGCGCAGCACCTTGTGGCAGTTCTCGATCATGTCGTCGTCGGACGAGACGACGATGTCGATCGTCGTCTTGCCGACCACGAAGCTGCGCGCCTCGAACGGGCCGAACGCGCACGGCGTGTCGCACAGCTGGTCGAAGTCGGTCGCGGCGAACACCGCGGGCCGGGCACCGCGCGCCGGCTGCACGGTGGGCAGCGGGCAGTGCAGGTTCCACTTGTCCGGCAGATCGGTGAAGCGCACGGTCGCCGGGATGTCGGTGCTGCCGTCCACGTAGAGGAACATCGACGTGCCGAGGAAGTCGGCGCGCGTGGCCGCCGCACCGCCCGAGCGCGCGCCGCGTCCGCCGGTCTTGAAGGTCACGACGATGGCGTCGATGTCGTCGGCGACCTGGATCTCCCACGAGCTGGCCGCGCTCTGCTTCAGCGCGAGCGGCTTCGGATCGTCACCGGCGGTGGTCGCGGCCATATCGCTGACGTTCTTCGAGTAGTTGGCGAGCTGGTAGGCGCCGGGCGACCAGACCGGCATGCACAGCGTGAGTGTGCCCTTCGGTACGCGGCCGGTGGCGCGCAGCACTTTCAGTCCGCGCAGCTCGAGGCGGTTGGTCCAGACGCGTTGCTCGACTTCCTTGAGGCTCACGGTCCAGTCGCAACTCACGCCGGCCTTGACGGGCTGGCGCGTCGGATCATCCTGCGCCGCGGCGTACGACGGCAGCGCGAGCAGGGCGAACAACCAGAGCAACGGAAGGATGGCGCGCGTAGCGGGTGGTGTCGGCATGGTCGGAATCCGGCGGGGGAGGCGGCGCGTCGGCCGGCGGTGGAACTCGCATGGTACTCGCGCGTGGGGCCGGTCGCGAGTTCGACTCAGCTGGCGCTCAACCGCCGCGCGATGGCGGCGACGACGTCCGTCACGGCGATACGCTCCAGGCACTCCGGCAGGCGCGTCGCGCCGGGTGGCAACAAGCGGCACGTCTTGCCGTAGCAGCCCGAGCACGCCAGGCGGTGCCAGACGACGGCGGCGCGATCGGCCGGCGTGAACGGCCCGTTGCGGTGCGGCCACGTGGGCCCGAACAGCGCAACGGTCGGCGTGCCGAGCGCGGCTGCAAGCTGCATCGGGCCGGTGTCGCCGCCGACAAACAGCGCGGCGCGTCGCAGCACCGCCACGAGGTCCGGCAGCGTTGTCGCGAAGTCGAACAGTCGCGGCCGCAACAGCGGCGGGATGCGCGAGCGGATTGCGTCGCGGGCCGACTCCTCGCCGGGGCCCCAGGTGATCATCACGCGCACGTCGCGACCATCGGGTAACGGGTGCATCAACAGTTGATGCGCAACCTCGGCGAACCGCCCGGCCGGCCAACGCTTGGTGAGCCAGCCAGCGCCGGGGTTGATCACGATCAGCGGCGAGTGGTCGTCGTCGCCGCTTTCGCCGAGTTGCTCGCGCATCGCGGCGTCTCGCGCCGGGTCGGCCGCGAGCGGGAACTCCCACCGCTCGTCGATCACCTGCGGCCGATCGAGGTACTCGCCGACCATCGCCAGGCCGCGCGCGATCACATGCGAAGCGGGCGGCGGCGAGACGCGGCGCGAGTACAACCCGCCGGCGAACGGCTCGCGCATTTCGTCGTCGTCGAAGCCGAACGTGGCGCTGCTGCGCGCGAGTGCCGACGCGAGCGCCGACTTGAACAGGCCCTGCAGATCGAACACCGCGTCGTAGCGCACTTCGCGCAGCTCGCGCAGCGCCGGCCACGCCAGCCACGGCCGTTGCAGCAGGCGTTTGCCATCGAGCACGATGCGCCGGTCGATGATCGGCACGCCGTCGAGGATCGCGGCCGCGCGCCGGTCGACGAGCCAGTCGATGCGCGCGCCGGGCAGGTGCCGTCGCAGCGCCGCGGCCGCGGGCAGCGTGTGCACCACGTCGCCGATGGCGGTGAGCCGCACGATCAGCAGGCGCGGCGCGTCACTCCTCATCGTCGTCGCGGTCGTTGTCAGCCGGGCCGAGTCGTTCGAGCAGCCCGGTGGTGCTGTGATCTTTCGGATCGCCGACGATCGCCACGCGGCCGCCGAGCGCGCGGATCGTCGCGCCCTCGGGCACGCTCTCGGCCGTGTAATCGGTGCCCTTGGCCTGCACGTCGGGGCGCACGGCGCGAATCAGGTCGTCCACCGTCGGCTCGCTGAACACCGTCACGTACGTCACGCACTCCAGCGCGGCGATCAGCTCGGCCCGCTCGATGGCCGGCTGCAACGGCCGCCCGGGGCCCTTCAGACGGCGCACGCTCGCGTCGTTGTTCACGGCCACGAGCAACTCGTCACCCTCGGCGCGCGCGCCCTGGAGGTAGCGCACATGGCCGACGTGCATGAGGTCGAAGCAGCCGTTGGCCAGCACCACGGTGCGACCGGCCTCGTGCGCGGCGGCGACGGTGCGCGCGAGTTGATCGCGATCGAGGATGATCTTGCTGGTGCTCATTGGCTCCATTGAGGGTGTCGACTAGTGGTCCCGGAACCAGACTCCGGGGGCTTACACCCCCGGCTCGCCCGGAACAGGCTCTTGCTCACTCTCCTCTTCGTCGTCGTCGCCGGGTGCGCCGCCGAAGGCCGGGTAGGTGTCCATGCCCGGCAGGTCGGGCCACAGTTCCTGCATGCCGTCGGCCATGCGCTGGCACAACCCGGCGAAAGCGGGCAGCTCGCCGGTGGCCTGCGAGAAGCGCACAAACGCCAGGCTGCGCGCGACAATCCGCTGGCGCACGGTCGAAAGACCGTGGTGGATGTCCTGGAACAGGATGCCGCGGTCGCGCGCAAAGACCCACGCGGTGATCACCCAGAACGCGCACGCCAGGGTCAGCTCGCGAGCGTACACCGCGTCGTCGGCCGCCGCCGGGATGCCGGCGCGAAGCTCCTCGCGGTAGGCGGCATCAATCGCAGCGACGACCTCGTCGGGCAGCGTGCGCACGCACCAGCACGTCGGGAACATCAGCCGGGCGTAGCAGCCGTCGAGCAACGCATGGCCGTACGAGCCGTACTCGAAGTCGAGCAGCTTGATGGTGCCGTCGGGCGCGACGCAGGCATTCTCGACGCAGGCGTCGCTGTGCGTGTATGTGCGGAACGGCCCGGGGTCGGCCACAATCCGCATCGCGGCGCGCATCTCGTCGAGCGTGCCCTCGCCGAGCGGCACGTCCACGGTGGCGACAAGATCCTGCGCGCGGCCCACCGTCTCGCCGAGGCGGCCGGCCAGGTCGTCGGCGGAGAGCGGCGCGATCGTGCTGCCATGCTCGCGGCGCAGCGCGTGGAACGCGTCGTACTGCCCGGCGGCCATGGCGTGCATGCGCCCGAGACAGCGCGCGTAGCCGGTCAGCTGGGTGGCGGCCTCGTCGGCGGTGCCGTGCAGCAGCGTGTGGTCGATGCAGCGGATGTCGCCGAGGTCTTCGATTGCGCAGAACCCGGCCGCGGAATTGCCCGCGTGGCAGCCCGGCGAGTCGCGGAAACCGACGCGGTCATGCAGGAAGGTCAGGCCGATGATCTCGTTGAGCATCGCCAGTTTGAGCGCGGCCTCGGGGTCGGAGTTCTCGCTGTAGTGCTGCGGCGCGATCTGCTTGACGATCACGCTCGGCGGCGCGGCGTCGGGTCGCGGCTCGAGCAGCGGCACGCGCATCACGGTATGTCGCCGGCCCGGCAGCGTGAGCACGGTCGGCTCGCCGCAGCGCACCGGCCCGCCGAACGCATCGGAGAGCAGCGGCTGCAGGTCGGCGATCAGTGGTGCGTGGTCGTCGGCGTGGTGCATGCGCGATTCGCTGCGTCGTCAGTCATCCTCGTCGTCGCTGTCGGGCGTCCACTCTCGCGGCGGCTGGAAGCGGCCCTCCTCCGGGTCGGGGTAGTCCACCTCACGCTCCTCGCCGTCCTCGCGGGCACTGGTCAGGCCCGGGAAAATCTCGTCGCCGTGCAGCGACGAGAGCACCTCGACGAATGACGGCGGCGGATGGAACTCGATCACGCGATCGCCGAACACGACCGGCAACACCTCCCACTTCGAGCCGTCGAACCACAGCGGCTGGTCGGTGATCGTGTAGCCGTCGCGCTGGAACAGGTCGTGCGCGAAGCCGACCATCACGTGCATCGACTGCAGCGCGGCCGCGTCGTGCAACTGCGTGACGAGCAGCACGTCGCGCGTGGGCACCGAAACCACCACGCCAGCGGCGGGCCACGGCTGGATCAGCTCCTTCAGCAGCAGCAGGCGCGACGCGTCGTAGGTGTCGCCGGTCTCGCACACATAGAGGTGCGGCATGTCGCTGACGGCCGAGAGCATGTCGGGCGTGGTTCGCTCGCGCAGG
>JBFWQT010000488.1:0-5499 GCA_050249295.1 Planctomycetota bacterium
TTATCGGCGCGGTCACGGCAGGCACGGCCGGCACAGCAGGCCGCCGGCCGCGCATCGCAACAAGTGCGGTGCGCGGCCGGCGGGTGGTCTGCGAGAACGGCATGTCGGATCAGCCGAAGAGGGCCACGCCGAAGGTGATCTTCAGGTTACCCGTTTCGAAGGCCGTCTTCACGCTCTCGATCGGGTCGCCCTGCTGGATGTCGAACGGCACGGCGACGCGCAGGAAGAAGATGAAGACGCGGCCTTCGATGTACGCCTGGAACTGGCTGAGGTCGAAGCCGTCGGTGCGCAGCACGCCTTCGAGGCCGAGACGGCCCGAGGCGATGCCGATGTTGAAGCCACCTTCGCCGTAGAAGTGCCACTGGAAGGCGCTGGTGTTGCCACCGTTGCCGTCCGCGATCTCCCAGACAGCGCCGAAGTCCATGCCCGCGTTGCCGAAGGCCGGGCCGAGGATCAGCGTGCCGGTGATGCCCAGGCTGGTCGCCGTGAAGGCGTCGAGGGTCACGCTGTTGGTGCCGATCGGGATGTTACCGACGACGTAGACGCCGGCGAGGATCGGGCCGATCTCGAGGTTGAACTTGGCGCCGACGTTGGGGTCCTTCCAGCCGGTCGGCTCATTGTCGGTGGCAAACACCTGGTAGCCGACGTCGGCGAACACCGACAGCGGCGTGCCCGGAATCTGCACTTCGCCCGAGAGGATGAACACGCCGAGCCAGGTGTCGAGGTCGGCATTCGTGAACTGGTCCTTCTTGCCCACGAACTCGGTGTAGGCGTTGAAGCGCGTGGCGCCCGGAGACTTGGCGTTCTCCCAGCTGCCGGCCGCCGACCAGTTCTTGGCTTCCTCGGCCCGGGCAGCCTGCGGCGCCAGCACTGCCACCACTGTGGCCACCGCAAGCAGCAGCAGCAGCAGCGGGGTAAACGAGTGTCGCATCATCATGATGGAGGTCTCTCCTTGCGCCCGACCATCCGGCCGTCCGGCCATCGGGGTGCGGGGCTGATCATGGACGAGCACGGCGCCGTGCTGCACGCACAGGACCACGCCGACTCATCCCGATAGTTGCGTGGCGGTGGCCACATCTCACGGGAGTCTAGTTCAGGGAAACCGTCGGGGTTCAGGAATTCCTGATCTTTGTTCACCTTCAACAGGATGAGAACGTGACGCCTGTCTGTCTCGTTGCACCTCGTTTGCGGTGTGGCGTTGCAAGTTGAGCCAGGCAATGGAAGATACCCACCACTTGACGTCCGGACCGAGCACGCGAGCGCTGCCATGTCGTTGCGACTCACCCTCCTTCTGATCCTCGTCGCAATTGCGGCCGCCGTTGCCCCCGGCTGCGCCTCGATTCTCAGCCGCACGCACCAGGTCGTGCAGTTCTCGTCCGACGTCGAAGGCACGACCATCACGGCCACCGAACAGGGCAGCGGCCGCGTCTTCGGCCCGTGGGCCCTGCCGACATTCGTGACGCTCAACAAGGGCGACAGCTACCGGCTGGTCTTCGAGGCACCCGGCGGCAAGCGGCTGGAGTTCATCCCGCCACGCACCTTCGACCCGATCGCGCTGATCAACATCCTCGGCCTGCTCGGCTTCATTGCCGACCTCGTGACCGGCGCGATCGAGAAGTACACCGCGCGCGGCTACTTCGTGAATTTCACGGACAGCCGCGTCGAACCCACTGCGCCCGCGCGCATCGGCCCCGAGCTGCGCGCCATCGGCGGCAACTGATCGACCCACATGCCCGACCAGATACGCCTGCATCTCGGCGCCGACTCCAATCCTGAAGCGATGGAGCCGGACGGCTGGACCGCTCTGGCCGCCGCGCAGCTGGAGGTGGACCCGGCCGCGCTGGCCGCCACGCGTTTGGTGCGCTACAGCCTCGACGCGCGCCGCAACCGCATGACCTGGCTCGTCACACTCGACGTGTGGCGCGCCGGTGAAGAGGTGCCGCCGTCCGGCGTGCCGACTGCGCCGCCGGCAATCGCCGCTCCGCCCGACGATGCGAAGCGCGTGGTGATCGTGGGCAGCGGCCCGGCCGGGTTGTTCGCCGCGCTCACGCTGTTGCGGGCCGGTGTACGGCCGATCGTGCTCGAGCGCGGGCCCGACGTCCAGGAACGGCGCCACGCGATCGCGAAGCTCAATCGCGGCCAGGGCACCGACCCCGAGAGCAACTACGCGTTCGGCGAGGGCGGCGCGGGCACGTACTCCGACGGCAAGCTCTACACGCGCAGCGACAAGCGCGGCAACGTGCGCCAGGTGATGGAAGACCTTGTCGCGCACGGCGCGCCCGAGCGCATCCTCACGGCGTGGCGCCCGCACATCGGCAGCAACCAGTTGCCGAAGGTTGTCGAGGCGATCCGCGAGACGATCCGCCACAGCGGCGGCGAGGTGCGCTTCAACTCGCGCGCCGATGAGCTGCTGCGCAACGACAGCGGCCGCGTCGTCGGCGTGCGCACCGCCAGCGGCGAGGAGATTGCCGCCGACGCGGTGATCCTCGCGACCGGACACAGTGCGACCGACGCGGTGCAGATGGCGATGCGCGCCGGTGCGGCGGCCGAGGCCAAGGGCTTTGCGATGGGCGTGCGCGTCGAGCATCCGCAAGCCTGGGTCGACAGCCTGCAGTATCGCGGCCAGCGCGACACCGCCGGGTTGCCGCCGGCCTTCTACGAGATCGCCGTCGAGGCCAACGGCCGCAGCGTGTTCTCGTTCTGCATGTGCCCCGGCGGCTGGGTGGTGCCGAGCCAGGCCTGCGAGGGCACGCTGGTCGTCAACGGCATGTCGCTCAGCAAGCGCGACTCGGCCTACGCCAACAGCGGCATCGTTGTGGCGATCAATCCGCCCGACTGGTGCGGCAAGCGCGGCTGGCGGCACGGCTGGAGCGACCTGCTCAAGAAGGCGGCCTCGCTGAGTGATCATCCGTTGTTGCATGCGGTTGTGCAGGACCCACGCGGCGGTGCACCGATCGACGTCGCGGCCGGTCGTCTGCCGGTCCACCCGGCGATCGATCCGCTGTTCGGCGTGCGCCTGCAGGTGGCGCTGGAGACGGTGGCGTTCCATGCCGGCGGTGGCACGGGCAAGGCGCCGGCACAACGATGTGACCGGTTCGTGCATGGTCAGGGGCCGGTGGTTGGGGATGCGGATTCGGAGCCGTTGGCCACGAGTTACCTGCCCGGCCTGGTGGCAGCCGACTTTGCGACGATCCTGCCCAAGGGGCTGCTCGCGCGGCTGCGCGAGGGCATCTCGCGGATCGACTGGCAGATGCCGGGGTTCGCGGGTCCGCGTGGTCAGTTGATCGGTGTCGAGACGCGCACGAGTTCGCCGGTGCGACTGCTGCGCGACAAGACGAGTTGCGAGGCGGTGGGTGCCGCGGGCCTGTTCCCGGCGGGTGAGGGTGCGGGGTACGCCGGCGGGATCGTCTCGGCGGCGCTCGACGGGGTGCACGTCGCGGATGCGGTGGTTGCGCGCGTCCGGGTGTGACGTCTCCCGATGCTGCTTCAAGCCCACGGGCTGCTGCCCGTGGGTAACCGTGCGCGAGCGTCGACCGAAGTTCATGCAAACGACGTCGCAATTCCGCGCGCGAGTTGCGCGCCCCCTCGCTGCGGTTCGCAGTCGATGCTCGCGCACACCTACCCACGGGCTGCAGCCCGTGGGCTTGAAGCTGCAGCACGCAGCACGCAGCGCGCAGCACGCACGCTCGCTCCCTACAAACTGCCCTTCGTGCTTGGAATCTCGCTCGCACCCTCGCGCCGCTGCACCGCCTCGCGCAGCGCCACCGCGAACGCCTTCACCGCCGCTTCCACCCGATGATGATTGCTGTGGTCACCACGCACGAGGTCCACGTGCAGCGTGATCCGCGCGTGATCCACCAGCCCCTTGAAGAAATCAGCGAACAACGAGAAGTCGAACTTCGCATCACCCGCGGCCGGCTCGAGCGGCAGGTTGTAGAGCAGCGTCGACCGCCCGCTCACATCGATCACCGCGCGCACCAGCGACCCGTCGAGCGGCACGTGCGCCGTCGCGAACCGCCGGATGCCCCGGCAATCACCGAGCGCCGCGGCCAGCGCCTGGCCGATCGCGATGCCGGTGTCCTCGACCGTGTGGTGATCGTCGATGTGCGTGTCGCCCTGCACCGCCACCTTCAGCGCCAGCCCGCCGTGCCGGCCCAGCGCGTCGAGCATGTGCGACAGGAACCCGACCGGCGTGTTGATCGCGAGCGACGGCGGCGCGGCGGGCGCGGGGTCGAGCCCGAGTTCCACCGTGACCTGCGTCTCGGCCGTCTTGCGTTCGATGCGCGCGGTGCGCGGCGGCAATGAAGAAGCGGTAGTCATCTCAATCCGGTGACGAGGATCGCGGACCAGCAGTGGCAGCAACACCCGCGCTCCCTACACCTGCCGGTTGCGAGGTGGCAAGCGGAATCGGCGCCGCGGGCACCGGCCCGGCCGGCTGCGCGAACGACGGGCCGTACGTCCTGTACTCCGGGTTCTCGGCTTCCTCGCGACGCACGATGCGCTCCACCGGCATCAACAGGAACGGCAGCGACAGGAACATCATCATCGCCAGAATCGTCAGCCCGGTCATGCCGTCGAGCGAGCCGTCGGGCAGCTCGACCAGGAACACCGTGCTGGTCATCGCGCCGGCCGCGCAGGCGGCATGCGTGACCGCGGCCTGCAGCGCCTGGTAGCGCGCGCGCTCGTGGGCCCGCGGCACGCGCGAGCCCAGCGAGTTCATCGCCACCGCGCGCAACGACTGCGCACCCATGAACAGCATGAACACCACATACACCGGAATCAGCGGGTAGCCCGGCGCGAACCCGAGCCCCAGCGTGATCGCCGCCAGCACCGTGCCGAACGCCGCGACCGGCACACTGCCGAACTGGTCGACCAGCCGGCCGCCGCGGTTCATCGCCGCCAGGCTGACGCCGCCGCCGGCGAGGTAGAGCAGGCCGAGGTCGGCGCGCGGGTAGTGCCCGTTGAACTGGATGAACGTCGAGATGTTCGGGATGATCATGAACGCGGCGAACATCGCGACGAACATCGACGTCAGCGTCAGTGCGCCGGCGCGCGTGGTCGCCAGGCGCCACATCGCGCGCAGCACCGCGGCCGGGCCGCGCTTCTCGGGCGGCAGGCTCGCGGCGCGCTGCAGGTGCAACGTCAGCGACGGCATCATGAACAGGATCGCCACGGCGATCAGCGCGCCGAGCGAGGCGACCCCGACGAACGGCGTCCACCAGCCGAACACGCGCGCGCACTCGAGACCGATCGGCAGGCCGAGCACCGACGCCACCGAGAACGCGCTCATCACGATGCCCATCGCACGGCCGCGACGCTCCGGCGGCACCACGTCGGCCACCATCGACAGGCCGATCGCGGTGGCCGGGCCGCCGAACATGCCGGCGAGCACGCGCGCAAAGACCAGCGAGTCGAAGTCGGTGGCGAACGCGCCCGACGCGATGGCGACGACGAGACCACTGAGCGCGACCAGCAACGCCGAGCGGCGGTCGAAGCGAT
>JBFWQT010000489.1:0-5498 GCA_050249295.1 Planctomycetota bacterium
CGACGGCAGCTTCAACACGGCGGTGACCACCGCACTGCGCACGGTGCCCACCTGCATTGCAGTGGCCGACTTCAATGACGACGGCGTGATGGACCTGGCGATTGCCAACAACGGCGCGGCCGAGAACGACGTCTCGATCATGATCGGCCGCCGCAGCACGACCGGCTGGTATCGCACCCTGACCGGCGCCGACGTCGTCGGTGCGACCACGCTGCCGGCCGGCAACGACCTGTTCGGCGCGGCGCGCGTGCATCGCATCGGTCTCCGCCGCTTCCATGGGTCGGGCGACGACGCACCCGACGACGCACGCAGTGGCGCGCGCGGCACCAGCCACAGCTTCCACAACCTGTTGCGCCTTTCCGGCGCATCTCCGGTGCCGGCCGTGATGGAACGCCTGACCGACGCGTGGACCTTCAGCGGCGATCTGCGTCTGCACCGGCAGTCCGACGGCGGGCCGGTCGATACGGGCTACCGCATCCATCCGGTGTCGCGCTTCGGCAACCGCACCACGCCGGGCTCGATCACCGACTTCACGCGGGCCGGCCTCGACCTCTCCGACGCGTCGCTCGCCAACCAGCGCGGCATCATTGTCGAGTTGCCGATCGTGGGCACGCGCACCGACGGGCAGATCACGACGCAGCTCGGCGCGGGCAAGATCCACGTCTGGATGCGCGTGACCGACCAGCTGCGCGCCAACACGGTGGCCGCCGACCCGGCCACGGCCGAGCCCGACGCGGCGCTGTTCCTGCCGCGGTTCGACCCGGGTGCGGGGTTCCGCGATGTCTACGCCGAGCGCTACACCTGGGTGAAGGTTGCGGCGGCCGCGTCCAACGACCTCAACAACGGAAGCGGTAGTCGCTTCGCCATCGACCTGACCCCCGGCAATCGCCGCGTCCGTGTGCTGACCGACCGCGGCGGCACCATCCAGGCCTACTATCAACCCTGACCTCGTCGCCCGCCGAATCGCCCGATGGCTCCTGGCTCTGCATCCGACAGTTCGGTCACGCTCGACACGCCCCCGCTGGAGGCGGGTCCGGAGTCGCTCGGCCTGCCGGACTACACCGGCCGGGTGATTGCTGACTGCCGGATCGAGCGGATGCTCGGCGCGGGCAACATGGGGTCGGTGTGGCTCGGCACGCACCGCACGTTCGGCCATCAGGTGGCGATCAAGCTGCTGCCGGCCGAGCCGCCGCCGCCGAAGATGTTCGTCGAGCGCTTCTTCCGCGAGGCGCGCGCGCTGTCGCAGGTCAACCATCCCGGCGTCGTGCGCGTGCACAACGTCGGCGAGCAGGACGGCCTGTACTTCATCAAGATGCAGTTCATCGAGGGCTACGACCTCGACCGCATCATCAAGACCAGCGGCCGCGCACCGGCGATGCACGTGTTGCGGATCCTCAACGATCTGGCGTCGTCGATGATGGCCGCGCACGCCGCGGGCATCCTGCACCGCGACCTCAAGCCGTCCAACGTGCTGTTCGTGGAGAGCACCGACGAGCTGAAGATCATCGACTTCGGCCTGGCACGGATGGAGGACGCCGACTCGGCGCTGACCGTTCGCGGGCAGATCCTCGGCACGCCGAAGTTCATGTCGCCCGAGCAGGCCCACGGCAACCCCGCCGACCCGCGCAGCGACATCTGGTCGCTCGGCGCGATCGCGTGGTTCTGCCTGGTCGGCGAGGCGCCGTTCACGGGCAAGTCGGCAATGAGCATCCTGCTGACGCGCCGCAAGTACGATGCGCCGCTGGTGCGCGAGAGGTGCCCCGACGTGCCCGCGCCGCTGGCCGCGCTGGTCGACTGGATGATGAAGCGCGACCCCGCCGCGCGACCGCAGACGATGGAGATTGTGCGCGACGTGACCGCCGCCGCGCTGGCCGACGTGCAGGGCGACGACGACGCGTCCCGGCTGATCAGCGCCATGCGGGCCCTGCACCGTGCGCTGACCGCGGTCGAGAGCGGGTCGTCGATCATCTCGCCGGCGGCGGACGCAACCGGCTCGGTGCGCCTCGACACCAACGCGCTGGATGCCGAGATGGGTGATGTCGGCGCCAGCCTGCGCGCGACGTTGCCGCACCCCGGCTGGTCGCTGCGCATCAACCCGCCGTCGCCGGAGCAGAGCGGCAAGTGGCTCAACGAGATCGACCGCGCGCTGGCGGCCGTGTCGGACGACGAGCCGGCCGCAGCCGAACGCGTCACCTCGGCCAGCGGTCGGATGACCGCGGTGCCCAAGCGGCTCGGCTTCACCACGAACATCGACCTCGACGCCGTCGCCGGCGCCGACGGTGGCGTGTCGGACGCGCCAACCGACGGAGCCCGCCGCATCGGTGGCTACGTGGTGCGCCGGCAGATCGGTGCGGGTGGCATGGGCGAGGTGGTTGCCGCGCACGACCCCGACCTCAATCGCGACGTCGCCATGAAGGTGCTGCTCGGCGGACGGAACGCCGGGCGCGGGCAGGTCGACAAGTTCCTGATGGAGGCGCAGGTCACCGGCCAGCTCGAGCATCCCAACATCGTGCCGGTGCACGAACTGGGCCTCGGCAGCGACGGCCGGCCGTACTTCACCATGAAGTATGTCCGCGGCCGCTCGCTCAACGACATCCTCAACGAGCTCAAGCACCGCCAGCAGCACGACGAGGAGCGCGACGAGTCGATTCCCGACTTCTCGCTGCACGACCTGCTCGGCGTGTTTCTCAAGGTCTGCGACGCCGTCGCCTTCGCGCACTCGCGCGGCGTGGTGCACCGCGACCTGAAGCCCGAGAACATCATGGTCGGCGAGTTCGGCGAGGTGCAGGTCATGGACTGGGGCCTCGCGCGCGTCGTCGGCACGGACGACCGCATGGCCTCGTCCTTCGACCTCGACGTGTCGTTCCTCGGCGACACACGCTCGGCCGGGCGCACCGGCAAGCTCAATCGCAAGCGGCGAAAACGCAAGCGCACCACGCGCAAGCTCAGCGACCGCACCGTCAAGGTCGGCATCGGCGAGACCGGCAGCGACACCGGAACTGGCACCGGCAGTGGCAGTGGTACCGGCAGTGGCAGTGGCACCGGCAGTGGCACCGGCAGTGGCAGCGCAGGCTTCACTCCGCCCGGCGCGCTGTCGCCGGACCCGGGCTCCGGTTCGGGCACGGGCACCGGTTCGGGCACCGGTCTCCACGCGGGCGCCAGTGCGTCCGCCGTGGACATCGACCTCAGCGGTGAGATCGGCGCGATGCTGCGCGGCAAGGACGCGAACACCCACGCCAGCCAGACGCTGGACGGCACGGTCGTCGGCACGCCGGTCTACATGCCGCCCGAGCAGGCGCTCGGCCAGGTCGACCAGATCGACCTGCGCTCCGACATCTACAGCCTGGGCGCGATCCTCTATCACATCCTGTCGATGGAGATGCCGTTCGACACCACCGACGGCGTGATGGCGATCCTGTTCAAGGTGTCGGAAGGCAACTTCCTGCCGCCGTCGCGCCGGGCGCTGCCGTCGATGCGCGTGTCGCCCGAGCTCGAGGCGGTGGTGCTGAAGTCGATGGCCCGCGAGCGCAACCATCGCTACCAGACGGTGCCGGCGCTGCAGCGCGACATCCGCGCGTGGCTCGAGGGCCACACGCTGTCGGCCGTGCAGTACTCCACGCTGCACCGCCTGACCAAGTGGGTGCGCCGGCACAAGGTCATCACGGCCGCGACGCTGCTCGTCATCACGGTGCCGCTGGTGGCGGTCATCGCGCTGCGGCAGTGGCAGTCGGTCGAGCGTGCGCAACAGATCGCGCAGTGGATCGACGCCGGCCGCTCGTCGCTCGACGAGGCGCGCAGCGCCATGGACGCCGGCGACTTCGACGGCGCGTCGCACGCATTCACCGAGTCGGCCGCGGCCTGGGAGCGCGTGCTCGCGCTCGACCCGCGCGACACCGTGGCAACCAGCGGCCGCATCGACGTCGCCACCGGCGAGAACAGCATCCGCATGGCGCGCGACCGCGCGACCCGCGAAGCGCAGGAGGCGGCGCAGCGCGCCAGCCGCGAGCAGCGCGCCGCCGAGCTGGTCGTGCAGGCGCGCAAGCTGCTCGACGACGCCAACGGGCTGCTCGACCAGCGCATCGATGCGCTGCCCACCACCGACCCGGCCGACCGCGACGGCGTGCGCGAGCAACTCACCTCGCGGTTCGACGAAGCGGTCAGCACGGTCAGTCGCGCCGAGGAGCTTGCGCCGGCCGACCGCGCGATCCGCGAGCTGGCACTCGACGCCGCGCGCGCACGCGACGGCGGCCTGCAGCGCTGGGCACGCGAGATCAGCCTGTTGCGCCAGCGGGCCGACGCGCGCCAGAGCCTGCGCGATGCCGCGAGCGGCCTGGTTGCGGCCCGCCAGCTGCGTCTCGATGCGCAGGCCAGGGGGCGCGAGGTCAGGGCGACCGCCGAGGGCGACGCGCGCGCGGCGCTCGAACACGATTACGACGACCTGCGCAACCGCGCGTTCACGGCGCTGCTCAACAATGTCGCCGTGTGGCGCCGCGCGTCGCTGCAGCTCTCGCAGCTCGGCGACAGCCCGCCGGCCGAGGTCGCGGCGGCCGCGCGCGGCACGCTCGACACGCTGATCGAACTCGCGCACCACGCGATCGACGGCGACCAGTTCCAGCTGGCGCAGACCTGGCTCGGCGAGACCGACTCTGTGGTCGCGATGCTGCAGCAACTCGAGGGCGTGGCCGGTGCCGGGATTCCGCCGACGCTGGCCGACACGCGCGCCGAGCTCGACCGCCGCTGGCGCACCGCACGCGGCTACGAGGCGCAGCTCGCGCTGGCCGATCGCGCCTACGAGGCCGGCAAGTTCGCCGACGCGATCACGCACTACCAGACCGCGGCCGCCACCTCCGACACGCCGGAAGTGCGCGAGCGCATCGATCGCGCGCGCTGGTCGTGGACGCTGGCGCTGGCACACGAGGCGCGCGAGGCCCACCGCTGGCTGGCCGCAAGCCGCCACCTGGACGACGCCGCGCCGCTCGCCACCGACGCGGACCGCCGCAGCCAACTCGACTTCCTGCGCAGCGAACTGATCGCGCACGCCACCGACGACCTCGTGCAGCGCGCCACCGACGCGTTCGCGCTCGGCACGCCCGAGAGCATCGACACGGCCGCGACGTTGATCACCGAGTGCCTGGCGGTGGACGCCACCTGCGAGGCTGCACTGAAGCTGCGCACGCGCCTCGTCGCGCGCCGCGACACGCCCGACGGCTTCGTCTACATCGCCGCCGGCCGGGCCGCGCTGGGCAGCACGCGTGGCAGCGATCGCAACCCGTCGCGCACCGTCAACCTCGGCGCGTTCTACATCGCCACGCGCGAGCTCACGGTCAGCGAGTACCGCCGGTTCGTCGATGCCGGGGGCTACAACGACGACCGCTGGTGGAGCGAGGCGGGCAAGGCGTTCCGCGCGAAGCTCGCCGCCGGCACGCCCGACGGCTGGGCGCTGCAGGCGCGCGACGGTGTGCCGGTGGTCGGCGTCAGCGCGTACGAGGCGATGGCCT
>JBFWQT010000490.1:0-5492 GCA_050249295.1 Planctomycetota bacterium
CAACAACAACGGCAAGTCGTGAGCGCGGCGGGTGCGGCGGCGTACTCCGCGCTCCGTGCTCACCTCGACTCGCCGCGTCGTCGCGTGGTCCGCGTGTGGAACGACCGCCATCCGGACTGGCACCGCCCGCCGACCGGGCCGGACGACGCACCCGGGCCGCCGCCGCGCGACCGCGACACGTGCGCCATCATCTGCCGCTTCACCGCCGTGTTCCGGATCGTGTGCGTGCAGATCGCGGCCGAGATGGTCGACGAGTGGTTCGGCCAGTGGCGAGCCGACACGGCGCAACGCGGCGCGCACGATGCCCGGCTCGACGCGCGCGCCGACGCGATCCGGCTCGTTCGCCGCTGGCTGCACGCGCCGGCCGCCGTTGGCCGCGACGAGCTGGCCGCCGCCTGGACCCGCACCAATGGCCTGGCCTACGAGTACACCGGTGCCGACGTGATCGGCTCGTATTGCCTTCGCGCGGCCGCCGCGGCGGTGCAGCATGTCTACGACTTCCACCCGATGCATCCCGGCGACCCGGTTGGCTGGGCCGTCAACGCGGCCGCTGCGTGGCACTGGTATCTGAACTCGCTCGACGCCAGCCGCCGGTCCGGCGACAGCGATGCCGACGGCAATGCCTTCATCGAGCACTGGTGGCGCGTGTGCCGTTGCCGCCTGGCGTTCCGCGATGCGCTCACCGCGAGCTTCGAGCTGGCGACGACGTGACGCCGCATCGGCGTGCTCGGCGTCAGGCCGGCCCGATCGTGACTTCGAGTGTGATGCGCGGATCGGCCGCATGCAGCCGATCGCCCTCGCGCCGCAGCCACTGCTCGATCGTCGGCGCCGGCGGCTCGGCACAGCTCACGCGCACGATGATCGCCGGCGGATTGCCGTAGTCCGGCGCGAATGTGCCGGTGCGACCCGAGATGTAGCCCTCGTAGGTGCGCAGCTTGTACGCCAGCAGTCGGCGGATCCGCGCATCGTCGGTCATGCGACCCACCGTAACCAGGACCACGAGCACCGCGCCGTCCGGCCGTCGCGCCGTGAGGTCGATGCTGTCGAGGCCGTACACACACTGCTCCCACGGCGGCTCGTGCTGCGGCGGGCCGACTTGCCGCTGCGCGCCGCGCACGCCGGCGACGGTGCCGGCGAGCAACTGCGCGAGGTTCAGACGCTCGCGCCCGGCCCGCTTGTGGATCATGTCGAGCGGGAAGCACACCAGCGACGTGACCGGGTAGCGCAGCCCGAACGCGACCGACTCCTGGCCGCCCCACGAGTCGAGCACCATCGTCCACTCGAGGCCCGCATCGTGTGCCAACACCTCGCCGAATGCCGCGCCGATCGCGTTGACGTCATCCGGCCGCAACGCGCCGGAGTTGGCTGCGGTGCCAAGTGCCGACAGCCAGCCGCGCGGATCACTGTCACGCGGTTGGCCGGCAAGCACCGCGGCCCGCGCAATCCACGCCTCCAGTCGATCGGCTTCGCCGCCGGAGAGCTTCAGGAACAGCGTGTCCGGCTGGCTCATGGGTGCTCGCAGGTAGCTGGGCGCGGTCAAGCCACTGTGTCCGGGTCGATGCCGAGGCTGCGCAGTTTGCGCGCGAGTGCGTCAGCGCGCCTCGCCTGGTCTTCAGCGCGCTCCCGCTGTTCGTGATAGCTCAGCAGGCGCTCGCCGGCCGGGCCGACGACGATCAACTCGCGGCCCACCTGCTGGAATGTGATGCCGAGCAGCGGGCTGTGCCAATCGTCGGCATCTCGCGCCACCAGACGATCATCCATGCGGTGCCACGACAGCACCGGGTCCACGGCATCAGGCTCCGGGTCGATGATCCAGAACTCCGATACACCATAGCGCTCGCCGAACTCGCGACGGGCGTCCAGCGTCTCGTCGGAGTTCGTGTGCGAACGCACCTCGATCACCACCGCCGGGGGCAGGTCGTTCTCTTCCCACTGTAGCCACGAACGCCGCAGTGGATCGCGCGGCCGGCCGAAGACCACCATCACGTCGGGGGCGGTGCGGATCGTCGGGTCGCCCTGGACCGGATACCAGAACTGGTCGGAGCCCACGAACACCTCGTGGCGCCGCGGCTCGAAGATGGTCTGCAGGCCGTGCTTGAGCAGCGCGAGCCACTCCCATTGAGTTTCGCTCTCGGCCATCGGCTCGCCGTCGGAGTCGGGATAGATCACCGGCGGCTGAGGCCGTTCGATTCGCGTTGTGGACATCGGCTCCTCCGGTCATGGCCGCGCCAGACCATTCTCGACGGACCGGGCCACGCGGGTCAACCGGACGTCAGCTCCAGTCGCCGGAGCGTCAGCTCCAGTCGCCGGAGCGTCAGCCAATCGCCGGAGCGTCAGCTCCAATCGCCGGAGCGTCAGCTCCAATCGCCGGAGCGTCAGCTCCAATCGCCGGAGCGTCAGCTCCAATCGTACGTCCGGTAGTAGTTGTCCACCTGCTTGAGCACGAGGTAGCCCTTGCCCTTGTAGTGGCGGTCGTACCAGCCATCGAAGCCGCTGATGTCGGGCGTCACGTTGGCCTTGTCCACGTAGCTCTCGCGCAGCTTCTCCACCGCCTCGTACTCGTCCACCGAGATCTCGTGGCGGTCGGCCATCTGCTCGTCGATCTTCATCGACTGCACCGTGGCCTTCGCGTCAGCCAGGAACTTCTGCGAGTAGAACTCGCCCTGGCAACCCGAGCCGTACACGAACACGCTCGCGCGGTCGCCGGGCTGGATGTCGTCGGAGCCCAGCACCATGCCGGCCAGCGCGGCAAACGTGCTGCCGCCGTAGCAGCTGCCCACCTCGCGCGCGAAGCGCAACGACGCGCGCACCTTGGCCTCCCAGCTCGCGCGGATCTCGCTCTTCTTCTTGATGCCGAACCGGCCGCACACGTTGCGGTGCGCCTGGAACGTCATCCCGCCGAACGGCATGTGATAGAGGTGCTTCTTGAAGTAGTCGAGCGACGTGCACTCCGGCACCTTGCTGAGGAAGTGCGTCAGCGAGCCTTCCAGCGCGTCGAGGTACGAGTACAGGCTGGTCTCGTTGTTGCCCATCTCCACGATCGACGTCGGCCGGAACGTGTCGGCAATCTCGGTGGTCCAGTAGCCGACCTTGTCGGTCTCGACCTCCACGATCTTCGGCGTGCGGCTGCACAGCATGGCCGCGCCGATGCCGCCGAGCACGAACTCGTGGTGCGCGCCGAAGTGGCTGCGCGAGTAGTCGGCGGCGATCACCAGCGCCTTCTTGCCGGGCGGGGCGTTACCCTCCAGCCAGCCGAGCGCGGCCGTGTAGCCGGCCATGCCGCTGTAGCAGGCGTGCTTCGTCTCGTACGTGCGGCAATTCGGGTTGATGCCGAGGAACTTGTGCGCCCACGTCGCGGCCGGCTTGCCGAAGTCCACGGCCGACTCGGTGCCGACGATCAGCAACTCGATGTCCTGCTTGTCCTGTTCGGTCAGCATCGGCTTGGCCGCGTTCACCGCCATCGTGACGGTGTCTTCCCACGGCGGATTGACGCTGCGGTGGTTGAGGAACAGGTTCTCCTGCAGGTCCTGCAGGTCGCGCTTCCGTCGCTCGGCCAGGTTGGCGAGGTCGAGCATCAGGCTGCTGCTGTACAGGTTGAGCTTCTCGATACCGACCGGCATGTGGAGTGTGGGCAGCGGTGGGAGCGGAGAGGGGTGGCGGGCAGGGTGCCCGGACGGCGCCAGCGTAGCATCCGACGCCGGGCAACACGAACCGGAATCGGTCGGCGGCGCGCGGGTGGCTGTGTGGTGTACCAGCGAACGAGCGTCGCCGCTGGCACCCTTGCGGGCACCAGCGGCGACGGGTTCTTTCATCATCACTCACTCACTCGCTCAGCCACTCGCGTGGCATCGCGTGGCGTGATCAGTCGTTGCCCACATCGGGCAGCAGGGCGTACTCGCCGTTGCGCTCGACCAGCACGACGTTGCCGCCGTTGGACTGGAAGATGCCGCGGACGTCGGTCTTGCCGTTGGCGACGATGCGGTTGCCATCCGACACCACGCGCAAGCCACGGGCCTCAGCGACATCGATCACTTGCGCCCCGCCAGGGCACGCACGGCGTACACGCTTTTCAGCACCGAGTCCTCTACGTCGCCCCCCACGCTCATTGCCTCACCTCGCATTGACAACAGCGCGCGGATGCTGGTCAGCGCGCGGCGGCGGCTGTGTGTCTCCAGCGGACCCCGCGCGGCTGCCGGTATCTCGGCAGCCCGAGCCGCAGCCATCGTCACCCAATGCTGCAACCCGTAAATGACATCCGGCCGACTCTCCAACATCTCATTCCAGTTCGCGAAGGTGGCGGTTGGGCCGTTATCTTGCAAAAGTGTGACCGACCCATCGGGCGATTGGGTGGCGCGGAAGAACAAGGCGTTCACGATCAGGGGGCGTGGTGACTCATCGGGCTCTGTCCGTGTGTTGAGCGCCCTGAGCCGGTCGCATTCGGGTACGAGCCCTTCCAGCCACTTCGCCGCCGCGAGCATGGATTCCGCCTGCTTGCCGCTCAGGCCGCCCGCGCGGCTTGCCAAGCGCTTCGCAATCGCTGCCGGGCGGAATCGCTGCGCCGGCTTCGACAGGACCGCGACCGCGATCTCGCTCAGTGCGGCGGCCGCATGAGAATGCGCCTCTACGAGCGTCGCATACCGGGCAATCTGATCATCGAGCCAGGTTAGTCGGGTCTGACGCATCTCATCGCACTGCGCGACCAGTTCCTTGCACTCGTCATCCGGCAATGCGGCTTCCGTCTTCAGGTAGTGCTCGACCACATCCGGCACCCGCATCGCGGCGTAGTGTTGATCAAGGCCGTACTGGAGGCGAAACCGGAGTTTGTCGAGCCGTATGGTCTCTCGAAGCACCGATACCTGTTCTTCAGTCGCGCCGGCAGACAGTGCCCTTTCCCTCACCAGCATTGTTTCGTCCAGGTCGGTGGCCAGCCCAGCGAGGCTCGCGCCCTCTCCGATCGGGTGGGCCTTGTCGACGTCGGATGAGACCTCGCTTTCGACCCGACTGCGCAGTTCCTTCAACAACACGTCACGAACAACCTTCAGCCGGTCGGCTGATTCGCCCGGAGTCGCCGACCCGATTCGCAGGTCCAGTTCGTGTATGTGTTCGCCCAACGCGGCAAGTGCGGGATCCGGCTGAGGATCTCCCGCATGCATATCCTGAGCCACAAGGCGCGGGCTCATGGCGAGCAGCAAGACAAGCGAACTCAACGCGCCAGGTCCGTGAAATGTATGTCGCTTCACGTGTCTCTCCTTGCCGATTGCGCACTCCGCAACTGTCGATCTATCGTGCACGGCCAATGCGTATTGGTCAGCCGTTGATTGTATGCTGCAACTTTCTGCGATGTGAGCGAGTGCTCGCGCCGGAGGCGGGTACCTGGTTGGTCGCGCGTCCTGACGGTCGCGGCTCGGACCGGACCGAAACGAGCGTCGCCGCTGGCACCCTTGCGGGCACCAGCGGCGACGGGTTCTTTCATCATCACTCACTCACTCGCT
>JBFWQT010000491.1:0-5491 GCA_050249295.1 Planctomycetota bacterium
TGCACTGCTCCTGGAACAACGGCACGCCCAGCGTCCGCCGGAGCACCGGCTCGAGCTGCGGCATCGGATAGTCCACCTTCTCCAGGCCATTCCGGCGGCGCAGGTACGGGTGCACCATGCCGCCCTGGAGCGGGCCGGGACGCATGATCGCCACCTCGATCACCAGGTCGTAGAAGTTCGCCGGCTTGAGCCGCACGAGCATGCTCATCTGCCCGCGGCTCTCGATCTGGAACACGCCGACCGTGTCGGCCGACTGGATCATCGCGTAGGTCGGCTTGTCGTCGGGCGGCACATTCGCCATGTCCAGCTCGCGGCCAGTGGTCTCGCGCACCGACTGGAAGCACTTGCGCACGGCCGTGAGCATGCCGAGCGCGAGGCAATCCACCTTCAGCAGGCCGAGCGCCTCGGCATCGTCCTTGTCCCACTGGATCACCGTGCGGTCAGCCATCGCGGCGTTCTCGACCGGCACCAGATCACTGATCGGCCCGCGCGTGATCACGAAGCCGCCGACGTGAATCGAGAGGTGGCGCGGGAAGTGCGCGATCTCCTGCGCGAGTTGCAGCGTCAGCTTCACACGGCGGTCGCGCAGGTCGATGCCGGCCTTGCGCAGCTCCTGCTCGCCCGGCGGCCCGCTGTCGTGCCAGTGGCGCAACTTCGCCAGCCGGTCCACCTGGTCGAGCGACAGACCGAGCGCCTTGCCGACCTCGCGCAGCGCCGAGCGGCCGCGGTAGCGGATCACCTCGCAGACCATCGCGGCGCGGTCGCGGCCGTACTTGTTGTAGACGTACTGGATCACCTCCTCGCGCCGTTCGTGCTCGAAGTCCACGTCAATGTCGGGCGGCTCGTTGCGCTCGCGCGAGATGAAGCGCTCGAACAGCATGTCGCTGGTGGCCGGGTCCACCGACGTGATGCCGAGGCAGAAGCAGACCGCCGAGTTGGCAGCCGAGCCGCGGCCCTGGCAGAGGATGTCGAGGCTGCGCGCGTAGCGCACGACATCGTAGATCGTGAGGAAGTACGGCTCGTAGCGCAGCTCCTCGATCAGCGCGAGTTCGTGCTCGACCATCCGCTGCACCTTGTCGGGCGTGCCACCCCGCTCCGGCGGGTAGCGGCGCGCGGCGCCCTCGGCGGTGAGTCGGCGCAGGTACTGCGCGGGCGTCTCGCCGGGCGGCACGTACTCGTCGGGATACTCGAAGCGCAGCTGGTCGAGCGAGAACCCGATCGCGACGATCCGCCCGGCCAGCTCGGCCGCGCGCGCCACAGCGTCGGGCATGTCGTGGAAGATGCGGCTCATCTGCGACGGCGGCTTGAGGCACGCCTCGGCGTTGGGCAGCAGGTGCCAGCCAGCCGCGTCGAGCGTGGTCTTCTCGCGGATGCAGGCGACCACGTCGTGCAGCGCCTTGCGCAAGCGCGTGTGCATCTCGACCGAGTTGACCGCCACCACCGGCACGCCGGCCGCCGCTGCCATCTCCGCCAGTCGGTTCGTGCGCGCGACGTCGCCGGCCACGAAGTGCCGCGCAAGGCCGAGATGCAGGCGATCGCCGAACACCTCGCGCCATTCACCGAGCCGGGTCGGCGAGATCGGCGCGCAACCCTGCGCGTCGTGCGTACCCGGGTGCTGAAGGTCGCGCGGATCGGGCGGCAACAGGATTGCGAACAGCCCATCGTGCCGGCCGCCGAGCAGCAGGTCGTCTTCGTTGATGAAGCACTCGCCCTTCGGCGCGCGGCGGCGACCGATGGTCAGCAGGTGCGAGAGGTTGGCGTAGCCCTGCCGCGTCCCGGCCAGCAGCACCGCCCGCGGCCCGGCCTGGAACTGCACCTCACTGCCGATGATCAGCGGCAGCCCGAGCTTCTTCGCCTCCACATGCGCACGCACGACGCCGGCCAGCGTGTTCACGTCGGTGATCGCGAGCGCCGAGAGGCCGTGCTGGTGGGCCGCCTCGACGAGTTCCTCGGGGTGCGATGCGCCGGTGAGGAACGTGAAGTTGCTGCGCGCGTGCAACTCGGCGTAGCGCGTGATCAAAGGGCCCGGCTGGAGAAGTGGAGTCGTCATCACTGCCAGTGTTATGAGGACGACGTATTATTTATGGGGTATAGGAAAGGGGGTAGATGTGTTTGTTCTTTCTTGCGCGAGCAGCTTCGGGCTCGACCGACACCCGGAAACGCCTGAAACGCGAGCCGCGCGTGTCGGCAGGGCCAACACGCGCGGTCGCAGGTCTTCAGATCGTTGGTGAGATCAGCGCGAGCACCACTCGACGATCAGCTGTACGTCGACGGGCATGCTCATCTCGTCCATGGTCGGCTCCGAGCGAACGCGACCCTTGAAGGTCGTCTCGTCGAACTCGAGCCAGCTCGGCACCATCATGCGCCGACTGTTGAAGTGCTGGCACTCCTTCATCAGGTCGGTGATGGTCGTCTTGTCGACGAAGCTGATCTCGTCACCGACGCGCAGCTCGTAGGAGGCGATGTCCACCTTCTTGCCGTTCACGCGGACGTGACCGTGGCTGATCATCTGGCGGGCATGACGCGGAGCCCACGCGACGCCGAGGCGCTTGACGACGTTGTCGAGACGGCGCTCGATCATCTGCACCATGGCGGTGGTGGTGTTGCCCTTGATGCTGCGCGCGCGGTCGACGTAGCGGCGGAACTGCTTCTCGAGCAGGCCGTAGTGCAGCTTCATCTTCTGCTTCTCGCGCAGGCCGCGGCCGTACGTCGAGGTCTTGCCGCGCATCTTGCGCATCGCGGCGTGGGCCGGGCCGGCGTCCATCTTGCACTTGTTGGATTCGCAGCGCTTGCCCTTGAGGAACAGCTTGGTGCCTTCGCGACGGCAGAGCTTGCAGGTGGGACCAGTGTGTCGAGCCATACAGTTCGTTTGAGCGGAGCCGCCGGGTGGGCGTTCCTCTCCTTGTTGTAGGAGGCCGGCGGCCTCGAGTCATCGATCCAGAAATCCGAGTCGGTGCGGCCGCCAACACCCGGAGCCGGAGTGGCGGAGCGAGTCGCCCAGTAAAGCTTCCAGCCCGGCCGAGTCAAGCCCGCAAGTCGGTTTGTCGGTTTCGCGGAGCTGGTGTGGCGTGCGGTGCAGGCTGGAGGCCTGCATCACAAGGACAAACCGCACGTGTTGAACCTGCAACATTCGGGTTATGAGCGCCCGAATGCCGGAAGTTGGCGGCTTGATTTCAGGGCGTTTGCGGCGCAAAAGAAGTTATTGTCTACCTTTGCAGGTGTCCATGTTGAACCACGTAAAATCACTGATAATCACGAAAACGGGGATTGATCGAGCGTTATCAGTGGACAAACCGGTGGACAGAAGCCTGCAAAAGCACATCCAGCGTGTCCGATAAAAATGTGGTGGACAAAACGGTGGACAGGCGGACGTTGAGCGGATTACGCTCTCCGCATGGCACGCCTCATCAAGCACACCAAACGCGGTCAGACCGTGTGGTCGATCCGCTGGCAAGACGCCACCCGCGACAGCGGGCACGGCGCGTGGATGGACGTGTACTGCACGTCGAAGAACCACGACGCCGCTTTCCAGGCGGCGGGGCTCACCGTGCAGCAGCGCGTGGTGCTGGCCAATAGCGCCACCAACATCACGCAGCGGCAGATGCTGTTGGAGGCGTACGACGCGCTGGAACTCAGCCGACTGCGCGACGCCGAGCAGGCGCGCGCGGTGCGCAAGGCGCCGGCGTTCGACATGCCGGTCACCGCCTTCCTCGATGCCTGCGAGGAGTACCTCGACTACCGCGAAGCGCTCGCGCACGGCGGCAAACTCACCGCGCTCAAGAACGACATCGGTTGGCGCGGCGGCCGGCTCGCTCGTGAACTGCGCAAGTCATCCGCGCGCGAGACCCGCCGCGCGATCGCGAAGCTCCGCGAATGGTTGCCGCCGAACATCACCACCGGCGAGTTCGACGGCGAAGTGCTGCGCGACTTCATGATGTTCCTGCGCCATAACGGCGCATCTGCGAAGACCCTCAACAACCGCCGCGCTGACTTCCGCTCGCTGTTCTTCGCGCTGACCACCGCGTCGCGCAAGCGCATGTTCCGCACCGACCCGGTGCTCTGGTTCCACGACGAGGTTGAGGCGCTGCCGGTCAGCCAGGGCGAGATCACGATCTACTCGCCGCAGATGATCAACGCCTTCCTCGAGGAAGCACGCAAACGCGGCACGCCGAAGCGCAAGGTCGTGGTGCGTCGCGAGCGCAACGGCAAGACCCAGGAGTTCGAGCAGCCCATCAGCGCGAAGCCCGCGCCCGTTCTGGAGTGGGCGTTGCTGCTGGCCTGCACCGGCATGCGCCGCAGCGAGGCCGAGCGCCTCCGCTGGGCCGACGTCGATCTCGACTACGGCGTCATCCGCGTCTACGACCACAAGCGCAACCGCGTCCGCTACGTGCCGCTCACCGGCGACCCCGCCGGCGACATCGCTCCCGGCATGATGGACACCCTCCGCGCCTGGCGCCTCGAGCGCCCGACCGACACCCACGTCCTGCCCAGCGAGTCTGGCACCCCGCTCTTCCCCTCCCACGGTTGGGACGAATGCAACAAGGACGCCGGCGTCAAGGTCACACCCCAGGGCCTCCGCCGTACCTTCGAGAGCATGCTCGCCGCCATTGGCTTCCCCGCCGGCCTCACCGCCTTCTGGCTCGGCCACTCCGTCCAGATCGCCGAGAAACACTACCGCGCCTACCGTCCCGGCCGCCTGCCGGGCTCGACGGTGGATGCCGCGTTGGGACTCGCTCCGCTCATGAAGCAACGCGTGGGGGGGACAACGCTTCCGTTACTACCGAGACTGGGCAGCGATGCACTGGCATGAAAACTCCTTCTCGAGTTGACAATCTGACGCGAGCCGGAATAGCATCCTGTCGTAGGCTGAGGCCCCTTTTCCTCCGCGAGGAGTGTGACGATGCCCAAAACCTGGACGGAATACCTCACGCGAGCGCTCGGGTACCCCAGCTCAAGAATTGTTAAGCATGCCGATGCTATAGCCGTCTACCGGGATGCTGGTCTCAATGAGTGTTTCGCCGCCATCCTAGGCTCCTCGAAGAAAGATCTTTTTGGAAATCTGCTTGATGCCGTCAGCGACCACACGCGCTCACTATCACCCGAGTATTACGTACTCGGAAGCCCCGAGCGCCACACCATATACCATGCAAGCACTCCGCACGTTTCTGTCCCTGACTCATTTCCGATCTTCCCGGAGGCGATCGGGAAACAGGACGCAGTAGTTGGACCGCTGATGCCATTCAGGGACGAAGCTCACCTGCGCAAGTGCATCCGATCCCTCCACGACAAGTTGTTCCAGTCGGCTGGCAAGGACCCAGCAGCAGCCTTTGATGTGGTTACCGGCATTATTGCTGCGAAACTTTTCGATGAAAGGCGCAATCCCAGCAAGCGCAGCTTTCATTCGCCGCACTCAGAATCCCCTCCTGCAGCAGCTGATCGACTCAGCAGCCTGATCGCTTCCGCCTACCAGTTTCTTGGAGTAGATGGCGTC
>JBFWQT010000492.1:0-5450 GCA_050249295.1 Planctomycetota bacterium
TCCTCGATGGGACGATGACTTGTGATTCGCTGTACTAACGCGGTTTGCTCACGGTGGCCGCTTGCTGCGCGCGCGGCTCTGATTCGCGACGGCTCTGACTCCCGACGGCTCTGACTCGCGACCTCGTTCCTCTCGTGAGCTGACCACCTCACGAGAACTGCTCTTCGTCGTTGCGGTGCGATGCTCGTGCATGGTTGGCTGAAGAGCGCGCGCGAGTACCAGCGCATCGTCATTCACGCCATGCTCAGCGCCCACACCACCACACCCGGCAAGGCGATCCTGGCCGGCGAACACTTCGTGCTGCACGGAGTGCCGGCCGTCGCGGTGCCGGTGTTCGAGCGCCAGTTGCAGCTCGACGCCGAATGGCACGACGACGGCGACGGCGACGACAGCGACCGGCTCGAACTGCCTGACGCGCTCGCGCCGCTGGCCGACGCCATCGACCAGGCACTCAACCACTGGCTGCGCGGCGGACGCGTCACACTTCGCGCCAAAAGTCAGATCCCGACCGGGGCCGGGCTGGGCAGCAGCGCCGCGTGGGCCGTGGCGGTCGCGCGTGTGCTGACCACCTTTGCGGAGCAGCGACGGCCGCGCGAAGTCGTGGCGTTCGCCGCGGCCGATCGCGAGCTGATGATCGCCGTGATCAGTGGCACCATCGAGCAGGCGATCCACGGGCGCGCGAGCGGCATCGACACCAGCACCATCCGCCTCGGCCGCCCGATCCGCCTCGACATGGCGCCCGATGGCACGACCATCGAAGCGCTGCACGTCGGCCGCGCCACGCGATTCTTGCTGGTGGATTCCGGCGTGCGCCGCGCCACCTCGCAGCAGATCGCGCGCGTGACGTCGCGCCGTCACGCCAACCCGGCCGCGTTCGCGCAGCACACCGATGCCGCGCGAGAGGCCACGCTCGCGGTGATACAGTCGCTGGCCGACGGCGACGCGCAGACGCTGCATCGCGCCGTGGCCGACCTCGGGCGGATTCTTGCCGGGTTCGGGCTCGAGCCGCCGATCACCGATGCGATCCGCCGCGTCGTCGAGCCGCTCGGCGTGACGATCAAGATCACGGGCGCGGGCGGCGGCGGCTTCCTGCTCGGCCATGCCGAGGCCCCCGACGCGCTCGATCGTGCGGTGGAGGCCCTCGCCGCCAGCGGCACGGCCGAGGCGTTCTGCTTCAACGTTCCCGCGACCGGGCGGGCGTGAAAAAGAATAAACATGGCGATTGTAACTTGACTTTGACGGATCAGGGAGTATTATAGATGCGTCGAAGTCTCTCCTGCTGACCGGAGACTTTCCGTGGAACGGGATGGTGCAGAATGGCCCTGTCTGGCGACCCGTGAAGTTTGTAAATGTATTTAATTAAAGGAGATGTGTCGATTGTAATGCCGATTTCACGGGCCGTGTACGAGGCGTCACGAGGGGCCTGCGAGCCTTCACGACGCCCATACGAGGCTTCACCCCACTTTCACTGCATGTTCACGTTTTGAGGCCGATGAATACGGGCTCTCAAGGCCATGACCCCGGGAGAACCCATACCCGACCGCCAGAATGGCAGGAACCGGGAGAGTGTCGCGATTCTGGACTGGACGGATGTGGCGTTCTCGCGCGTCGAGCACGACGGACGAGGTGGCGGCGACCTTCGAGCACCCGTCCGCGGTTGACGCCGCGTCAGCCGATCGGGATGCCGAGCGAGATGTAGATGCGGTGACGGTCGCTGGCCGGGCGCTCGGAGGCGTAGGCGTAGCCGACGCGCGCGTCGAAATTGAACGCGCCATTCACCGAGAACAGGAACTGCAACTCGACGCCGGCACTCAGCAGGAAGTCGGTGAAGCGCAGCTTCGAGACGTCGTCGATCGCGACGCCGGCATCGCCGAAAAACTCCAGCGCCACGCCGCGCCAGTAGAACGGAATGGTCGCCGGGCCGTCGTAGATGTTGAGCAGCGGGAAGCGCCACGCGAGGCTGCCGGCGAACGCGCGTTTGCCAACCTGCGCGTTGAACCCGTAGCCGCGCACCGCGAAGAACCCGCTCGTGCCGCCCACGCTGAACAGCGACTGCAGGCTGGCCGGCGCGTTGCCCCACGCACCCGCGGCGCGCGCAAGAATCAGCTGGTGGCCGGGCAGCGAGAGGCTGAATCCGAACTCGCCGTAGAGACCGAACTCGACGTCGGTCTCGTCGAGAATCGGCGGCCGGCAGAAGAACGCGGCGCCGAGATAGATGCCGCTCTCCGGCCCGACCGAACGCGGGAACGACGTGCGGTTGTCGTATTGCGCGCTGATCTCGGCATGCGTGCGGAAGCCCTCGAACGGCGGCGGCGACGCGTACGGCCCGGCCGGGAACGAGTTGCGCGCGTCGAACGAGTCGCGCCACTCGCCGCGCAGGTCGAGGCCGAAGGTCCACGCTTCGCCGAGCTGCGGCCGCGTCTCGCGCACGCCGAGCGTGACCGTCGCGATGTCCTCGCTGTAGTCGAACGCCTGGCCGCCGAACGTCACGACGCGGCCGCTGAAGGTGTTCACGTGGTAGTTGGCGTGCAGGAAGAACACCGGCTCGAGCGCCGACACGCGGAACTGGATGTCGCCGATCGGCCGTTCGAGGTCGAAGTCCCACCCGGCCGAGATGCCCAGCGCAAGCCGGTCCAGCGGGTCGGAGAACGCGACGGACCCGCCGGCCGCGACGAAGTTGAACGCGCCGTTGGTGACGAACGGCACCCAGTAGTGGAACTCGAAACCTTCCTCCAGGCCGTGGAAGCGCACCACGCCGAGGTCGGCCAGCGTGGCGGCCGGGTCGTCGCGCAGGTGCTTTGGCAGCGGGCTGGTGACCACTGGCGCATGCTCGCCGGGCTCGCCCAGCGGCACGAGGCCGTCGGCCAGGTGCGCGTCGTTCGGCGCACGGCCGTCCAGTGCCTTCTCGGCCGTGTCGTCGTCGGAGGGCCACGGCGTGCGCACATCCGGCGGCGCGTCCCGCGCGACGAGATCCGCGCGATCGATGAACACCAGGTACGGGCCGTACTCGTCGAGCGCGACCGCCACGACGCCGGCCTCGGTGGGCGCGACTTCGAGCAGGCCGGTCTCGACGTTGGTCATGCACGTGGCGCTGCCGGGCGCGTCGGGGTTCATCGACCACAGGTTGAGCACGCCGCCTTCGCCGCAGACGAACCACAGCTCGCCCTGCCGGCCGCGTGCGAGGTCCATGATTTCGGCGCGCGTGGCAAACAGCTCGCGACGCCCACCGTTGGTGTCGTAGCGCGCGATGCGCGAACCGGTGGCGTCGAGTTCGACCACGGCCGCATGGTGCGCGACCATGTTGCCGCCGAGCGAGACGGGGCTGTGCATCATCATCGGGCTTTCGGTGGGCGCGCGCCCCACGGCCCATGTGTCGCCGGTCGGACCGTCGCGCAGGAAGCGCAGCGTGCCGATGATCGGGCCGCGATCGGTGAGGTGCTCGCAGCGCAGCCAGCCGCGCTCGGGGTCGTCCGGCGTGTCGCCGACGATTGGCGCGCTCTCCTGGAATCGCCCGCGCACGATCCACTTCACGTCGCCGCCGTCGAGGTTGCAGCTGCCGAGGCGCGTGCGGAACTGGCCGACGCCGAACGGCTCGTCGCGCGTGAACAGCAGTCGCTCGGGTGTGCGCGGATCGAACCACAGGCGCGACGTGCGGCTCAGTCGCAGGCCGAGCCGGCGCACGCCGTCGGCGTCGATGCGATACAGCGCCGGGCGATCGTCGGGCGGCAAGCCCACAAAGTAGATGTGCCGGCCGTCGGCGCTGACCACCGGTCCGTAGCATTGCAGCTGCGCCGGCGTGAGTCGCTGCATCGGTGTGATCGGCCGCTGGCGCAGTGTGGCGAGCACGGCGTTCTGCCGCTCGGCGACCGCCTTGACCGCGTCGTTGAACACGTCGCTGCCGCCGCGGCCTTGCGTGAGTTGCTGGGTCTCCAGTTCCCACAAGCCGGGGAAGCCGTCGCCGCCGTCGTGCGAGATCGTGCCCGGCACCGACCCGCCGCGATGGCCGTACGCGCGCTGCATCTCGGCGCAGACTGCAATGCCCCACAGGTACGCCGTCGTACCGAACGGCCAGTCGGGCGCGGCCAGCACCGCTTCGCCCGGCCCCGGCAGCCGGTTCGCGCGTACCTTCGCGCGCAGCATTGCCTGCGTGAGCGCCATCCGCCCGCGGCCCCACGCGCTGAATTCCGTCTCGCTCCACTGTGCGCCGCCTTCGATGAACCACGTCGGCGCGCCGGTGTTCGGCGGCAGCGCGAGCAGCGCGACGAGGAGCGACAGCGGGTCGAGCGTCGGCGGGAACGGATCGCCAAAGATCGTGCGCAGGCCGCGTCGCAGGTCGTCATCCTTGTCGAGTTGCAGGATGTGCGAGAACTCGTGGAAGATGATCTGCCGCAGGTAGTCGGGCGAGTAGATCGTGTCGCGCGTGTCCGGCGGCGCGAGTTCGATCTCGATGGTCAGCCGCGGATGCACGGTGGCGTAGCCGTTGTGCACGTCGCTGCCGGTGTTGATGATGATCACGGTGCGGCGTTCGGGCGCGTGGCCGAACAGCGGCGTGAGCAGCCGGTACGCCGACTCCGCCTCGGCCGCCACGTAGCGCGCGGTGATCTCGTTGCCCTTGGGGTAGAGCAGTTCGAAGTGCTTTGTTTCGAGCCGGAACCAGGTGGTGTCCGGGTCGAAGCGGTCCTGCGCGTGGGCGCCGGCGGCGGGCAGTGTGGCGAGCACGGCGAGCACGAAAAGCAGGCGGGCCGGGATCGGAATGCGCGGCATGTAGTGGAATCCTCGGCCGGTGAGCGCATCAGTATAGGTCGCGTGCCGGGGATCGCCAGGAGTCGGAGCGTTCTGGTGAGTCGAGGGCAGGATCCAAGACGGGGGATCCCGGCGGTCCGGTTCGAGCGAGGTGCGCGTGAGAACCGGGCACGGGCAAGGGGCACCCGGATGCAGGAGCATTTGATGGCGCGGGGATGCAGTGACTGCAGCTTCAAGCCCACGGGCCGCCGCCCGTGGGTAACCGTGAAGCATCAACGAGGCATCGACCTCGCGAGCGAGCGCACAACAACACCGCACCCACGCAAATCGCGACACCACCGCAAGGCGCGATCGGAAGGATTGCGGATCTGCACGGTTACCCACGGGCAGCAGCCCGTGGGCTTGAATGGAACACCAACCACCAACGGATGCCCGTACCAGAACCCCTTGCCCTTGCCCTTGCCCTTGCCCTTGCCCTTGCCCTTGCCCGAGAGACGGGAGACTTCATCGATGGTCTCGACACACTCTCTCGTGCCTTCCTCCGTGTTCTCCGTGTCCTCCGTGGTCAATCTCTCTTCTCGGGCAAGGGCAAGGGCAAGGGCAAGGGCAAGGGCAAGGGCAAGGGCAAGGGCAAGGGCAAGGGCAAGGGCAAGGGCAAGGGCAAGGGCAAGGGCAAGGGCAAGGGCAAGGGCAAGGGCAAGGGCAAG
>JBFWQT010000493.1:0-5448 GCA_050249295.1 Planctomycetota bacterium
GCTGGCCGTCAGCCGTCTCGCCGATCAGCTTGGCGTAGTACCACTGGTGCGGACGACCGGCGCGGCCGCTGTCGATGAAGCACTGCTTCGGCGCGTCGGCCACGTTGATCTCGGCGTGCTTGCTCTGTGCCGCCTCGTTGGCCCAGATGGCCTTGAGGTAGTCGGCGTCGAACTGGCCCTGGCCGTTGGTCATGCGCGCCAGCGGGAAGTTGCGCCAAGCCCACACGACGTGGATCTTCGCGAGCTGCACCGACTGCTCCTCCCACGAGAAGATGATGTCGACGTTGCCCTTGCCGCCCATCTCCCAGTTGCGCAGCGCCACGCCCTTCTTGTCATCGGTGGCCTTGCCGCCGTTGGTGTTCCAGTCGAGCGCGCCAAGCTTCGTGACCAGGTCGGCGTCGCCCGGCGGGTAGATGCGGACCGGGCCAGCCGGCTCGTGGCCGGGCGCCCAGGCGGTGCCGTAGCTTTCCCACCTGGTCTTGAGGTTGCGGTCGCCCTTCGGACGGTCGACCTTCGGCAGTTCGCCTTCCGGCGGGGCGGGCAGCTTCCAGCGCGGGTCGGCACGGTACGAGGCCGACCCGATGCTCCAGTCCTCGATGTCGAACAGCGTGCCGTCCGCGGTCTCGCCGACGAGCTTGGCGTAGTACCACTCGTTGGGCGAGCGGGCGTCGAGGAACGCGTTGCCGGGCACCTTCGTGGCATCGAGCTCGAGGTGTTTGGTCTGCGCGGTCTCGTTGGACCAGATCGCCTTGATGTAGTCGGCGTCGTAGTGGCTGCCGCCGGTGGTCAGGCGCGGGACGGGGAAGTTGCGCCACGTCCAGAAGACGTGGATCTTCACCGGCGTGCCGACGCGCTGCTCGCCCCACATGAAGATCACCTGCGCGTTGCCGTTCGGGCCGATCTCCCAGTTGCGCAGCGAGGTGCCGGCGCCGTCGTCCATGCTCTTGCCCTCGTTGGTCTCCCAGTTGAGTCCGCCGAGCTTGACCTCGATCGGCGAGTTGCCGGGCGGGTAGGTGCGCATCGGGCGGGCCGGCTCATGGCCGCGCGCCCACGAGGTGCCGTACGGCTCCCACCTGGTCATCAGGTTGCGGTCGCCGAGCACCAGCTCGACTGACGGGATCGCACCCTGCGGCGGGGCCGGGAGCTCCCAGCGCGGATCGGCACGGTAACCGGCCGAGCCGATGCTCCAGTTGTCGATGTCCACCAGCTGGCCGTCGGCGGTCTCACCGGCGAGCTTGAGGTAGTAGAAGGCGTGGGGCTTGCCGCCGCTCTTGAGCACGAACGCGCGACCGGGCACCGTGGCGGCGTCGATCGTCGTGTGCTTGCTCTGCGCAGCTTCGTTGTCCCAGATCGCCTTGACGTAGTCGGCGTCGTGGTACGGGTCGCCGACGGTGAAGCGCGGCACCGGGAAGTTGCGCCACGCGGCGAACAGATGGAACTTCGCGAACTGGCGCGACTGCTCGCCCCACGACACGATGATGTCCACGTTGCCGTTGCGGTCCATCTCCCAGTTGCGCAGCGCGTAGCCGCCGCCGTCGTCCTTCTGGCGGCCGCCGTTGGTCTCCCAGGTCAGCGCGCCCATGCGGTCGACGATCGAGGCACTGCCGGCCGGGTAGTTCTTCTCGATCTTCGGCGGCTCGTGGCCCTCGGCCCACTTCGTGCCGTACTTCTCCCACTTCGTCTTGAGGTTGCGATCACCCTTCGGCCGCTTGAATTCCACGGCGCCGTCGGGAGCACCCTCGAGTTCCCAGCGCGGATCGGCGCGACGCTCGGTGCTGGCCACCGACCAGTGCGTGATGTCGATCATCCGGCCGTCTTCGGTGATGCCGACCGGCTTGACGTAGTAGTACTCGAGCGTGCCGTTGGTGGCGATGCGATCGACGAGGCAGTGCGAGGCCGGGTACGGCACGCGCAGGCGTTTGCTCTGCGCGGCCTCGTTGTTGAAGATCGCCTGCACGTAGTCGGCGTCGTAGTACTGGCTGGCCGGCGTGAAGCGCGGAACCGGGAAGTTGCGCCACGCAAACCACAGGTCGATGTGCGTGAACTTGTGACCCTGTTCGGGGTCCCACGTGATGAAGACGTCTTCCTTGCCGTGGCCGCCGCCGGTGTTGTCCCAGACGCGCAGGGCACTGCCGGTGCCGGAGTCGTCCATCTTGCCGCCGTTGGTGTCCCAGTTGAGCGCGGCCAGCTTGTCGAGCAGCGTGGCGCTGCCCTCGGGGTAGTAGCGGACCGGCGGCGGCGGCTCGTGGCCGGGCGCCCACTCGGTGCCGTACGGCTCCCACTTCGTCATCTGGCTGTAGCTGCCGCCCTTCGGCCGCTTGATGTGGCCGACCGTGCTCAGGTCCTCGGGCGCGGCTTCAATCTTCCAGCGCTCGTCGGCACGGTCAGTGACGGTGCCCACGCTCCAGTCGCGGATGTCGAAGTAGCGCTCGTCCTCGGTCACGCCAACGAGCTTGATGTAGTAGTAGTCGATCGGGCCGTTCTCCTTGACGGAGTCCATCATCCAGCCGCTGGCGAAGACGTCGGCCTCGACGCGCACGTGCTTGCCCTGCACGGTGGCGTTGGCGTGCAGCGCCTTGATGTACTCGGGGTCGTAGTACTTGTCGCCGACGCGCAGGCGGCGCACCGGGAACAGGCGCCAGCCGAAGAACACGTCGATCCACTTCGCCTTCGGATTGACCGGCTCGGCCAGGTGGATCAGCAGATCCTCGTTGCCGCGCTTGTTGCCGGTGTTGGCCCACACGCGCAGCGTGGTGCCCTGCTCGCCGTCGTGGTAGGCGCCGCCGTTGGTGTCCCAGAGCAGGACGCCGAGCTTCTCCTCGATGGGCGCACTGGCGTTGGCAATCTGCAGCGGCGGAAGCGCGGGCTTGTGGCCCTCGGCCCATTCCTCGCCGTACGGCTCCCAGCGGGTCATCAGGTTGCGGTTGCCATCGGGGCGCTTGAACGCGAAGCACTCGGCATCGTCCGGGGCGTTCGGCAGGTCGAAGCGCGGGTCTTCGCGGTACATGCGCGAGCCGACGCAGACTTCCTTGATGTCGAAGAAGCTGCCGTCGGCGGTCACGCCCACGACCTTGACGTAGTAGTAGTCGATCGGGCCGTTCTTGCCCCAGCGATCGACCAGCATGCCCTTCGTCGCGGCCTCGCCCTCGATGCGCACGCGCTTGGTCTGCGCCGTCTCGTTGGCGAAGATCGCCTTGATGTAGTCCGGGTCGAAGTACTTGTTGCCGGTGGTCAGGCGCGGCGCGGGGAAGCTGCGCCAGCCGATGTAGAGGTCGACCGCCACGTACGCGACGTGCTGGTCCGACGGCCACGTGATGTAGACGTCTTCCTTGCCTTCGGCCTCGCCGACGTTGGCCCAGCTGCGCAGCGCCAGCCCGCGGGCGGCGTCGTCGATGCTCTTGCCTTCGTTGGTGTTCCAGTTGAGGGCGCCGAGCTTCGCCACCACGTCGTCGCCGTCCTGCGCAACGAGGTGCGGCGCGGCAAGTGGCAACAGCAGCAGCAGCGCGAGCAGGGGCAGGCGTCGCATTGCAATCATGAGGATCTCCAGAACGTTCGGGGCTGTTGGAACAGGATCAAGCAAGGCAGGTTCAGTTGGACGACGACGCGCCACGGCCCTGGCCCGACATCGCGTGAGCGAGGCGGATCAGGCCGTCGAGCGAGTAGCGCATCGCGAACATCTTCTCCGGGGCGGTCGCCGTCGCCGGATCACTCGACGGCGGCGGCGCGACATCGCCACCGAAGTCGAAGTCGAAATCCATGTCGCCGTCGCCACCACTGTTGTCGGCCGGCGCCGGGTCCGGATCCGGGTCGGTGGTCGCGTCGGGGTCGCCCTCGGGCGCGTAGCGCGCGCGGAAGGCGCTGACGTAGTCGGCGTCGTAGTCAAAGCCGGGGTCACTGACGGCGTTGTCCTTCGCGCTCTTCAGCACGGTGTCGCGCAGCTCGTCCACGTCGCTGGTCTTGAGGAACTGCGACGCGCCGGGGCGCATCCAGAGCAGCAGGCCGCCCATTGCATCGTGGAACAGGTTCTCGTCGAGCGAGATGAACGCGTTGGGCGCCTTCTTGTTGCCCGCCAGCGCGTCGAAGTAGGTCGTCGAGACGGCCGGACCTTCGCCGTGCGCGAAGATGCACTTGCGGATGTTGGCGGTGCAGTTGGCGCGCACGATGATCGCGGTGCCCTTGCCGATCGTCGAGTCGTAGAGGAACGCGAAGGTGCAGTTCTCGACGTTGACGGTGGCGCGCTCGCCGGCGCGGATGTTGCGCGTGTTGAGGTCGACGTGGAAGCCGACGTTGTTGGCGAACACGCAGTTCTGGATCGTGGTCTCCGAGCGGGCCATGCTGGCCAGCGCGATCGCGCCGCACTTGCCGGTGTTGGCGAACACGCAGTTGCGGATCGCGAACTTGCCACCGGCACCGACGACCGCGATCAGCAGCGGCTGCGTGGCCGAGCCGCGCGAGACCAGCGACGGCACGTCACCATCGAAGTAGGTGTTACGGTCGCCACCGTCGAAGATCAGGCCGTCGAACTCGACGTTGCTGAGCGCGGCGCTGCTCGTGCCCGCCACGAGCACGGCACCCGACGGAGCCTTCTCCTCGCCGCCGGCCTTCCACGCCACGATCGTGTGATGGGTCCACGGATCGCGCGACGAGAAGTCGGTGGTATATCCGCCGAGCACGCGCACGTTGCTGGTCTTGAGCTGGAAGATGCCGCTGTTGAGCTCGCCGTTGTAGCGACCGGCCGCCACGTGGATCGCGTCGCCCGCCTTCGCCTGCGCGAGCGCCACAGAGAGGTTGCGGATCGGGGCATCCTTCGTGCCAGCCGCATCGCGCTCGCCGGTGTCCATCGAGACGTAGACGTCACGCTTCGCAGCGGACGTGGAGGACGACGACGCGCTGTTGCTGTTGGTCGTCGCGGTGCCAGTGTTCGAGGCGTTCGAGGTGTTCGCGCTGTTCGACGAGCTGTTGCTCGCCGTCGAGTTGTTGCTGCTGCCGCCACCATTCGTGGCGTTGCGCGCCGCGCCGTTCACGTCCGCTCGCGCGATCGTTCCGCCGGGGCCGCGCACGCTCGGGTTGGTCACGCCGGGCCCGCTGGAATGCACGGTGCCAGATGACCCGACCGTGGCGCTCGGGCCGCGCAGATTCGGTCCGGAGGCGTTGATGCTTGAACACGCCACAACCCACACCATGGCAAACGACAGGAACAGCGCAACGAGGGCGGGGGCGGGATTCAGTCTGGGGCGGGGCATCGACAACTCCGGAAGGTGTGGCACGACGAGGCAGACAATCAGCCTGCGCCCGCTGAACGGCGATCAGCGATCGACCTGCGTGCGGCGGTGCGGCAGACAGTGCAGAAGGACGTGAGTCGATTCTAGCAAGCTGAACTGATTGTCAAGGAATCCGATAACGGGAAAGCTGGTCTGCGATGCGCTCTGTGCAGCGGTGCGACAGGTT
>JBFWQT010000494.1:0-5437 GCA_050249295.1 Planctomycetota bacterium
TTGCGCCACCGGCTCGACACCGCCCGCGGCCGCCTGCAACGCGCGATCGACCAGCGGCTGCAGTCGGCGCGCACCCGGCTGCCGTACCTGGAGGCCCGCCTCGTCGCGCTCTCGCCCGACCGCGTGCTGGAGCGTGGCTACTCCCTGACGCTCGACGATGCCGGCCGGCCGATTGTGGATGCGTCGCAGGTCGCGCCCGGTGCGCAGATTGTCACGCGCCTGCATCGCGGCCGGGTGGCCTCGCGTGTCGAACGGGTCGACCCGCCGCCGGCGTGAGTTGCGGGCGGTCGCCATCAGTCTGAGGAATCCGCTGCCCGCGCTGGTTCACACAGGTATGCTGTAACTCTTGTGGCTCGCCGGGGTCTCAATCCCTGACTTGCTCACGCCGTCTGCACGCCCGCCCGCACCGCTGCGCCCCCGACCGCTCGCTCTGGCCGCCCCGGCCGCGCTGAAGGAGAGACCGATGACCCGTTCGCTCGCCTTGCTGTTGGCCTGCCTGCTGTCCGCCCTGATGCTGCTGATGCCGGCACCCGCCGCGATCATCCACGCCCAGGACCCGGCCGCCGGCGGCAACGGCACCACCTTCTGGGACGGCCAGAAGAGCAAGGCCGACGTGGACAAGGCGGTCGACGAGTACTTCAACGCCAGCTGGGGCGAACGCCGCCGCCTGCGCGACATGATGGACACACTCGGTTTCGCCAACGCCAGCACCATGCAGGCGTATACGCAGATGCTGATGCAGAAGATCACGCAGGGCGACAAGATCGACGCGGCCAGCGGGCAGTACTCCGACGGCAACCTCACCGGCAAGATTTTCCTCGGCGGCAACACCAGCGGCAGCAAGCGACCGCTGCTGCTCTCGCTGCACGGCGGCGGCCGTGGCGTGGGCGACGGCAAGGGCTCACTCAACCAGTGGTCGCAGTTTGCCAGCAGCGGCATCGTGATCGCGCCGACCGCGCCCGAGCTGCGCGACATCGCCTGGAACTTCGCCGACATCGAGGCGTGGGTGCTGCACCTGATGGAAGCCGCCAAGCGCACCTGGGACATCGACACGAACCGGATCTACGTCGCAGGGCACAGCATGGGCGGCTACGGCACGTGGTGCATGGGCGGCCGGCATGCCGACCGCTTTGCCGCGCTGGCGCCGTCGGCCGCGGGCGGTCGCGATCCGCAGTCGCGCGAGCACCTGCCGAACCTGCTCAACACGCCGATCTGGTTCTACCACTCCGATGACGACCCGGTGATTCCGCCGGCGACCGACCGCGAGGCCGCGCAGATCCTCAAGGACCTCGTCTCGAAGGGCTACCCGTACGAGTACATCTACGACGAGCAGAAGGGCCGCGGCCACGGCCTGCCCGCCGGCGGCAGCGCGAAGCAGATCGCGTGGATGCTCGAGCACACCCGCAAGGCCTACCCGAAGTGGGTGATCTGGGAGCCGTCGCGCGAGGACAAGAAGCTGTTCAACTGGATCGGCGCGACCGACACGTACTCCAACAACGAGTACGACATCGTCGACAGGAAGATGCAGATCGGCCGCACCGGCCGCATCGAAGCGAAGATTGACGGCCAGACGATCACCGTCAAGTCGGAAGGCGACATCGGCAAGATCACGATCTACCTCTGCGACAAGCTGCTCAACGTGCAGGCCCCGGTCACGATCATCCACAACGACGAGGTCGTGTTCCGCGGCCCGGTGTATCCGCGCGTCTCGGCGCTGGTGCACTCGCTGGCGCTGCACCGCGACCCCGAGCAGTACTACACGCACGCGGTGTATCTCGACGATCCGTACAAGGGCACCGTCGCGCCGGTCGACATCCCGGACGCCGACATCAAGCTCAAGCTGCTCAACGACGCCGGCGCGTTCGAGGTCAGTGCGAAGCCGTTCGTCGAGGTCACGCAGATCATCGCCGGCAAGCTTGGCGTGCCGGTCTACATCGATCCGCGCGCCGCGAAGCAGCTGGAGAAAATGCACCCGGTGACGATGAAGGAGCCGCCGCTGTCGTGGGACAGCATCCTCAAGATCCTCTGCAAGCAGAAGGGCGTGGACTTCGAGGTCAAGGGCAGCGCGGTGTGGATCATGCCGGGCAGCGGCGTGGAGGAGAAGGTGGCCGAGCCGGAGCCCGAGGAGCTCTACCTCAAGGGCACGAAGGAGTTCGACATCTTCATGGACATGGCGGCGCAGGTCGTCCCGAAGGGCCACCGCGTGTTCCGCAGCGCGACGTCGGTCAGCAACGCAATCAGCCAGCTGAGCGAGCAATACCAGGCGAAGGTGCGCGAGTTGCTCGACTACGGGTCGCGGCGCGTGCGCGGCGAAGAAAAGGAAATGTACAAGGCGCTGCGCGACCTGATCCCCGAGTGATCGGCTCGCCGGTCCGGTAGGCGTCGCCGGTTGCGCTGCACCGGCGCGCCGCTTTCGCGTTGTTGCGATCCGCGCGCGCTGGCATCATGCCCGTTCTGCCCCATCCCCGGCGGCGCTTGCGGGATACGAATGGACCTGGCCCGCTTCTCGATCCGCAATCCGGTACTGATGAACCTGCTCACGCTGTGCCTCATCGGCGTCGGCGTGTTCGTCTATCTGTTCGTCATCCGCAAGGAAGTCTTCCCCGAGGTCAACGTCGGCGTCGTGACGATCATCACGACCGACCCCGGCGTGCCCGCGGCCGACATCGAGCGCACGATCACCCGCGAGATCGAAAGCCGGCTGGCCGGGCTCGACATCATCGAGAAGGTCGAGAGCATCTCGTCGGAGGGGCGCAGCACGATCATCATCACGCTCAACGCGGGCGTGGACAGCGAGCAGGCGCGGCTCGACATCAAGGCCGAGGCCGACAAGGCGCGACTGCCGGCCGGGCTCGATCCGCCGGTGGTGGCGGAGTTCACGCTGCCGATGCCGGCGCTGTCGGTCGGCCTTGTGCTCGACGCCGACACGTTGCGCATCGAACAGGCGCGCACGCCGGAGCGCGAGATGTCGCCCGACGGCATTCCGTACTCGCTGGAACGCCGGCTCAAGGCCGCCTCCGATGCACTCGAAGAACGGCTGCTGCGGCTGCCCGGCGTGGATCGCCTGCTGATCACCGGCGGTCGCGATCGCCGCCTGCTGATCGAACCCGACCCCGCGTTGCTTGCGCAGCACTCGCTGACGCTCGCCGACGTCGAGCGCGCCGTGCGCGGCAGCAACGTGCGCACCTCCGGCGGTCGCATCGACAACGGCCACGACGAGACCTCGCTGCGCACCGGGCAGTTGCTGGCCGACGATCGCCGCGGGCTGGTCGCCGCCACCGGCGACATCATCGTGCGCGCCGTCAACGACGCGGGCCCCGGCGTGCCGCTCTCGCGCGTGGCCACCGTGATCGACGCCTTCGAGGACGTGCAGGAACGCTCGCGCCTGCATGCCGTGCAACCGCCGAAGCGCCGGCCGGGGCAGGCGCGCATCGAGCTGGAGGTCCCGCCGATCGACGCGCGCGTCTCGCAGCCCGGCATCCTGCTCACCGTCTACAAGACGCGCGAAGCCGACAACATCCGGATGAGCGCGTCGATCCGCAAGCTGCTCGCGGAGTTCGAGCCGCAGTTGCCGCCGGGCGTGACGATGGGCACGTGGGACGACCGCTCGATCTACATCCGCGACCGCCTGCAGGTGGTGCAGAGCAACGGCCTGATCGGCTTCGTGATCGTGATGGCGGTGCTGTTCTTCTTCCTCAACTACCGCATGGCGTTCATGACCGGGCTCGGCATCCCGGTCTCGCTGTTCGGTTCGATGATCGTGCTGCACGCGCTCGGCTACTCGGCCAACATGCTCACGCTGTTCGGTCTGATCGTCGCGCTCGGCATGGTGGTCGATGAAGGCATCATCATCTGCGAGAACGCGTGGCGCTACATGGAGCAGGGCTGGACGCCCGTCGCTGCGGCGCTGCAGGGCACGCGCGAGGTGTTCTGGCCGGTGGTGGCGAGCGCGCTGACGACGATGGCGGCGTTCCTGCCGCTGCTGATGTGGGGCGGCGTGACCGGGCAGTTCATGGCCGCGATTCCGATCGCGGTGATCACCGCGCTGGCGATCTCGCTGCTCGAGGCGATGCTGATCCTGCCGTCGCACCTGGCCGAGTGGTCGCACGATCCGCGCAAGCCGCGCAACCTTGTCGGCCGCATCTTCGACGGCCTGTTCTCGTGGACCGACCCGCTGCGCCTGCGCTTCCAGCGCGGCTTCGTGCGCATGCGCTCGATCTACGTGCGCGGCCTCGTGATGGCCCTGCGCTGGCGCTGGGTCGTGCTGTTGATGGCGGTCTGCGCGTTCGCCTTCACCATGTTTCTTGCCACGCGCATCGGCACGTCGTTCCTCGACTTCAAGCTGGTCGACCGCTTCTACGTCAACGTCACGCTGCCCGAGGGCAGCACCGTGAAGCAGACCGCGGCCGTGCTCGACGACGTGGAGCGCGAGGTGCAGAAGCTGTTCCCGTACGGCAGCATCGCCGCGGTGACCACCACCGTCGGCCGCACCGTGGACCAGAACCGGCAGACCACGCTGGCGCGCAACGTCGGCCGCGTCGCGGTGGAGCTGGCCGAGCTCGACGCCTACGAAGCGGTGATCGGCTCGCCGCCGGCCAGCGACTACCGGCTGGTGGACAACGTGAACGCCGCGCTGGCGCGATTGCGCGCGCGGATTGCCACGCTGCCGGTCAGCGACTTCAACGTGTTCGGCCAGCGCGGCGGTCCGCCGCAGGGCAGCCCGGTGGAGGTCCGCCTGCGCGGCGAGAACTACGACGAGCTGGCCGAGGTCAGTCGTCAGGTGAAGACCGCGCTCGAAGGCGTGCGCGGATTGCGCGACGTGCAGACCGACGTGGCCGCCGGCGGCAACGAGTACCGCATCATCATCGACGCGGAGCGCGCGGCCACACTGGGTATGACCGACGACGAGGCGGCGGCCATTGTGCGGCGCGCCTTCGACGGCGGCATCGCGTCGCGCGTGGTGCGTACGCGCGACGACATCGACGTCGTGGTGCAGCTACCGCGCCCCGATCGCGCCAGCCGCAGCGACCTGCTCTCGCTGGATGTCGTCACGCCGCGCGGCCGCGTGCCGCTGCGCGAGTTGCTCGTTGGCGGCGACGTGCAGAAGGCCACCGGCAACGCCGCGGTGCGCCGCTTCGATCGCCGCATGTCGGTGCTGATCACCGCCGAGGTCGAGGGCGTCACGTCACGGCAGGGCACGCTCAAGGCGCGCGAAGCCGTCGACCGCCTGCTGGGCGGCCGCAGCGACATCACGGTCAGCTACGAGGGCCGGTTCGCGGCCGAGCAGCAGGGGTTCTCCGACCTCGGCCTGTTCGGCATCGTCTCGATGTGCCTGATCTATGTCATCCTCGCGACTGTGCTGCGCAGCTTCGTGCAGCCGGTGCTGGTGATGGCGGCCGTGCCGCTCGGCCTGATCGGCGTGATCGTCGGCCTGCAG
>JBFWQT010000495.1:0-5436 GCA_050249295.1 Planctomycetota bacterium
CGACAGCAGGCAGCTGCAACGTGCTCCTCTGCATGCAATGGACGATCAGGATCGTCGCCTCGGCCAACTCGCCGTCGCGCAGAACTTCATCACCGCGCCGCAACTGCAGCGGGCTGAACAGCGCCAGACGCGCGACGGCCTGACGCTGGGCGATGCGCTGGTCGCGATGGGGTTCGTCACGCGCGTCCAGGCTGACCGCCTGCGCGCGATGGCCAACGGCGAGCCGACCCCCTCCGCGGCCAACCAGAAGGTACTCGTCGTCCGGCCGATCAGCGCGACCACGGCACCCACGACCACCGGCACACCCGGCACGACCACGCCCGGCGGACCCGGCGAAGGCCCCGCATCCGTGCGCCCGGTGGGCCAGGCCGGAGCCGCTGCCGGCAGCGCACCGATCCGCGTCAAGCCGCTCAGCCCCACGCCACCGCCACCCGGCCTCGCGCCGACTCCGCCCACCGCTGCGGCCAACGCGCCGGTGCGCGTGAATCTCGTGCCCACACCGGCCGAGGCGCAGACCGGCATGCTCGACGACGATGACGACGACGACATCGGCGACGGCCTGATCTCCGACGAGCGCCACCAGTTGCCGCCCGACGCCGAGCCGGCCGATGCATCCGCCTCCGAGAGTGCGGCCGCGATTGCCGACCTGGTCGCGCACCTGCACCAGGACGACGACGACGGCATGGTCGGCCGCGAGTTCGCCGGCTGCGAGGTGCTGGGCCGCGTCGGCGAAGGTGGCATGGGCGCGATCTACCGCGTGCGCCACCTGTTCCTCAACAAGCAGCTCGCGCTCAAGCTGCTCGCGCCCGAGCTCACCGAGGAGTCGCAGACGATCCAGCGCTTCCTGCGCGAGGCCCGCTCGGCCGCGCAACTCAACCACCCCAACATCGTGCGCATCCACGATGTGGGCGAGGCCGAGGGGCGCTTCTACATCCTGATGGAGTACGTCGAGGGCCACAACCTCGGCGAGGTGATGCAGTCGCAGGGCCGCTTGAGCAATGCCGACTCGATGTACGTGGTGAAGGAGGTCACGCGCGCGCTGATGGAAGCGCATGCGCACGGCATCGTGCACCGCGACATCAAGCCGGACAACATCATGCTCGACGGCGCGCGCATCAAGGTCACCGACTTCGGCCTGGCCAAGCGCCTGCGCGACCGCATGGGCCTGACGATGCCCGGCCAGATTGTCGGCTCGCCGTACTTCATGGCGCCCGAGCAGGGCGACGGCGGCATGGTCGACGAGCGCGTCGACATCTACTCGCTCGGCGCGACCTGGTACTACATGGTCACCGGCGAGTATCCGTTCAAGGGTGACAACCCGATGGCCGTGGTGCTGGCGCACAGCACCGCGCGGCTCGAACCGCCGCGGCACTACAACGCGACGATTCCGCAGCAGATGGAGGCGCTGATCCTGCGCATGATGGAGCGCGATCGCGACCGCCGGCCCGGCACGGCGCAACAGTTGATGGCCGAGCTCGATGCGCTGCGGCTGCGCGAGAAGAGCAGCTTCGAGGCGTTGGCCGAGGACGGTGTCGGCAGCAGCAGTTCGGGTCGGCTCGGCGCGGCGGGCAGCGGCTCGCGCGGCCTGTCGCAGGCGCGCAAGAAAACCGGCACGTTCGGCAACGTCGGCAACCTCGGCACGGGTGGCGGCGGCTCGGCCAGTCGCAAGAAGCGCCGCCGGCCGACCAGCGAGCAGATCATCCGCAAGCCGGTCTCGTCGACGTTCATGCCGCTGGAGTCCCGCAGCGACCTGACCGACCCGGACACCACGCCGCTGCCGCGCGAGAAGGTGGTGGTCGGCGACCCCTCGGTCGACGTCAACGCCGACACGCAGCAGGCGATCAGCCCGTTCGGTGGCGGCAGCGGTGGCGCGAATGCCGGTGTCGCGGGTGGCGCGGTGCGCAGTCGCACGCTCTCGCCCGAGCAGCAGGCCGAGGCCGACGCGACCGTCGACGAGGTCAACAAGCTGCTCGCCGACGGCAAGCTCGACGACGCCAAGTCGCGCGTGCAACGCGCGCTCGGCCGCTTCCCGCTGCACGACGGCCTGCAGAAGGCGCGCGCCAACGTCGAACAGGTCGTGCGCAAGCGCGAAGTCGAAACGCTGCTCGAAGAGGCGGCCGGCAAGCTCAAGCTCGGCGAGGGCGGCCAGGCCGAGCAGGTGCTCAACCGTGTGCTGCAGCTCGACCCCGGCTCGGCCCGCGCGCTCAAGCTGCAGGACGAACTCGCCACGCTGCGCGCCCGCCTCGGCCCGGCCATCGAGAAGGGCCTGGCGCTGATCGCCGACAACAAGCTCGACGAGGCGACGCGCATCTTCGAGGCCGTGATCAAGGTCGATCCGTCGCACCGCGTGGCCACGATCCAGCTGCGCTCGATTGACGGCCGCCGCACCGAGGCCGCCGCCGCGCTGGCGCGGGCCGTGGACGCGGCCGAGCAGGGCGAGATGGACCTCGCGCTGCGCGAGATCGCCAAGGGCCTCGACGTGATTCCCGACGAGCCGCAGCTGCTCACCTTCCGCACCCGCGTCGAGGAGAAGCACGCCGCGCTCGGCCTGATTCTCGGCGAAGCGAAGCAGCTCGCGCGGAGCGGCAAGTGGAGCGAGGCCACGAAGGAGGCCGCGAAGGCGCTGGAGATCCAGCCCGGCCTGCCCGAAGTGCAGGCGCTGCGCGAGCAGTGGCGCGACGAGGCCGCGCGCTACCGCCAGCACATCGAGGCCGGCAAGGCCGCGTTCGAGGCGGCCGACTTCGTCACCGCGGCCAACGAGTTCCAGCATGCGATCGGGCTGAACCGCGGCTGCGAGGTGAGCCGCAAGCACCTCGAACAGACCGACCCGATTGTCGCCGAGCGCAACCGCCTGTTCGCCGAAGGCCAGCAGGCCGCGGCCGAGGGGCGGGTGCATGACGCGCTGGCCGTGTGGCAGCAGATCATCGACGAGGTCGCGCCGGGCGATGCCGAGGTGCGCGGCGTGATCAACGAAGCCGCGGCGCACGCGAAGAAGGTCGATCGGCTCGAGGAGTCGGCCACGCGCGCGATGCGCAAGAAGGACTTCGACACCGCGATCAAGTCGTACCGCGAGCTGCTGCGGCTCGACAGCGGCTACGACGAGGCGCGCGAAGGCCTGGAGATTGCCGAGCGCCGCAAGGTCAAGCGGGCGCGCGCGCGGCGCGTGCGCACGATGGTGCTCGTGCTGCTGCTGGTGTGCGGCGCGATCGCCGGTGGCGGCTACTGGCTGAAGACGACCAACGATCAGGCGTACGCCGACGCGGTGGCGAAGATGGACGCGGCGCTGCAGGAGACCGACCTCGCGAAGGCGCGCACGCAGTGGACCGAAGCGCGTGCCGCGCTGGAAGGCGTGCGCGACTCGCCGATCTCGGCGATCGGTCTCGGCCCGGCCGACATCAAGGATCGCATCGACCAGACGCGCATCGGCGTGCGACTCAACGAGGGCCGCAGCTACGAGCGCTCGGGCAACTTCGACGGCGCGCTCGCGGCCTGGCAAGAGCTGGCGGCCGAGGGCTCGGGCGTGGCGCGCACCGAAGGCGAGCAGGGCGTGCTGCGCATCCGCCTGCTGCGGCTCGCGCGCGACTACGCCAACCGCCTCGCCTCCACGCGCGAGTATCTCGAACAGGTCGACAAGCTCGGCGACTTCGCCGACCTCGGCCCGAACGACGCCACCGGCATCATGGGCCTGATCCAGAGCGTGCTCAACGCCACGCGCGACCTGCGCAAGCTCGGCGAGGATTTCGCCAGCCACGAGCAGCCCGCGCCGACGCCCGGCTTCGAGCTGCCCACGCTCGAGACGCTGTCTGCGATGGAGCTCGAGCGCATCGAGGGCCTGCGCACCGAGCACACGATCCTCGAGGCGTTCATCCATGCGCTCGGCACGCTCGGCCCGGCCGTCACGTCCGACGAGTGGCGCAAGGCGGCGCTCGGTGGCAAGAGCCCGGAGCCCGATCACTACGACAAGCTGGAAGAGCAGATTGAACGCGCGCTGCGTGCCGTCGGCGCATCCACCTGGCGCGATCGCTACGCGCCGTTGCTCGCCGGCCTGCGCGGCTGGCAGCAGGCCGTGCCGGTGGTGCGCAAGTGGCACGAGGCCACGCGGGAGTACCAGCGCGCCTGGGAGATCCACGGCAACTCCAGCGCGCCGCTCGAGGAGGTCACGGCGATCTTCACGCGCGCGCGCGACCAGGCGGCCCAGTTGCGCAACCAGGCGAACGACGCCGCGCGTCGACCCGACATCGCGTCGCTGCCGGGCATGGCCGACCGGATCCGTCGCATGGCGGCGTGGGCCGACGAGACGGCGCGGGTGCTCGGCTCGGTCGATCAGCCGGACACCGTGATCGGCACGTTGCAGCGCGTGATCGGTGTTGCGCGCAGCAGTGCGCACACCCGCCTGGCGATGGTCTCGCTCGGCGCGGTCAACGCGTTCGTGCGCGAGTCGCCGGTGGTGTGGAGCGAGGTCGCGCCGTTCATCCAGAGCGGCTACCGCGATCCGAAGTACTGGCAGGAGTACCTCACCAACTACCGCGAGATGTCGGCGGTGTCGCAGGCGAAGGTGCTGGAAAGCAAGTTCCGCCCGCCGACGATCGGCCGGGGGGACGCCGTGGTGAGCGGGCTTTCGCGCTTCGAGATCGACGCATGGATGCGCTGGCGCGCCGAGCGCAAGCGTGACGGGGCGCGCCTGCCGACCGACGCCGAGCTTCGCGATCTGTTCTCGGCCGGCTTCCCCTGCTGGCGCAACAGCGAGTCGGCCGCGGTGCCCGAGTGGACGTCGAGCAACTCGTCGTCGGAGATGGATCAGCAGCGGCTGCCGTTCGGCATGCTGGTGCTGCCCGATGGCCGCGCCACGAAGTCGGTCGCGCGTGACCGGTCGACGCGCGAGCCGTCGGTGTTCCGGTTGGTGTATGACTTCCCGTGGAAGATGGAAGCGCCGCCGGAACTGACGGTGGACTGAGGGTGCGAGGCGGCGGCAGGCGGACTGGCGGCAGGCGAGACTCTACCCGGATAATTGTTGCCAGCGTCTGACATCGGTCCAATTTAGCTAACATAATTTCTAGTTCAATAGCCGCATGCACTTGGGGCCGAAAACCGGCTCCAACATAGGACATTCCTCTATACAGAGGGGGATGTTGTGTTTCAAAAGCCCGGTCGATGCTGCTGAACTTGCTCATTTACGCCGTAATTGGCTGCACAATTCTCCAGACGTTCACACAGAGGGCGCAGAGGAAACACAGAGGGGCACAGAGTGCACCCGCCGAAGCTGATGCGTTCCTGGTAGCGCCGACCGGCGATAGTTCCACCGATGCGGCGTGCGTCCGATCGGCAGCGAGCCCGGACTGGAGTGGAGCACTCCGTGTCCCTCTGTGTTTCCTCGGTGCCCTCTGTGTCAAAACACTGCCGGGGCAACGCCGGGGGAGACGTTGTGTTTCGACGGTC
>JBFWQT010000496.1:0-5408 GCA_050249295.1 Planctomycetota bacterium
CCCGCGTTGACAGGAGCCGCGAGCGCATTCCGGTTTCGGACATGAGCCGCGACCGCAAGGGTGCGGGCACCGAGGGCGTTGCGATCACGAATCCGCCTCTCGCTGATTGCATGGTCGAAGAGTGGATTCGCCGGCGAGAGCCCCTCGTGGGCCCGCTCCCCTGCGGTCGCGGCTCTTGACCGACATCCCGAATCAACCCGCTGACGGCGCCCCTATTGCAGTTCCACCGGGGTGCCGCGCTGGTTCATCGACTGCTCGGCCGCCTCCAGCACCGCCACCACGGTGAGGCCAGCCTCGCCGGGGGTCTCGGGCGTGGCTTTGCCCTCGATGCAGTCGGCGAAGTGCACAGCCTCGACCGCCAGCGCCTCGCCGACACCGATGTGTGGCGCATGCATGTCGCCGCTGCGGTAGCCGATCAGGCGCTTGTGCGTCTCTTCCTCGCTGCGGACGTCGACGCCCTTGTCGTAGACGCGCAGCTTCTCGGCCGGGTCCAGGTCGTCCCAGACCAGCATGCTCTTGCTGCCGCCGACGATCGTGCGGCGCAGCTTGGTCGGCGAGAGCCAGTTGACGTGGATGTGCGCGAGGAACGACGACGAGGTGTAGACCGTGAGCCAGGCCGTGTTGACCGGATGGCCGGGAATGTGGGCCGCGCCGGTGGCCGAGACCGCGACCGGACGGTGCTCGGCGAACAGGTAGTCGAGCACCGCGAGGTCGTGCACGGCGAGGTCCCACAGCACGCTGACGTCGTTCTGGAACAGGCCGAGGTTCACGCGCGTGGAGTCGAAGTAGTAGACCTCGCCGACGTCGCCGCCGCTGATCAGCTGCTTCATGCGGCGCACCACCGGCGTGTAGACGAAGGTGTGATCGACCAGCAGTACGCGGTTCTGCTCGCGGGCCGTGTCGACCAGCTGGCGCGAGTTGGCGTACGACTCGGCCAGCGGCTTCTCCATCAGCACGTGTTTGCCGGCCTCGAGCGCGGCCATGCCCAGCGGGAAGTGCGTGGACACCGGCGTGGCGATCACCACGGCATCCACGTCGGGCGCGTTGATCAGCTCGGCCGCGTCGGTGGTGCCGCGCACGCCGGGGAAGCGGCGTTGCATCGCCTCGAGGCGCGGCGCGCGTGTGTCGGACACCACTTTCACGGTGGTGTGCGGGCACTCGACAAAGTTGCGGACCAGGTTCGGCCCCCAGTACCCGTACCCGATGACCCCGATGCCAATGCTCATTCGTCGGCCGCGCTGCGATGGAAGTGGATCGATCATGATGACTGCGGCGGATGATGCCACGCGTTGCGCGGCGAGCAAGGCCGGAACCGTGCGTCCGGTAGCGGGTCGGGCCAGCAGCCCGGCACACACGGACTGCGCTGGCTGACACAGAAACGCGTGCGAGCCGCGGGTGACAGCCGGCATGCGCCGCAGCAACTTGATGCTTGACGCTGCCCCCGCTCCCCGCGATATCCTTCAACTCCCCGTGGCTCCCTGTTTCCAGCGTCCGTGCGTGCCATGACCAACCTCGCCATCAACACTGACCCGATCGAGGGCGTGCCGGACGGCCTGCTCATCCGTCTCGAAGGCAACATCGACGCGGCCACCTGCACTGGCTTTGGATCGCGGCTCGACGAGATGCAGGAGAAGGGCACGCGCCACCTGGTGTTCGACCTGGAAGGCACGCACTTCGTCAACTCCAGCGGCATGAGCATGATGGTCAAGGCCGCCGACGATGTGGTCAACGGCGGCGGCAGCTTCGTGCTGATCAAGATCCATCCGAAGCTCAAGATCGTCTTCGAGTCGCTCGGCCTGGACGGCTTCTTCAAGACGTTCAGCAACTTTCCGCGCGCACAGGAGTACATCATGGAGTTGCTGGGCGGCATGCAGACCAGTGGCCGCCCCGCGCCGCGCAAGGAGCGCCGCGTGACGGCGCCGCCGCCGGCTGCTCCCGCTCCGCGCCGTCAGAAGGCGATGCCGCCGGCGCCTGCTGCGCCGTCGTCGCGCGTGCCGCAGCGCATGCCGAGCGGTGCCAACATTCCGACGCCGGCCACGGCCAGCGGCGTGAACGCGCCGAAGGCCTTCATTGTGCAGCCGCCGACGATGCCGCACGTGAACATCATCGGCAACTTCGTGCAGGCCGCGTGCGGCTCGGCTGGCATTGCCGCGGCCCGCATGGACCCGGCTCGTCCGCCCTACAACCAGGCGGCGCTGAATGCGTGCAACTTCCTGATCGTCGATCTGACGAAGGATGCCGGCACCGGGCAGCCCGATCCGCTGGTGATGCAGGTGGCGCACGCCGGCCGCAACTTCAACCCGCCGAAGCAGGTGATCTGTCTGGTGCAGGGTTCGAAGACCGACCTGCCCGAGGCGTTCCGCAATCTGCCGACGGTGCCGTACCACGCGAGCCAGCAGGGCATGCAGTACCTGAAGCGGTACCTCGAAGGCGGGCTGAAGCAGCTCGTGGCGCGGATCAATCGCTAGTGTGGAAAGAGCCCATTCAAGCCCACGGGCTGCTGCCCGTGGGTAACGTTGCGTCCATCGCGAGCGCATCAAGCGTGCAGACGAGCGCGCAGGCGAGCGTGCAGACGAGGGCACCATGCTTCGATCACAGCTCGCGCGTGTCGCAACGCTACCCACGGGCTGCTGCCCGTGGGCTTGAATGGTGAACCCTGATTCTCTCCGTCATCGCGCCGCCCCGCGCCGCGCCGCACTCCGGATGGTTGACGTCGTCTCTCGCGCCACCCGCCGCCGCATGATGGCCGGCATCCGCGGTGCCAACACCCGGCCCGAGCTGCTCATCCGTCACGGCCTCTACGCGCGCGGCTTCCGTTACCGCCTCCACGCGAAGCACCTTCCCGGCCGGCCGGACCTCGTCCTGCCGCACTGGGGCTCGGCCATCTTCATCCACGGCTGCTTCTGGCACCGCCACGGCGACGACTGCCCGCTCTTCAAATGGCCGTCCACCCGCACCGCCTGGTGGCGCGAGAAACTCGACGGCAACCACGAACGCGACGCGCGCAAACGGCGCGAACTGATCGACGACGGCTGGTGGGTGCTCACCCTGTGGGAATGCGCACTGAAGGGCCCGACGCGCCGGCCGATCGATCAACTGCTGGACCGCATTGAGCAGTGGCTGCGGCACGAGCGACGCCACCTCGAACTCCGCGGCCGCCGGGTGACCTGAACGAACGACAACGCCGGAAACGTCAGCCGGGCGAGCGGCTTCAAGAACCCGCTCGCCCGGCTGCTCGTGTTCTTGCCAGCGGCGTCAGTTCTGGTCGTCGTCGGCGTCGGTGTCGCCGTCGCCGTTGCCTTCGCTGAAGCCGTACTCGCCGAGCACCGGATCCGGCGCGCCGCCGTCGTCATCGCTGGCATCGTCGCCGTCGTCGCCGTCGTCGCTGCCGGCGTCGTCGTCGTCGTCGTCGTCGCCGAAGTCGCCGTCCTCGTCGTCGTCGTCGCCCATCATCATCTCGTCGTCGTCATCATCATCGTCGTCCTCTTCGGACATTGCCGCCAGCACGTCGGGGTGCGGCGCCGTGATCTTCACCGTGCCGAGCGACTCCAGGCCGGGCACCGTCAGCTCGACGGTAACCGCTTCGACTTCTTCCTCGATGAACAACCCGCCGTGCTGCTGCATCAGCTTCGCCACGGCCGTCATCACGGCGGTCGCCACGCGCACGTCGTCGGTCGTCACCTTGCGGGCACCCTCCTCGGGCGCCAGCGCTTCCAGTTCGGGATACCAGCCGGGGCCGAGCAGCTCGCAGTTGCTCGCCGACACGCGCGCGAGGCGATCCTCGTTCATGTCCACGGCGTGCTGGTAGTGCAGCGTCAGCACCGGCACCTCCAGCGGCGGAATGCCGGGCAGCAGGTCGGCCCAGTCTTCCTCGTCTTCCATCTCCGACGCGAGGTCCCAGTCCTCGACGTTCTGGTAGATCGTCAGGCCCTCGCTGTCGTCGTTGATCGACACGCACAGCGGCGCGGCGTCCGGCGTCGAGCTGAACTCCACGCCCATCACCTGGTCGGCCTCGGCCACCTTCCACGGCGCGATCGCCGCGAACTCGCGACCGGCACGATAGAACGCCGCGATGTCGGCCGGCTTGATGTCGGGCTCGTCGAGCAGGCTCGTGTCCAGCGCCTTCGTCAGGTCGGCGCTCACCGAGTCGATCAGTTCGTCGAGCAGGTCGCCACCGCCGACGGCCACCTCGATGCCCAACGGCTCGAGCTGGTCGCCGATCAGCTCGGCCAGTTCCTCCTCGTCGATGATCAGTTCGCGCGGCCGGCGCGCCTCGTGGGCGCCCGACTCGGGCTCGAGCATCGCGCGACAGAGCGAGAACAGGATCGGCTCCGGGTTGTCGGTCTGCGGGATCAGTCCGCTGCCGACGAGCTGGTCGGTCGTCATGCTCGCCCAGCTGACCAGCATCACCGGCATCGTGTCGCGCGCCGTGGGCGGAAGCGGCCGGCGTCCGCCGAGCCACGTCTCCTCGGTCTGCGGAAGCGCCGCAATGCGCTCGAGCACTTCGGTCGGGATCAGCGGCTTGCTGCGATCGATGACCTTGAGGTCGCCGCCGGACGCAGGGGCCGCCTGCTGCTTCTCGGCGGCCGGTGTTGCGTGCGGCTTGCGATAGTTGTCCTGCTTCGCGGGGCGCGAGTCGCGCGAGTCGCGATTGCGATCTCGGTCGCCGCCACCATGACGCGGGCCGTCGAAGCGCCGGTTGTCGCCGTGCCCGCTGCCGCCGCCTCGATGCGGACGACCACCGCCACCGCCGCCGCGATAGCCGCCGCCGCCACCGCCACCACCACGATTGTCGTCGCGTCGGCCGCCACCACCACCGCCGCCACCGCGGTAGCCGCCGCCACCACCACCGCCGCCACGATTGTCGTCGCGCCGACCACCGCCGCCGCCGCCGCCGCCGCCGCGTTCGTCGTTGCGACCGCGGTAGCCACCGCCACCGCCGCCACCACCACTGCGATTGTCGTCACGTCGGCCGCCACCGCCACGGTAACCGCCGCCGCCGCCACCACCACCACGATTGTCGTCCCGGCTGCGGCCGCCGCCACCGCCTCCGCGATAGCCGCCACCACCGCCGCCACCACCGCGTTCGCCGCGTTCGCCGTCGTCCCGGCCGCGGTAACCGCCACCACCACCGCCGCCGCTACCGCCGCGACGATCGTCGGACCGGCCGCCACCACCGCCACCGCGGTAACCGCCGCCGCCACCACCGCCACCACGGTTGTCGTCGCGCCGGCCGCCGCCACCGCCTCCGCGATAGCCGCCACCACCGCCGCCGCCAGAGCGACTACCGCCGCCACCACCGCCGCCGCTCCTGCCGCCGCCGCAGCGACCGCCGCCACCACCACCACCGCCTCGTTAAACGAGTCCCACGCCGAGTCTTCCTTGATCAATACGTACTCAGCGACGCT
>JBFWQT010000497.1:0-5381 GCA_050249295.1 Planctomycetota bacterium
ACCCCGGGTTCTCGCCGCTTCGCGGCTTCACCCGGGGCTAGTGAAAGAGCCGCCTGCTTCGCAGGCTCCGGAGGGTGTTGTGTGGCGCTGCGATGACCCCGGGTTCTCGCCGCTTCGCGGCTTCACCGGGGCTAGTGAAAGAGCCGCCTGCTTCGCAGGCTCCGGAGGGGAGTGCAGTCGCCCTCGCGCAATCGTCGTGCACTCGCCTCGGTACCAGACTCCGGGGGCTTACACCAATGGCGCTAAAACAAGAGCCGCGAGCGCAAGCGAGTCGGGCCCCGTTTTGGTTCACGCCTGCAAGCCCACCGTTTGAACGCTGACAAGCGCGTACACGAAACCTCCGACGGTTGATCCGTAACCCGGGGTCCTCGGGGCCCGCTCGCTCGCGCTCGCGGCTCTTATGTTAGCGCCCATCGGGCTTACACCCCCGGCTCGCCCGGAGGGCTCCTCGATGGGACGAGGACTTGTGATTCGCTGTGCTTACGAGCCGAGGTCGGTGATCTGGATGTCGTCGATCGTGATCGAGCCCGATCCGCTGTAGTTGTAGAGGTCGACGGCAAACCCGCCGGTGAGGTTCTGCAGCACCGACGTGGACGAGGTGTACTCCACCGTCCACGTGCCCGGCTCCGAATCGGCGGCCGGCCAGATGCGCGCCTGCAAGAGCGTCTGCGTGCCGCTGACCTGCTGGACGCGATAACGCACGCGATAGTCGGTGTCGTTGAGGATGCCGCCGGCGACGAGCGGACCGGCCACGCCGAAGACCTCGTTCTCGGTGCCCGAAGTCTCCTCCCACAGTCCGAAGTCGCTGACGCCGGAGCCCTCGGTGAAGATTGCAAAGCCCTGGCCGTTCGGGACGGTGGTCATCAGGTGGCCGCCGTTCTGCCGGCCGTAGAAGCCGATCCCCTGGTTGGCGAAGTCGCCGAAGCGGATCGTGAACGTCGCCTCGAAGTTCATCATCGCCAGCGTGGTGGAGACCACGCGCGCGACGATCGGCGGCGCGTCGCACTGCAACCGGCCGCGGTTGTCCTGGATGTCGGCGTTCACGCGCGACGTGGAGATCGGCATCCACTCGCCCGGCCAGTTGCTGCCGTTGGCGGCCGTGAAGTTCTCGTTGAAGACGTTGCCGGCGTTGTTGTTGCCGTTGCCGTTGTTGTTGTTCCCGTTGTCGGCCACCGGCTTCGCGCACGCGCCGCCGGCCAGCAGCACCAGCGCAGCCAGTGCCATGCCAACGAACAACGGCGGAGCCGACACGATCGGGGGTCGCCAGGACTGCATCATCACGGGGCTCCGGCAACGGGCAGGCAACGAGTGTGGGCCAAAGCCGACGCGGGTTCAAGCCGCATCGGCGCGCGGCAGTCGTGGTAGAACGCGCCCACGACATGCGCCACGAACGCCCGCGACCGGAGACGCGAGATGACCACGACCCATCGCTCCACCCTCCTCTGCATGCTGCTGCTCGCACTGCTGGCCTGGCTGCCCGCGGCTGGCAGCATCGCCCAGGATCATCGCGAGCCCCGCGATCCCGGCGAGTCCGGCGAGTCGGGCGACGGCGCGGCCACCGACAACCCTGCGATCGCCGACGCCGACCACGTCGTCACGGCCGTGCACACCATCAAGGTTGGCGACAAGCCGATCACCTATCGTGTCACGACCGGCACGATGGTGCTCAACGACGAGGCCGGCAAGCCGCGCGCGTCGTTCTTCTGTGTCTCCTACGTCGTCGAGACGCCCGACACCGACCCGGCCACGCGCCCCGTCACGTTCACCTTCAACGGCGGCCCCGGCTCCGCATCGGTCTGGCTGCACCTCGGCGCGTTCGGTCCGCGGCGCGTCAGCATGGGTGCCGAAGGCTTCGACTCCACACCGCCGGCGCGGCTCAGCGACAACGCCAGCACGCTGCTCGACGTGACCGACCTGGTGTTCATCGATCCGGTCTCGACCGGCTACAGTCGCGCGGCCGATGACCAGAAGGCCGGGCAGTTCCACGGCCTCGAGGAAGACATCAGCTCGGTCGGCGAGTTCATCCACCTCTGGACCAATCGCAACCAGCGCTGGGCCTCGCCGAAGTTCCTCGCCGGCGAGAGCTACGGGACCACGCGCGCCGCCGGCCTCTCCGACCACCTGCAGCAGCGCTACGGCATGTACCTCAACGGCGTGATCCTGATCTCGTCGATCCTCAACTTCGGCACGGCGCGCTTCGACGAGGGCAACGACCTGCCGTATCCGCTGTTCCTGCCGACCTACACGGCCACCGCCTGGTTCCACAAGCGGCTCGCCGACGACCTGCAGTCGCACCCGCTGAAGGACGTGCTGGCCGCCGCCGAGGACTTTGCCCGGCGCGACTACACGCTGGCGCTGATGGCCGGCGACGACCTCGGCGAGGAGCAGCAGGCGCGCGTGGCCGGGCAGCTGGCGCGGTTCACCGGCACCACGACGCGGTTCGCGCTCGACAACAACCTGCGCATCCGGATGGGACGCTTCAACAAGGAGCTGCGGCGCGACGCCGGCCTGACCGTGGGCCGCCTGGACAGCCGGTTCACGGGCATCGACCGCGACAACGCCGGCGACGGGCCGGAGTACGATCCGAGCATGGCCGCGATCATGGGGCCGTACTCGACCGCCTTCAACTCGTACGTGCGCGACGAGCTCGGCTTCCGCAGCGACCTGCCGTACGAGATTCTGACGGGCCGGGTGCATCCGTGGAGCTACCGGCGCTACGAGAATCGCTACGTCAATGTCGCGCCGCGCCTGCGCAACGCCATCGTGCAGAACCCGGCGCTGAAGGTCTTTGTGGCCAACGGCTACTACGACCTCGCGACGCCGTACTTCGCCACGCACTACACGTTCAGCCACCTCGGCCTGCCGGCGTCGCTGCGCGGCAACATCACGATGCGGCACTACGAGGCCGGCCACATGATGTACATCCGCGAGGCCGACCTCGCGGGGCTGCACAATGATGTAGCGGCGTTCATCCGCTCGTCGGCGCCCTCGTCGGGCAAGCGTGACGACTGACGCCTTTCATCCACACCTCGCGCGACCTATCCTGACGACAGCATCGTTCGTCAGCTCGCTCGCCGGCCCCGGTCGAATGCCTGCCATCGCCACCGCCACCGCCAGTGCCGCCGACTCGGCCTTCCAGGCCACGTCCGCCACGGCGCAGTTCGCGTCGCGCACGCTGACCGACCTGATCTTCGGTCGCACCGGGCGGTTCGTCATGCGCCGGCTGCAACTCGCGGCCGAGCTCGCGACGCTGATGATGCTGGTGCTCAAGTCGGTCTGGCTCGAGCGCGGCAAGGCGCGCATCCTCATTGCCAGCACGATCAACAAGCAGATCCGCTTCACCGGCGTGGACGCCCTGCCGCTGATCAGCCTGCTCGGCGCGGTGATGGGCCTGCTCTCCGGCCTGGTCATCGCCGCGCTGGCCAACGCCAGCGTCACGCAGAGCCTCGCGCCACGGCTGCAGATGATCTTTCTCGAACTGCTGCTGACGACGGCCGCGCCGATGATCATCACGCTGATCGTCATCGCCCGCTCCGGCACAGCCGTTTCCACCGAGCTCGGCACGATGCGCATCCGCCGGGAGCTGGAGGTGTTCGACGCGATCGGCGCGAACGTCTACTACGTGGTCGTGTGGCCGCGCATCGTCGGCATGATCGTCGCCCTCGTGTGCCTGACGATCTACTTCAACTTCATGGTGGTGGTGGTGCAGTTCGTGCTGGTCGGGTTCGTCGCCAACGTCGAGTCGGTGCGCGCCGGCGCGCAGCTGAGCGGCACGGTGAGCATCGCCAACCTCGCGCAGGCGGTGCTCAAGACCGGCATCATCGGACTCGGCATCGCGGTGATCGCCTGCCACTTCGGCCTCAGCGCGCGGCAGTCGTTCACCGAGATTCCGCAGGTGGCCACGCGCGGCGTGGTCAACGGCATCATCTTCAGTGTGCTCGCCAACCTCGTGGTGTTCTGGCTCTTCTACCTGGTGTTCGGTTTCCGCTTCCTGCAGATGTGACCGACGAATCGCCGTGCCCGACGATCACGACCAGCCGCCATTTCCGCCTGACGCGGACCCGCCACCGCCGCCTCCGCCGCCGGGGGAGGATGGTGACGCGGACATGATGGCCGACCCGTTCGGCGATGCGATGGCCGACGTCGATGCTGCCGGCGACCCGCCACCGGCGCCGCCAGCCGACGACCCGGCGCCAGCCGACGACCCGCCACCGCCGCCAGCGGACGACTGGGGCGAAACGCAAATCATGTCGAAGGAGGAGCACGACCGCGCCGCAGCGGCTCTGCCTCCGCGCCGGCCCGCTCAGGGCGACGACTCGACGACCCGCGTGCTGACTCGCGACGACCTGCTCGACATGGACGACCTCGGCTCGCCCGTCGGCGCCGCGACCACGCCGCTGACCGAATCGGACCGCGTGCCACCACCGCCCGACGACCTGCTCGAACGGCTCGACCGCGAGCTGCGCGAGGTGCAGAAAACGAAGACCGCCCGCAACGTGGCGCACAGCATTGCCACGCCGGGGCCGATCGGCGTCGACGCCAGCGGGCGCGTGCCCGACACCCTCGCCACGATGCTGCTGCGGCCGATCACGCGGCTGTTCCGCCGGCCCACCGTCGAGGCGCGCAGCGCACCGCCGCGGTCGCTCGCGCTGTCGGTGCAGGACGTCTGCCTCTACGCCGACGATCGCACGATCCTCGACAACGTGTCGTTCGACGTCATGCCGGGCGAGTGCGTCGGCATCGTCGGCCGCAACGGCAGCGGCAAGAGCGTACTGCTGCGCATCTGCGCCGGCATCGTCGAGCCCTCCACCGGCCTCGTGCTGATCGACGGCATGGACCCGCACCACGGCCGGTACCGCGACCGCCAGGAGTCGCGCCGCAAGATCGGGTTCGTGTTCCAGGACGGCACGCTGATCTCCAACATGCCGGCCTACGACAACATTGCGATGCCGTTGCGCTACCACACGCCGCTCGACGAGGAGAGCATCGCGCGCAAGGTCGATGTGTGGCTGCGCCGGCTCGACATCGAGCATGTCGCCGGGATGCGGCCGGGCAACCTCAGCGCGTATCAGGCGCGCCTCGTCAACCTCGCGCGCGCGCTGGTCATCGACCCGGCGATCGTCATGCTCGACGACCCGTTCACGTCGCTCGACACGCACGGCGCCGACATGGTCACCGGCATCGTGCACGAGCTGAAGGCGCAGGGCGTGACAGTGATCATCACCGCCACCGGCGGCCAGCGCATTCTCGACACCGCCGACCGGTTCGGCGGCCTCGACAACGGCCAGCTGGTGCGCATCGACCGTCAGGAAATCCGCCGTCGTGGCACCGCGGCGCGCACGCTGGTCACCACGCCGTCCGGCCGCCAGCTGGCGGTGCAG
>JBFWQT010000498.1:0-5380 GCA_050249295.1 Planctomycetota bacterium
GTTCGCACCGGCCACCACGTCGGCACGCGGCGCGCCCGGGTTATCGAGCTGCTGCAGCAGCATCGCCTCGCGCTGGTTGCCGTTGGCGAGCAGGTCTTCGAGGCGGAACTCCTCGGCCATGCGCGTCGCATCGGCCAGACCCTGCTCGGCCACGGCCAGCAGCTTGCGATCGTTCTCCACTTCGCCCGGCACCGACCGCTCGTGCGCGGTGATGACCGAGTTGAGCACCAGGCGCGCCCGGTTGAACGCGGTGCGGGCTGCCTCGAACTGCTTCGCGGCCAGCGCCTCCTTGCCGGTCTTCAGCTCGATCTCGGCGTCCAGACCGGTCGGGCGGATCAGCGCCTTCTGGATCCAGAGCTTGATCTCGGCCGTGCGGGCAGCTTCCGACGGGAAGTTGCGGAACACGTTCAGCGCGCGCTCGAATGCGACGCCGCACGCCTCGAACTTGTCGCGCGGGCGGGACGGGTCGTCGACGTACGCGGCCTCGGCTTCGGGGTAGAGCACGCGGCCGGCGTAGTAGCCCTGCCATGCAGGCGCCAGCGTGGCGCGCTCGAGCACGATGTTCCAGCGCTCGTAGCCGACCTGCGGGTCGCGCGTGTGCTCCCACGGCGCGAGCGCGGTGTACGCGTTCGGGTAGCCGTCGGCGGCCCACATCGACTCGTTCATCAGCTCGCCGTACGCGGTCGCGGCCTTGCCCCACAGGTCGCGCCGGTCGGCGTCGGTGAGGTCACTGCCCTCGGCGAGCGCAGCGGTCCAGGCTGCATCACCCGACTGCAGGTTGATGAACCAGCCGGCGCGCTTCCACGCCATGGTCGACTCGGCACGCACCGCGTCGGCATTCTCGATGCCGGCCGTCGTGTCGAGCACCTTCTGCACCTGCTCCGACAGCTCGCGCACCATCGGCCAGCTCTCGGCGGCCACGGCCTTGCGCAGGTCGGCCATCACGGTGTCGAGGTTTTCGCGCGTGCGCGCCGTGGTGGCAATCGCCTCGGCGTCGCTGACGATCTTCGCGCGCACCTGCGCCGAGGCCGACGGCGTCAGCTTGTACGAGTTGATCGCCTCCAGATGGTTGCGGATCTTCGCGACCCACGACGACGCGTCGGCGAAGCTCAGGGTCGAGCGCTTGTCGGTCATCGTCTGCAGATCGGCCCGCGCCAGCTCGACCTGCGCGTTGCCCCACTCCCCGAGCAGCGTCGTGAGGTGGCGGTCGATCCACGACAGGTCGATCGAGCTGACCACCGAGCCCTCGAGCTTCTTCAGCCCGTCGAGCTTCTTCAGCGCCATCATGCCGTCGTACACCGCCTGGTGGTTGACCGGCGTCGTCACCCACCACGAGTCGAACGTCGCGACCATCAGGTCGTTCAGCTTGCCGATCGTGTCGAGGTGCGGCTTGTAGGTGGTGAACTCGGAGTTGGCCGACGGGCTGTCCTTCCACTCCTGCATGATCTCGCGGCTGCGCGTGATCTGCTGCATCAGCGTCTCGCGCTGCGCGGCCCAGTTGGCCTTGGCCGGCGCGATGCCGAGGTACTCGGCCAGCACCGTCTTGAACTCGGCGACCGACGTGACCGGCTTGAGCTTGAGCTCGCCGAGGTCGCGCGTCAGGTCCTTGATCTCGGCTTCGAGGCCGAGCTCGCGGCGCGACGGATCGCCGTACTTCTTGATGAACGCGGTCATCGCTTCGATCAGCGACGCCTTGGTGGCCTCGTTGGCCATCGCGGCCGGCTTGCGCTCGCGCATCGCCTTGACCTGCGCCTTGAGCTGCGCAACGTACTTCGCCTTCCACGCGTCGAGCGCCGCCATCCAGTAGTCGAGCTCGGTGATCAGCATCGGCACCTCCGGCACCAGCTGCTTCGACGCGATCAGGCCGTTCTTGCCCGACGCGAACGAGTCCGACTCGACCACCGCGCTGATGATCTTCGTGAGGTTGTCGACCAGCTTCTCGAACTTGCCCTGGTTCGCAATCAGGTTGGTGCCGACAAACTCGCCGGTGTCCTGGAACCGGCCACGCGCCTCGCGCAGCGCGCTCATCAGCTCGGGGCTGACACCACCGGGCGGCGGGATCACACCCTTGATGCTATCGGGCTGGCCGAGCGTCTTCGCGATCGACTTCATGGTGTCGTCAGCGTTCGCGCCGTCGTTGCGCAGGATGTCGGCCACGTACAAGCCGGCCACCACCAGCACCGCGAGACCCGCGGCCATCACCAGCCAGCGCGCCATCGGCGAGCGCAGCGCGCGGTACTCGCCGCTGCCACGACCCACCAGCGCCGCCGCGGCCGCGCGTGCCGCCATGTCGGCGTCGGTCTTCTCCTCGCGCGCCCTGGCCTGCGCCTGGATGTCGACGTCGGTCTTCTCTTCCTGCACGCCGGCCGAGGCATCGACCTCGATGCCGGTGAAGGCATCGGCCTGCATCACGGCCACGTCCTGGCCGTCCGCCTCGGTCGCGCCGAAATCGCTGTACGCCGTCGGCGCAACCTGCGGCGGCGGGTCGGCATGCTGCGCACCGAACTCGCCGTAGTCGATCGTCGCGCCGACGAAGTCGCTGCTCGGGAACGGCGCGTCCATCGGGCTCGCGTCGGCCTCGGCCATCGCCGGCTCGTCGTCGAACGCCGGCGGCGCAGTGGCCTCGCCTTCCAGCGACGCCATCTCGCCGACCTCGCCCTCGAGGCCCGGCACCGCTTCGTCACCGCCCGGCGTCTGCGCCGGCATCCCGGCGATCGCCGCGACCTCGGCCGCCGGCTCGTCGGCAGTCTGCTCGACCGACTCGACGACCATGCCGCCGAGTTCGCCAGCCACTTCGGTCGGCTCGCCGCTGTCGCCCGTGCCGAACGGATCCGGCGCCGCGTCGGCGATCGGCTCGCCGGTGTCCGCGGCGGTCTCGCCGAACGGATCGGCCGTGTCGTCGCCGCCACCGAACGCATCGGCCGGCGTGGAGAACGGCGAGTCGCCGACCAGGTCGGTCGGACGCACGCGCGGCATCGTGCTCGTGCCGAACGGATCGTCGGGCGAGGCGGCGGCGAACGGATCGTCACCGAACGTCGACTCGGTCGCGGTCTCGGCGAACGGCGAGTTGTCGCTCCAGGTGGCCGACGCGTCGGGCGTGCTGGCCGGCCCACTCGGTGAGGTGATGCTGCCGAATGGATCGTAGGCCTCGCCCTCGGGCGCGGGCTCGGTCTCGATCTCGGAGTCCATGCCGGCCGCAGGCGCGGGCGCGTCGCCCCAACCGTCGTCGGCACCGCCCTGGTTGGCCATCGACGACTCGGCGAGGTCGGCCAGGCCCTGGTTCTCGATGCCGCCGCCTCCGAAGACCGGCTCATCGAACGCGGGCGTGCCACCGAACGGATCGTCGGAATCGGTTACGGTTGCCGAGGCATCCGGCGGAGCGCCAGCGCCCCAGCCGTCGTCGTCACCCCAGCCGTCAGCGTTGCTGCCGCTGGCCGCGGGTGCGGGCGCGGCGGCGGAGCCACCGAACGGGTCGTCCGAGCCGGCACCGCTGCCACCGAACGGATCGTCGCCAGCCGTGCTGGCGCTGGCAAACGGGTCGTCGGTGCTGGCGCTGGCGAACGGGTCGTCGGCCGCGGTGTCGGCGCCGCCACCGAACGGGTCATGCGCGGCCAGATCGCTGAACGCCATCGTGCCGGGGTTGGTGCTGAACACGTCCATGTCGCCGCCAGCCGCCGCGGCCGTGTCGCCGAACGGATCGGATGCGTCGCCGCCGCCGCCACCGAACGGATCGCCGCCGCCGAACGAATCGCCGGTCGCCGACGAGCTCGAGAACGGATCGCTGCCGGCCGAGTCGCTGAACGGATCGGAGCCGCCACCCGCCGAGAACGGATCGCTGCCCGCGCCGCCGCCACCGCCGAACGGATCGGCCGTGTCGTTGCTGGCTTCGCCGAAGACGTTGGCGGCCTGCGCGGCAAGCGAGCCGTCGTCCACCTGCGTGGCACCGAAGGGGTCGCCGAACGGATCGGCGCCGTCGCCACCCGCGGTGGCCGGCGACTCGACACCGAAGGGATCGCCCGAACCGCCACCGGTGCCGAACGGATCGTCGTCACCAGCCGCGCTGCCGCCGGGGCTGCCAGTGCTGAACGGATCGTCGCTGGCCGCACCCGGGCCGGGCGGCGCAGTGCCGCCGAGTTCGAAGTCGGCCTTCTCGCTCTCGGTGAACTTGCGGTTGGCGTCTTCGCGGGTGACCTTGCGCAGGCCGAGGTCGCCGCGCACGATCAGCGACTCGATGCGGTCCGGAACCTTGAGAATCTCGGTGGATTCCGGGCTGCGGTACTTCTTCTTCTGCTCGTGCGAGTGGATGTTGTAGAAGTTGCCGGTCGACGAATCGACGACGATCTGCACCTGCTGGTACTTGAGGATGTCCAGCGCCTGCGGGATCGTGAGATGGCCGCGGTTGACGAGGATTGTCCCGAGATAGAAGTGCGTGCCGGACTGCTTGCCCTTGGCCTGGATGCGCAGGGCCTCGGCGCGCTGCTCTTCCGTGATCAGGCGGGCGAGAACCGCGATCTGCCCGAACAGCAGGCGGGGAGATGAATCCGTCATCGGTCGTGGGCTCCGGAACCGGGCGTGAACTGGCAGTGAAGTTTCAGGTTCGGTCTGGTGGTCTGGCAGGCTCGTCCGGGCACGTTGCGGTGCGTGGTCGCATGCATCGCGCCCGGCTCGTCGCCCGCCGGCATTCGAGAGTCGGTGTTGTCCGATCCGATCGGCGTGGCTGGCAGCAGCGTGGGGGACTGGCCTGGCTGGCGACGTGTCATGGTCGCATGCCGGCCGGGTGGCCAGTCCTGTCATCAGTCTGGCAGCATACCGGGGGGACGATCGGCCTGATGGCGGGTTGGGCGCGCTTCCCGCAAGCCCCGATTTCAGGGGCGCTTGCGTTGGACGCGGTTGCCGACAGGGGCGTGTCCAGGATATCCGAACCGCTTGCCGGGTCAACCCTTTTGTGTGGCGGCAGTCCGCCTCACTCCCCCTCCGGACGGCATTTCCGGTGGCGGGGTAACACGCAGGCGCGAGCGAGCGAGCGAGAGCCGGGGCGTGCACCAGGTGAACGCTACGCATGAGATTCGCCAACGGGACAACGAGCAACGAGACAGCGAGCAACGCACACGCGCCCGGACGAACAGGGCGCTCTGTGTCTCAGTGGTGAACGCGTCGGCCCTGCGCTCGCGTGACCCAGTCCATCCGCACATCAACAGCACGGCGCACGACACGGCCAGCGCGCCACCCGGCTCCGCTGATCAGATCCGGACCACGCGGCCAGAGAAGCCGTCGCCGGGCCGTTCAATCGGTGACCACACTGTTCATATATAGTCATTTTGATGCACTTGTTGATGGCGTACAGTTCCGGGCATCTGGCTGCGAACAAGCCGCGCGAAGC
>JBFWQT010000499.1:0-5374 GCA_050249295.1 Planctomycetota bacterium
TGCAGGCGATGCCGCAAGCGCCGGCGAACCGCGCGCCGGCGCCGAGCGCGCAGCGGCCGCCAAGCCTGTGGGACGCACTCGGCATCGGCAACGTGTTCGGCGACGAAGGGGCCGCCGGCGACGCGATGATGCTGCCCGATGACGACGAAGACGAGATGGAGGCCAGCGGCGACGTGAGCGGCGATGAGTACGCCGACGCGGACGACGACGACGACAACGCCGGCGACGACGACAGCGGCGACGACGCGGAAGGGGGCGACTGATGCGCCCCGAGCTGCAACTGATCCGCCTCCCGCTCGGCGGGCTGCTTGGCGAGCTCGGATCGAGCGACGCCGGCGACCGCGTACAGGCCACGTACATCGACGTCGGCGACCAGAAGCTGGCGCACATCATGCGGCTGATTCGCGAGGGCTCGCACCACCCGCATGTGGTGGAGACTGCCCGCCGCATCGTCAGCAACGTGCCCGACAAAGACGACGTCGGCGAGATTCGCGCGGTGTGGGACTGGCTGCGCGAGAACGTGCGGTATGTCCGCGATCCGATCGGCATGGAGGTGATGCAGACCGCGCACCGCATGCTCTCGCCGACCGAGCTGCTGCCCGATGAGATTGCGAAGCGCCTGCCGCCGCCGTCCAAGGCTGGCGACTGTGACGAGATGGGTGCCGTTCTCGCCGGCGCGTTGTTGCGCGCAATCGGCTACACGGTGCGCATCGCGTTGTGGGCCAAACCTCGCGGCGCCTGGCAGCACATCTTCACGCTGGCATACGCCCCGCAACACAAGGGCTGGCTGCCGGTCGATCCGACGATGAAGGACAAGCCGTTCGGGTGGCTGCCGCCGCTCGGCCGCTGGACCTCGCACCGGTTCGATGACGACCGCATCAGCGAGAAGCGCATCATTGCCACCGGCAACGGTCGCACTGCGGCCGAGCTGGAGGGGTTCTTTGATGACCTGTGGAAGGGCATCAAGGATGTCGCCGGCAACGTGTGGGAAGGCGTCAAGACGGCGCTGCCCGCCGTGGCCACCGTCGGCGCGAGTCTGATTCCCGGCGACGGCGCGTTCGCGGCGCCGATCGTCGGCAACCTCGTCAACTCGCTGGTCAACAAAGGCGCGCCCAACCCGTCCATCGGGCAGGCCATGCAGGCGATGAAGGATGGCACGCCGCCGCTCGCCGTGATCGGCGCCGTGGCCGGGCAGCAGGTGCCGGGTATCGGCGTGTTCGCGCAGCAGGCGTTGAGCAGCATGCTCACCAGCACCGGCGAGCGCTACACCTACCAGCTGCCGCCGCAGCCGCAGACCGCCGCGCAGCAGCAGCAGGCGCAACAGTACGCGCAGCAGCAGGTCGGTCCGGCGATGGCGTACCAGGCCGCGCGCGTCGCGCCGGCGATGGCCGATGCCGTGATGGTGCAGCACCCGCAAACGCTGCAGTACGACCCGCAGCCGCGGCCCGGCCAGTTCTATCCACTCTTCGCGCAGCAGGCACAAGCCGACTACGGACCGCAGCTGCAGTCCTACCGGCCGCCGCAGTACGCGCCGCCGCAGAACTACGCGCCGCCGCAGCCTCAACCGGCGCCGATGGTGCCGGTCCAGAGCTACCCGCCGGCTCCACAAACGCAGCCGCAGTGGCAGCCCGCTCCGCAAGCGCAGTGGCAGCAGGCGCCGCCGCCGCCACAGCAGCAGCCGCCGCCGCAGTGGCAGCCGGCGCCTCAAGCGCAGCCACAGTGGCAGCCGGCGCCGCCGCAGTTGCCGCCCTACATGGAACAGGGCCTGCCGCCGCAGCAGCCGCAACAGATGCCCTGGCAACAGATGCCCTGGCAGCAGCCCGCGCCGGCGTCCGCCCCGGCTCCCGCCGGCCCGCCCATGTACTACGCGCCGGCGTATGCCGGGCTGCTCGGTGAAGTCTTCGACGATCGGGGAGTGGTTGCCGCTGCGCGCGCGGGCGAAACGCTCGCCGAGCTGGCGGGCCTGCTTTGAGGAGAAACGCAATGCACCGTCGCTATCAGCCCACACCCGAACGTCCGCTGGTGACGTGGCGCCCGAGCCTGCCGGGTGGCGGCTTCGGCCTGCCGGTCCCGCTCAATCCGCTCGGCGCGCTGGAGGCGATCGGCGATTGCCCGGACGCGTTGACGCTCGCGGAGCGTGACTACTACGACGGCTTCGCCGGTCTCGGCCGGTTCATGGGCGAGATGGCCACCCGTGATGCCGCGCGGCCGGCGAGCGGCGCCGTTGGCGAGCTCGGCTTCTGGCAGCTGCTCATTCCCGCCGGCAAGTGGATCGCCGGCAAGGCCGCCGAAGCGATTCTCTCGCTGGGCATCGACCGTCTGTTCAACGGTGGCGGCGAAGAGAAGGGCAAGCTCGGCGAGGTGCACGCCGCGTCGGTGATGGCGTCGGCGCACCCGTCGTACGAACGCGACCTGACGGCCGGCCTGGAACACTCGGCGATCAAGGGCATGGTCGGCGAGCTGGGCGCCGTCAGCGCGCTGCAGAAGGTGATGGGCTTCTTCCGCAGTGGCGCGTCCGAAGCGGGCAAGATGGCGACGGCGACCCGCAACTGGTTCGGCCGCAAGATCGACGCGGGCAAGCGCGTGGTGCAGACCGCGCGGGATGTCGCGTCCACGGCGAACCAGGTGCGGCAGATCGTGGACAAGCTGCAGGACAGCAAGAAGCGCGAGTCGCTGACGCCGAGCGAGGTGATCAAGCTGGTCAAGGGCTTTGTCACGCAGGCAAACCAGCTGCTCGGCGAGTGCACAGGAACCGCGCCGGGCGAACAGCGGCTGCTCTCCGAGCTGGCCGGGCTGGGCTACGCCATCGGCGCGCTGCGCGATATCAATTCGTCCCGTGGTTTCCGTCGCCGCCTCGGCTGGCGTCCGAATGCGACGGAGTACGCCCTCGGCTGCTGCTGCCAGATGGCCAACGATCCGGCCGTGCAGTCGATCCGCCGGTCGATGCAACACGGCGTGTTCGATGCGGCGACCAACCGGCACGCCGCCGCGTTGCGCGCGCAGCATGCGCTGAACCTGCCCGACGCGTCGCAGCTCTCGCCGGTGCAGGTCGGCGAGCTCGGCGCCACCACGGACTTCTTCCAGGCACTGGCGCAGGGCGCGCAGGCGATCTTCCAGGACCTGGCATCCACGCCGGTCGGCAGCGCGGTCATCGACGGCGCGCGGCAGGTGGTCAGCTCGCTGGTCGGCAACACGCAGCAGGCCCAGCAGTACCAGCAGCGCGACATCGCGGCCGAGCAGTACCTGCAGCGTCTCGCCGAAGAGCGAATGAAGATCGAGCAGGCGCGCGCCGCGACCGCGTCGCTGCCCGAGCGCGCGGGCCTCGACGCCGGCCTGCAGAAGATCGCCGACAAGGAACGCGAGATCACGGCGATTCGCGATGAGGTGAAGAGCACGCTCGCCGAGCTGAAGGATGCGATTGCGGCCGACCGCGCGAAGATGGCGCCCGTGGCGGCGATCGTCGGCGACCAGCGCGAGAAGGCCAAGCAGGCCGAGACGCAGCGCCTCAACCAGGTGGAAGAGATGTCGGATCGCGGCTTGCTGCGCGGCCGCGTGCAGGTGCTCTCGATCCAGGAGTACTCCGACCTCGTCAAGCAGGCGCACGAAGCGAACGCCGCGAGCGAGAAGCTGCGCATGCAGGCCGAGCAGCTGTCGCGCGACTACCAGACCGCCTCCAAGAAGGTCGCCGACTTCTCGGTGCAGATCGTGGAGTTGCGCCGCCAGCTCGATGAACGCACGCGCCAGCTGGAAGACATCCGCACCGAACGCGAGACGGCTGCCCGCGTGGAGGCCGAGCGCGCGAAGCTGGAACAGCACCTGCAGCGCGTGACGCAGGGCTTCCAGGATGAACTCGCGCGCATCACGCAGATGACCGACGCCACGGTGCAGCGCGCCGGCGATGTCGCGCAGCGGTCGGGCATCACGCTCGGCTTTGACCTGCTGCGGCAGATCGTGTCGGCGATGGGCGACGTGCGCAACGTCTCGCAGACCGGCGAGTTCCTGCAGCTGTTCCCGCGCGTGCTGGAACAACTGCGCCTCGCGCAGCAGATCGCGTCCCCGAAGGACCCGGTCATCAACGTGCAGGTGCCGCCGCAGCAGGCGCCCACCGTGAACATCCCGCGGACCGAGCCGCCCACCTTCATCATTTCGCCGACGCTCGACGTGCGCCCGGCGGCGAAGAGCGAGGTGCCGCAGCAGAACTTCGCGCAGCAGAACTTCGCGCCGATCACGGCGTGAGGTGAAGCGCACGACAAGAGGCAACCACACGTCAGCGACGTGCCAGCCGGAAGGGGCCAGCGATGGGTAACGGTCTGGGTGAAACGATTCTTCAGCTCGCCGGCGTCGAGTACGACGCATCGGGCACAACCAGCGAGGGAACGATGAGCAAGACGGCGACGAAGCCGAAGAAGTCCGTGCAGGTGGGTGAGCTGGGCGGCACGGCCAATCTTCTCCCGAAGAAGGGCACGCTCGAACACAAGGCCGCCATGGCGCTCATGAAGAAGGAGCCCGGCCTGCGCTTCGCCACCGCCGTGGCGCGGGTTCGCGATCGTCGCTCCAGCAAGAAGCGGGTCGAGGGCCGCCCTTCGAAGCAACGCTCCGCGGTCAAGGCCATCGTGCGCCAGGCGCGCGAGCAGCAGGCGGCCACGCGGATGATCGTGAAGGACAATCTCCAGTTCTTCGCGCCGTTCGCGTTGCGCGCCAGCGTGTCGCCGGCGGCGGTCGAGGACCTGCTGCGGGCGACCGCGCTGGTGCGTCAGATCGCCCGCTACTACCGGTCGCTCGCGCCGCTGATTCCGACCTCGACGTCGGCCGTTGCCCGGCCGGCGACGGCGCTGGAGATGATGGCCGAAGACTGGATCAGCGCGCAGCTGCTCGACAACCGCATCCCGAAGGGTGTCGCCAAGCTGGTGCAGCGCTTCCTGTCCGAGCGCAATCTCGGCATCGCGCTGCAGGGTGAGGCGAAGGGCAGCATGGCGGTCGGCATGCAGGAGTGGCTGAACTGGCTGTCGACGCAGGATCGCGTGGCACTGTTCGGCGCCATCACCGAGTACCTCAAGGCCAACGAGGCGGCCGCGACCGAGATCAACAAGGGGTTGAGCCAGGCCGGCACCACGCCGTACCGCGATGGCTACCTCGCGGGCGAGGCGATGGACTACATGTTCCAGCTGCCGCCGCTGCCCGGCGACGGCGAGGAAGAGGCGCCGCGCGCCGCCTGGCAGGCCGCCGGCATCAGCGAGGTGGGCAACATGCGTTGGCCCGGCCAGCAGGGCGGCGGCGTGAACTATGGCGAGCATGCCGAGTCGCCGCGCACGATGGACGACGTGCGCGTGCTGATGAACCGCGGCCCGCTCGGCGCGGCGTCGGATGCCGACCT
>JBFWQT010000500.1:0-5373 GCA_050249295.1 Planctomycetota bacterium
GGGGGCCCCGGGGGCCCGCTCGCTCGCGCTCGCGGCTCTTGTGTTAGCGCCCATCGGGTTACACCCCCGGCTCGCCGGAATCGAAATTCCCGGGGACAGGCTCTTTCGGTCGCGGCGCGGACTGGACCGGCCCGGCGCGGACCGGACCGGACCGGACACAATGAGCGCGGCGCATGAATCGTGAGATCCATGCGCCGCGCCGTTGCCGGGGAGCTAATGCGGATCAGCCTTCCTTCTCGGCGTCCTTCTGCAGCTGCGCGATGACCTTCTCGTTGCGGCTCTTCGCCGCCTCGATCAGCTTCGCCAGCGCCGTGCTGTCGGCACCGCTGTAGCGGGCCAGGCGCTTGCCGGTCGCGTCGAAGATCAGCACCTCGGGCGCGCGGCTCAGGCTGTACTCCTTGCGCACTTCGCGCGAGGCCGTGTCGATGTCCACGCGGATGCACTCGCAGCCGTCGGCGAGTTGCTGCGACACCTCGAGCGCGCGCACCACGTTCTGCTCGAACGCCTTGCAGGCCTCGATGAGGCGGGCGTGACGGGCGTCCTCGCTGGCGGTGTACACGAACACCACGATCAGCTTGTTCGCCGCCGCCTTGGCATCCTCGATCTCGACGATCTTGCCGGACTCGTCGGCGCTGCCCTCGGTCGCGGTGGCGTCGCCGGTCGTGCTGGCCACCGGGCCGGTGCCTTCACTGGCCGACTTCCAGCTGATGTTGTTGGCCGCGGTCTCGGCCGCCTGGCGGGCCTCTTCGGCGCGCTGCTGCGCTTCGGCTGCGCGAGCCTTGGGGCACTTGCCGGTCGGGCATCCGCCGCCAGCCTTCGCGTTGCCGCCATTCGGACAGCCACCGCCACAGCACTGGGCAAATGCGTCGCTCGCGGTCAGGCCGACGGTCAGCACCGCGACCGCCAGCAGGATCATTGGCAGACTCAGGCGAATCTTCATGTGTGAGGTCCTTCGGTTGCACTTGGAAAGCGGACTGTCTGACACAACGCAACCGCGATGCCAATTCTGCATCGTGACTATTCCGAAGATGTAACCCGTTTTCCGCCAGCGATTAACAGCGACAGCCAGGGGCGCCCGCGCCGCCTGCTGCGACCTCATCGGCGCGCGATATCGTAAGGGCGCGCTGACGATGCAAGTCGCGACTGACTCCGCGCTCGCTACGCGAGATAGCGCTCGCGGATCACGCCGAGGTGGTGGATCACGTGGCCCACATTGAGGAACATGATCGCGTAGACCGACAGCTTCTGGCCGTTTGCCGTTCCGCTGCGCCAGCGCTCGGCCTCTGTCAGTCCGCGGAACATGAACTGCCCCGACGCGCGTACCGCACGGAACTCCGAGAGCAACTCGTCAAGGCTGCGCGCATTGAAGTCGGTCGCCGGCACGTAGTCGTTCTCTTCGAACCCCGGTAGCGGCGTCTGGTCGGCGCGCGCGAAGCGCAGCGCGCGGTACTGGAAGACGCGCTCGCAGTCGATCAGGTGGCCGAGGATCTCGCGTGGCGTCCACTTCCCCTCGGCGTACCGGTACGTCTGCCGGTCCGGCGGAATCGAGCGGAACAGCGCGTCGACGTCAGCGGGCTGGCGATCCAGCAGCTCGATGATGTCGCCGGCCGGCACCATGTCGATGTAGCGGCGGAAGTAGTCGGCGGAGGATTCCCTGACTCGCTGGATGTCCATGTCTCGCGCTCCACTTTCGGGGTCGGGGTCAGTGCATCGTTGCCACGCCGCTCAGCAACGCGCCGATGACGAACGCCATCGCCGCTGCCGCCGAACCGATCAGCAGTGTCTCCAGGCCCGACCGCCACACCGGCCGATCGATGAACCGGCTGCGCATCGCGCCCACACCGAAGAACGTCGCGCCGGTGAGCACCGCGCTCGCCACGAACGGCTCGCCGATCCGCATGCTGGCCGGCGCCGCCAGCTGCCACAGGTACACCACCAACGGCACCAGCCCGCACAGCACGAACGCGGCGAATGTCGTCCACGCGGCGCGCAGCGCGCTCGGCGATTCGAGCGCCACGCCCAGCTCGTCGGTCAGCATCACGTTGACCCAGCGCTCCTGGTCGGACGTGATCGTGTCCACGGCGCGCTCGAGGTCCTCGCCCGAAAACCCCTTGGCAGCGAAAATCTGGCGCACCTCTTCGCGCTCGCCGTCCGGCACGCGCTTGATGTGTTCGATCTCCATCTGGCGGTAGCGCTCGCGCAGCGCGACTTCGGTGCGCGTGCCCAGGTAGTTGCTGGCCGCCATCGAGAAGCCGTCGCCGACCAGGTTGGCCACGCCGAGCACCACCACGATGCCGGCCGGCAACTGCGCCCCGGCCACGCCGGCCACCACCGCGAACGTCGTCACGGTGCCGTCGATCGCGCCGTACACGAAGTCGCGCAGGTAGCTGTGATCCGGCCCCGAGTTCAGCCGCGCCGCAATCGCCCGCGGCGTGTGACTGGCCTTCAGTGCGTCCAGCGTGCGCGCCGAGTTGTGGTCGGGAGCAGGCTGGGTGTGTGGCGCGGTCGCGGTCATTCCACCGGTCCCTGTTCCCTGTTCCTGTTCCCCGGTCCCGCGGTGCGCGCCAGGACTGCGGCATCCGGCGCTACCGTTGCCGGTTCACGCGTGGGCGGTCATCGCGTCGACCCAGCCCTTCAGGCGGGCCAGGCGCTTGTCGCGATCGGCGATGAACTTGCCGATGCCGTCGAGGATGTACGGCACCGTGAGGTGGGCCTCGTCGAGCACATCCTCGAGCGTGCCGCCGGTGCGCCACATGTCGTCGAAGTCCGAACCCATCGAATACTCGAGCGACACGTCGGTCTTGATCCAGTGGTTCATCAGGCGGCGCGCACGGTTCGTGATGCACATGCTGTCGGCCCAGTCGCCGGTGTCCACAATCGAGTTGCGCACCGCCTCGCTCTGCAGCGCGAACAACTGCGGACTGACGGCGGCGACCACCTTGATGTTCCAGCCGCGCTTGGTGATCTCCGGCAGCGCATCCACCACGGCCTGCGTGCTCATCGTGCCCTGCACGAAGATGCAGCCCTGCTTCGGCTTGCCCGGCGTGTAGTCGCGGATCAGGTAGGCACCCTTCGCAGCCTCGAAGTAGTGCGCCATGCCCAGCGCCTTGCGGTCGGCAATCTTCACCGGAGGGCGCGTCATGTGCAGCGCAATGATCGGCGCCTTCTGCTTCAGCGCGGCCGCGATCAGCACGATCGCGTCGTTGTAGTCGTAGGGGTGCAGGTCAATCACGTGCCCCTCGGGGAACAGCTGCGTCACGGCCGGCGCGAAGATGCCGAAGTGCGTGCGGCTGTCGTCGGCCGTCTCGGGCCCGCTGTGGCCGGCCACCCAGATCACCTTGCCGAGCTTGATGTCGCTGTCCTGCACGGTCTGCGAGAACAGGCGCATCGGGCCGTACTTGAGGTAGCTGAACGACCCGTACGTGCTGCACGCGCCGTAGTAGCCGTCAAAATACTCCCACGGCTTCTCGCTCATGTTCACGCAGGCGATGCCACACACGAGGCCGCTGTTGGTGAACTCCGTGATCGGCTGCGGCAGCAGCGCGCCGTCCGGGTTTTTGTTGCGGTCGTACTTGCCGACGTTCTTCCGCTCCGGCGACCAGTCCTTGGCGAAGCCGGCGATGTTCGTCGAGCCGGCGAGGTCGGCCGAGCACACGAGGAAGGCCGGGCGGCCGTACTTTGCCTGCGACCACGAGTTGATGTAGCTGCCCCACGAGGCGAGGGCTGCGCGGTTGGGCTGCTTGTCGCCGGGCTTCGCATAGATCTTCTCGGGGTAGGCCTCGAAATTCGTGAACTCCGGGTCCTCGAACGGCGTGCGCGGGCCGCCGCTCTTCGCCGCTGCGGTCGGCTTGAGCTTGAAGTCGTCGAAGTCCTGCGGAACCGAGTCGCCCACGGCGATCAGCCGGTCGGCGATGTAGTCCGAAATGCCGGCATCGTTGCGGATCACGTCCATTGCCACCTTGATCTGCTCGTCCCACTCGGCCTGCAGCTCTTCGGGGCTCTCTGGCGCGCCTTTGCCGAAGTTGCGGAACTGCACGCCGTACTTCTCCTGGAACTGCCGCTTGGTCTCCCAGTAGATCTCGCTGTTGGTCTTGTGCGGCGCACCATGGCTGGCGTAGTCGCGGATGCCGTAGCCGCGGCCCTTCACGGTCTTGAACCACACCACGTTGGGCCGGTTTTCCTCGTTCGGGTGGTTCGCCATCTCGGTCATGGCCTCGGCCATGCTGCCCCAGCTCATGCCGTCGTGGGCGCCGAAGATGTTGAAGCCATACGGCGCGAACCACTCGTCCGGCGTGCCATGCACGATGCTCGAGTAGGCGTGGTCGTCGATGCCGAAGTCGTTCCAGTCGAGCAGGTAGCAGAAGTTGCCCAGGCCAAGGCCGAAAGCGGTGTTTTTGGTTTCGTGCGTGGCGCCGGTGGTCATGCCGCCTTCGCCTTCCATCGCGAACACGCGCACACCCTCGGCGCGCGCATGCTTGAGCGCCATCGCCTCGCCGGCCGCCGGCGGGCTGCCGTGGCCGCTCGGGCCGGTGTTGGCCTTCACGAAGTGGGTGTTGTGAGCCATCTCGCAGTGGCCCGGCAGGCCGTGGCGACGGCGGAATCCCTTGAGGTCTTCGACGCGGATCTGGCGCTTCCAGTCGATCGCGTAGCGCGGGTCGGGCGTGCGCTTGTGCTTCGCTTCCACGGCGCTGCCGAGCACGGCCAGCGTGCCGTAGAGCACCGGCGTGACGTGGCCGGAGACCATCACGAACTTGTCGGCGAAGCGCTTCTCGGGGGCGCGGATGTCCCAGCGCATGATGCCCATGAGCAGCGAGACCATGCAGTGCACCTTGCTCCGCGAGCCGCCCGGATGGCCGGACTGGCGGTAGTTGAGCATGATGTCGATCTGCTGGTCGATGACGTCCTTGATCACCTCCCACTTGTCGAAGTGCTTCTCGAGTTCGTTGAAGTCAGCACGTGCAGGCGGCAACGGCATGGCACACCGGTGATCAAGGGAACCGCGAATGGAAAATGGAGGGTGGGTGCCCGCCACACGGCCGTGACAGCCGGGTTGGCGGCGCGCGGCTTGTCGCAAATCGCTCCCGAACCGTCAACCGGGCGCGCCTGCGATGCCGGGGCGACCGGGCCGGGGCGTCACCACAAGGGCCGCGAGCGCAAGCGCTCCGATTCCGGGCGAGCCGGGGGTGTAAGTACAGCGAATCGCAAGTCCTCGTCCCATCGAGGAGCCCTCCGGGCGAGCCGGGGGTGTTAGGAGACCGTGGACGAACGGGGTATCAGGCGGGCACCGACTCGGTTCGTTGGAACGAAGATGCGACGAGCATCGGAATCGAACTTCGGTTCGCATCGAGGCGAATCGCATCGAGGATTGCCCGG
>JBFWQT010000501.1:0-5369 GCA_050249295.1 Planctomycetota bacterium
GTCGCAGCAGCCGTAGCACCGCCGCCCCGGCGACCCTGGCGGCCCGGAATCGCGCTGGAGGCTCTACGCCGGCTGTTTCGCTTCGTACACTCCTGGCCCTTCATCACCTTCTGGAGCACAAGCCATGTTCGACATGTTTCTCGCCAATGTGGTTCCGGGCAACACGATGACCGAAGTGCTGATCGGGTCCACCGCGATGGTGTTCTCGGCCGTGTTCGGCGCGGTGTACGCCTCGTGGTCGGGTCGCAAGAACCAGATGCTGCTGCTCGAGAAGCAGATCGAGCTCAACAAGGAGATGCACGCGCAACTGTTGAAGGAGCAGCAGGAATTTGCGACGCGCATGGAGCAGGACCGCCGCCAGTTCGAGCAGTCGCAGGAGTTCCATCGCGAGGCCCGCAACCGGGCGCAGGAAATGGCGCGCGAGGCCCGTCAGCCGCAGAAGGGCGACTGACGGATCCGGCGCACAGCGCTACAATCCGGTCGGCCGGTCGGCCGGTCGGCCTGTCGGCCCGGCTGCACGTCCCGCCGCCACAGCACCGCATCGCTCCGTCATGACGCCGCCCCACGGCATCCAGCGCATCGAGCAACTCGTTGCCACCGCCCGCGAGCGGTCGCTCGAGGTGAACACCGGCAAGCCGGTCAACGATGCGTGGCTGGACCAGATCAGCAGCATCATGGAGATGCGGTTCCCGGAGCCGTTGCGCGAGTACTTCCGCACGTTCGGTTTCCTGCAGGTGGAGGATCTGAAGGTGGCGGGGTTCAGTGCGACGAAGGGCGGCGCGAAGGACACCTTCCCGATTGTCGGTGAGGACGCGCGCCGGCCCGGCGAGGGCTACCTGCCGGTGTACGGCGATCGCGACGAGTACGTGTGGGTGTGCTGTCGGGCCGGTAGTGACGACTTCGGTCGGGTGTGGTCGGGCCCGGAGGACGACTTTGTCGCGCCGGATTTCATCTCGTGGCTGGCCGAGAAGCTGGGCCTGTTGCTGGACAGCTACGCCGAGGGCCCGCCACCGTTGCCGCCGCTCGAGTGAACGGCACTCGCTCGCTCATCGGTCACTCGTCGCTCACTCGTCGTACCGGCCCGGCTTGCCGCCGCGGCGGTCGCGATTGCGCCGCTTGTGCGTCACCGCCTCCATCCGCGCGCGCCCACACTTCGGGCAGCGCCACTTCTTCTTCTTGTGGTGCGTGCCGCGCTCCTCTTCCATCTTCACGTTGTGGCAGCGTCGGCAGTACATGATGCAGCAGCACCTCAGTCGCGATCGACGAACGGATCCTGACGGACACTGGCCGAGCCGAGGCGCAGGACCCAGCCGGCCGGAACATCGAGGCGCAGGCGCATGGCCGGCGGATCGGCACTGGTGGCGGCTGCGCCGGGGCGCTCCTGGAAGACCAGCGCGCGCTCGATCCACAGGCCCGTAGTCGGCGCGTCGGCGGCCACCGCCACCACCGTGCACGACGCCCCATCGGCCACAACCGCCACGCGCCACCGCGTGCTGCTCGCCGACAACTGAACACCCGCGCCACCAACCGGCAGCACACGACCGGCGACCATCGGCGACGTTCCGCCGGCGCGCGTGTCGGCAAACACCCACATCGGATCGCGACCGTCACCATCCGGCGGCGCATCACCGCGCGCGGCAATCACCACGCCGATGAGCATGCGCAACGGCGTCGCCAGCGGCGCGCCACTGTCGCTCGTCGCAAACGTCACCTCGCTGCGACCCGATACCGTCCACCAGGCCTTGCTCACGGCCACACCGGCGGGCAACTCGCCGGGCGGCACCGGCACGGCGCCACTGCCGGTCGCGCTGAGCAGCACCGGCACGGTGCCCGGCAAGCCGTGCTCGAGCATCCGGCGGGCCGTCGCCAACCGGCTGCCGAAGGTGCCCGGCCAGGCCGCTGCGAAGTTCACGAGCGCTGCATCGTTGAGCAACTGGCCGGCCAGGTCGCGCAGTCGGAACAGCGACACGGTCGCCTGATCGTAGATCGCGCGCAGCACCGACGACTGCGTGAAGCGGCCGCTCACGGCGCGCAGATCCAGCGTGAGCCGGCGCGTCGCCTCGATGTCGCCGCCCGGTGCGCGCCCCAGCGCCTGGAGCTGGTACGTGAAGTAGCGCGTCCACGCGTCGATCGCGCGCAGACCGATCGCCGCGTCGTCAGGTTCGATCGCCGCAACCGCCTCGCACAACTCGGCCCACGATCGGCACGATGGATGCTGCAGGTCGGCCGGGATACCGGGCATCGCGGTGGCCTTCTCGCGACGCGCGGGGCCGGGTGGCATGGCCTTGAGCTCGGCCCCCAGTTGGTCGGCGAACGGCGCGATCGCCAGCGCGCCGATCTGTTCGAGCACTTCCTCGATGGTGGTGCGGTTGCGCAGCTCGGCGCGCATCTCGATGTCGAGCCGGCCCGGCGACATGCTGCCCTGCAGCGCAACGCCATCGCGGAACACCTGCAGCGCGGCCTCGGCGCGTTCGGGCACGGGCGCGGCCGACATCGCCAGTCGGACCTCGAGCCACTGCTGGCAGAACCCGGCGACGGTGCGCGCGCGCGTGTTGGCCGGCGGCGCCGTGTTGAGGTTGCCGTCGTCCGGCACGTTGCCGCCGGTGTTGCCCGGCGCGGTGACAAACGGGGCTGGCCGGTTGCCCTGCGTGGCGACAAGCACCAGCAGCACGATGGCGAGCAACACGCCGCTGGCGACCGGGATGGCGACGCGCGGATTGTGTTGCGCGAGTTTCCACTGCGCGCGGATCCACGCGGCGACGGCGGGCACGCCGCCATGGGCCACGCGGCGCATGTGCGGCGGCGCGAGCATGGTGGTGTCGCCACTGCCGCTGCTGCGCGCGCGCTCGCGTTCGATGATCAGTCGTCGAGTGGTGCCGGTGGCCGGGCGATCACCGCTGCGTGCGTCGTTGCCGACGCCGGGCCCACCGAGCCCGCCGGGCCCGCCGAGCCCGATCGTGTTGACCGCCACGCCAGCGCCTGCGCCAGCGCCCGCCTTGCCCTCGGCGCCACCGGCCGCTGCCGCCGCTTCGGCCGCCGCGCGCGCGCCGCCAGGAATGTAGTTGCTGTCGCTGCTCTGCGCGCTCATCTCCATCAACGGATCGCGATTGCGAGACCAGCCGTTGATGTCGACCACCGCTTCCAGCGCGTAGCGCGCCTGTGCCGCGTCGGGGTAGCGGTGCGCCGGGTTGCGCGCGATCATCTTGTTGATCGCCGCCTCGAGGTGCTTGCCGGCATCGGGCCGCCGGCGCGTCAACGGCACCGGCGTGTTGTCCATCATCGAGCGGTACACGCCGAGCATCGTCGGCGCATCCGGATACGGGAAGCGGCCGGTCAGCAGGTAGTAGAGCGACATGCCCAGCGCGTGGATGTCGCAGCGGCCGTCGACGTCCGACCCGCGCCACTGCTCGGGCGGCATGAACCGCGGCGTGCCCACGGTTTGCCCGTGCACCGTGATGTGCGTGGCAAACTCGTCGCGCGCGAGGCCGAAGTCGAGCAGCTTCACCTGGCCTTGCGGCGTGACGAGAATGTTGTCCGGCTTGAGGTCGCGATGAACGATGCCGAGCGCGTGCGCGGCTTCGAGTCCGCGCAGCGCATCGATGAACCACACCACGGTGCGATCGACCGGCAGCGGCTTGCGCCACGCGACGAGCAGTTCCTGCAACGTCTGGCCGCGCACGTACGGCATGGCGAGCCACACCCACGGCGGGTCCTGGCCAATCTCGCGGACCTCGATCAGGTTCGGGTGGTCGAGCCGCGCCGCCAGTCGCGCCTCGCGACGGAAGCGCTGCACGTACTCCGGATTGCTGGCGGCAAACGGCGCCAGCACCTTGATCGCCGCGTCGCCGGCGGTGCGGTCGCGCGTGTTCAGCGCGTGATAGACCGAGCCCATGCCACCGCGACCGACGAGCCGGGTGATCACGTAGTCGCCGAAGCGCCGGCCGATCAGCTCGACCTCGAGTTCGGGCGTCGTCGCGTGCTCGGCCGCGTCGGCCTGCTGGCCGTGCTTCGTGGCGCCCGCGTCGAGCAGTGCCGCGGCGGCGAGCGGCGTGGCCGGCTCCTTGACGTCGTGCGTGCCGACCGGTGTGGTGAGTGTCTGCGCCGCCTTGCGCGCGGCTTCCTCGGCGTTGCGCCGGATCGAGTCGGCACCGCGGCGCACGTTGGCGGGTGGCGGTGGTTCGCTGCCATCGCCCGGAGGCGCGACCGGCACGCGCGGCCACGAGAGCTCCTTGCCGCAGCGCTTGCAGGTGCAGGTGTAGAGCGGATCGAACGGGCGGATGCCGTACTGCAGGTTGCACGGCCGGCATTCGAGCACCAGCGATGGCCGGACGCGGCGCAGTTCACGCGCCTCGACATCGGAGAGTGTGCCGCGTTCGATCAGCACGCGATGCAGCTGCGCATCGGCCTCGCCGCGGATGCGCCGTCGCAGCAGGTGTTCGAGCGCGCTGCGAACCTGGGCAGGCGACGCCAGGCCATCGTGAATCACGAGGTGAGCGAGGATCCGGTCGGGATTGGTCAGGACCGCAATGCTCACGCCTGGCCGGTGGTGTACCGTTGTGGGGATGCGAGCGCCGGGGTGCGCGCCGCGAGTGTAGCAGAACCCGGCAGTTTGCCGGAAACCCGCGCGCCTCACAGTCGTCAGAACCGTTGCGCGAACGTGTCTACGGTCAGGTGTTGCATGCCAAACCCGCCGGACCCACCACCCATGGATTCTGAACTGGACCAGACCGTGCCGGGGCCGGTCGGCGGGCGTGGTGCGATGCGCACTCCGCCACCACCTCGCACGCTGCCGTCGGACGACGGCCGCGCGAGCAGTGGTGGTGGCGAGGGCTACGCGGGGCGCTACCGGCTCGGGCCAGAGCTCGGGCGGGGCGGCATCGGTGTGGTGCAAGCGGCGATCGACGGCGAACTGCGTCGCGAGGTGGCGGTCAAGCGGCTGCTGCAGGCCCGCGCCAATCGCGTCGAGCAGTTCGTCGAGGAAGCGCAGATCACCGGCCAGCTCGAGCATCCCAACATCGTGCCGGTACACGACCTCGGCCACGACGCCGACGGCCGGCCGTGGCTGGCCATGAAGAAGGTGCAGGGGCAGACGCTGTCCGAACTGATCAACCGCTGGTCGCGCCGCCTGCGCCAGCGCCTGCTGGCCGAAGACCTCAACCAGATCCTGCAGCTGTTCCTCAAGGTCTGCGACGCGATCGCGTTCGCGCACAGTCGCGGCGTGATCCATCGCGATCTGAAGCCCGACAACATCATGATCGGCGAGTTCGGCGAGGTGATGGTGATGGACTGGGGCCTCGCCTAGCCCTTCGGAAAGGCGGCGGGCGGCTAGTCGCGACTCGTCACGGTCGCCGGTGCGAACACGGGGGGCT
>JBFWQT010000502.1:0-5350 GCA_050249295.1 Planctomycetota bacterium
GGCCCACCATCCTCGCCACGACCGTGAGCCCAGGGTTGCAGGAAACGGACAGTGATGCAGAAGAACGAGCTCATCCGTTCGACTCCGCTGCATCTGCGGACTCATCAGCCTTCTTGTTCCCACCCTTCGCCTTCTTGACCTTGCCCTTGCCTTTGCCCTCGTCGGTAACGTCCCGTTTGGCGCGTTCCTTCTCGAACGGCACTTCACGGCTCTTGCCGACACCGAACGCTTCGGCGGCCTGGGTGGCGAATTCAAGCGCGGCATCGTGTGAGATGTCGCAGGGCAAGCGCTTGCCATCCGAATACACCTCGACGAAATCGCGCGGTGCATCGGAATTCAGCACCAGTGTGCAACCCTGGCGCAGATAACTCTCGGTCGGCGCTGTGAAGGCTACGAGAGACAGGCCGAGAATGTAGCGACGCAACTTCAGCGTCTTCTCGGCATCCTTGCCCGCATGCAGGTGCCGCAGCGCCGCCAGTCCGAGCGTCGCGTCCCGCCGGATTCCGCCGTCGGCGATAACGCCTCCGTGCGAGCCGGATGCAGGGTTGTGAACGAACCCCCGCTGCGCCAGGGGACTCTTGCTGTTGCCTTCGGCCTTTCCCTTGTCCTCTTCACTGAAGACATCCAGCGCCGCGTAGTCCAACGGGGGAACGTACACGGCACCACGCGTGAGCCGGCGAACGTTGAACGCGCGGATGGTTGATCCGACCAGCCTCGGTAGCTTGGCCTGCGTGTCGCGAGAGTCCCACACTCCGAAGATCAGGGAGGTGGGTGCAGCCTTTGCCAAGGGTTCGGCGTCACCCGCAATCAGCCGTTTGAAGGCCGACTGGAACTCCTCTTGTAAGGAAGAGCATCGCACGAGTGCATCACCAGCGCGGTGTCCCGCTTCCAGGAGGTTCACTTCGTGCTCGCCGGCCTTGATGACGACCTGCGGAACGAGCTTCTTGTACCTGTCGCGCATGAACAGCGGTTCGATCCGGTTGGCCTGCGAACCGACACTGTCGATCAAGCACACATTCCGGCCGTCCTTCTCCTCGCCGTGGTGGTTGATGTTGTACCCACCAGTGAACCCGTCGCCCGAGGCGAAGGTGGAGGGGAACAGAACCCCGTCCACCCCTTCAACCGGCATGAGTGGCTCTCGAATGACGAGCGCTGCGGGGCCGTCGTCGGCAAGGTAGTGGTCGAACTGCGAGGGCAGTGCCTTGGGCATGTTCAAGATCCTTGTGATAGAGGTGTGGCTGTGCGGAATGCCTTGTGTTTCTTCTGGCCGGTTCGGAACCAGTTCTCGAAGCGATAGGTGTGCGTTGCGCGAGTTTGCAACGCGCCGCCCGATGCCGCGAGCAGCAGACACGACATGAGCGGCACCCTCCACGTGTGATAGTCGTAGACCCTGGAGAACGCCGTGGGAGCGGGGCGGGCCACCTGCAACCCGATGAGGCAGAGCAACTCCACGGCGGGGTGGGCAATGCTCGTCATCCCGAGGTCATTCGGGGAGAAGCCAACGTCGCGCGAGTGGGCGTTCGGTGTGCGGCGAGCATCGAAGTAGTAGGGCTCCTTCTTCTTGCCCGCGTTGGTCATCACGACCATGTCGACGTCGAACAACGTGGCAGAGCGAAACCGCGGATCGCGCACCATCGCTTGCTGCATGGCTTGCGCGATCCCGAAACTCTCCATTGTCCCGGCCCAGACCTTGAGGTCGCGGGCACCGGTGAGGTCCGTTTCCCACCAGTCCACCGTGAGCGGGCGGAACGGCGAGCCGACAATCACGGGAGATGAGTACGGGTCGTCTGCCCGAAGAGGCGTAAGCGACGCTTCGGCAATCGCACCTACCAGCGTGTCAAGAGTCCCCGTCGCCGCAATCTGGAATGTCCGGTCATCCGCGGCGAACCAACCCTCGGCACCCGGCCACAGGCGGTCGGCGAGTTCCAGCAACCCGCAGCAGGCGAAGAACTGGCCGGGGTTCGTCGCGTCCACGTTGATGGTGATGGTGGGCTTCGGATGGCTCACGTGGTCACCTTCCCGCTCGATATCGAGTCCGATACCGCGGACGGCTCAGCACTGGCGGCCCAGTCGGCGGCGCGCAGCAAGGACTCGAGCCAGGCCAGTCCCCAGCGACCGTACTTGCGTTGCAGCCGGGCAAACCGACGGGGCGTCTCGGTCGCCATGTCGTCGGGCAAGATGCCCGCGGGAGGCGCGGGGTCCAACGCCTCGTCGGCGGTAAAAAGTGGCCGGGCACGGCCGTGGTGCGCGGCGATCAGATGGAGCACGAGGTCCTGCATTTCGCCGCTCAGCGCCTTGAAGCGAGACTCAGACTGTGCATCGAGCAGGGAGCCGAACTCGTGGCGATAGTCACTGAGATGCAGTGGTCGCCATCGCGGGCCGTGTTCTGGATTGCCCGGCTTGGCGTGCCAGTCTTCGGGGCGCGGGTTGCCGATGCTGCGCTGCCAGAGCACGCGCTTCTTCCCAAGGTCGTGTAGTTCGGCCGCGACGATGATGGCGTTCCTCAAGTCGTCGGGCAGTTCGAGCCCGGCGACGATAGCCTCCGTGCGGTGAACGACGTCGTCTGTGTGGTGCTTCCACTTGATCGGCCGGATCGATGCGCGGGTCGCGTTCTCCGCGTCAAATGGGCTGGCGAACCAGTGCCAGAACGGTCCACTCCTGATCGAAGCGTGACCTGCTTCCGCGTGCTCGATGCTCACCTTTTCTGACTCGGCATCGTCGTCCGTCGTGTCGCGGTCGGCAGCATTCGGGTCGGTGTCAATCGTGGCGACGAGTGCCATGCCACTGGGCCCATTCAGCCGCGGATCGTCACTCCACAGTCGTATGCGACGCCCCGGCAAGTCGGCCACATCGTCCGCATGCGCCGAGTCCCCATCCAACATGCCCCCGGGCGACAATCCGCCGACGCCCGGCGGTAACAGGATGGTGCAGCCGTTGATGCGGTCCTTACGGCGTTTGTCGATCAACTCGGCAAGCGTGGTGGTTTCCAGTGCTTGCCGTTCGGTGATCAGCCAGACCGGCACGTCCTTGCTCGTGTCCTTGCAGCGTGACGCAAGCGCCTCCATCTGCTTGAACACACGGTCACTGCGGTCCCGCAAAAGCTCGTGTGGCAACGGCGGGTACTCATCAAGCAGATCAGCAGGCGGATACTGCTCGCGCAGATCGCCGACGATGATCTCGACCTCGTCCCGCCAGGCAACTTGCGTCACGGGCGGTTCCCATTCCGCGATGCCGTGCAGATAGGGTTCGACGGGCGGCCGTCCGGGCATCTTCTTGCGAATGCTCGTCAGGGCCCAGGCGTCGAACAGAATGTCCGTCGCGGGAAGCATCGTCGGTGGCGGGGCAAACGCAGCACGGCGCGCTTCCGGGTCCAGTCCGTCGATCGACAAGGGGCTCGCGTCACCGTTGAGAGCCCGGAGCAAGGCAAGAGTGCCTTCCCGCGCTGGGGCGAGACTATCCTTGTCGTCGAACTTGATCGGGTGGACCACGTCAACGTCAACGCGCGTGTCGCGGCAGTCGCCGTAGCGATTCACCCGGCCGAAGCGCTGGGCCATGCTGTCGAACGTGGACAGGTCGCATACCAGGTGGTCGGCCGAGATATCAACCCCGACCTCGCCGGCCGACGTGCAGACGAGGAAGACGGTGCCCGGCTGCGGATCGATCTTCCAGCGCTCCGATTCGGAGGCATCCGGCTTCGGCGGCCTGAGGAAACGCGCGAACACGCGCGAGCCCTCGGGGTCGCGCGGGTTGGCCATGCGGTCGCGCTCCAGTCCGCGCATCGTCCCGGTAAGTTGACCAACCTGATCCGCGGGTACGCCGTCCTTCTTCGTGAGCCGGTCACAGACCTTCTTCACGTCTTCCAGCGTTCGGACGAAGACCAGCACGGCTACGTTGGCGTCCTTGTGCTTCAGCGCCAACTCGCTGATCTGGTCCGCAATCTTGCTGTCGTCCCTGGCGGGGTGAAGCTGCAGGCTCTTTGCAGCCTCGACACGCTGCTTCACGATCTGGTGCTTCAGGTCCTCGGGCTGCAGGGAAAGTGCTTTCGCTCCAGCTTCGCCGCGAGTCGTCGCAGTCAGTTGCATCACGCGGAACGGGCGGAACTCGTTGCATCGCTCCTGCTCTCGATGGATGGCGTCAAGCAAATGCTGGAATGCCGGTTCCAGGTGCGCTTCTTCGTGGACCAACTGCACGTCCTGGCCGAGAAAGCCCGCCTGGAGCGGCTTGCCTTTGTAGCCTACGCCGTAGCCGGAGAACAGTAGACGCGAGCCGATCATGTCCACGGTGCCGCAGATGATCGCTGGGCGGGAAGGGTCGGCGGACCACTTGCGGTTGTCGGCGAACTGACCGCGCAGGGTGCTGATGGCGAGATTGTTGATGCCAATCTCGGCTGCATTGCCGCGCAGCTTCTCAGCTTCGTTGGTCGTCTGGTCCACCACCGTCCGCCGATTGACGACGTACACCAACCGGCGCGGCACCGGCTTCTTGTGTGCAAGCGCGATCAACCACACTGCAATCACGTTCGTCTTGCCCAGCCCGGTCGGCAACGTACACGCCGGGGGGATGTCTCCACTCGCAAACGCCTCGTACAGCGCCTCCTGCCACGGAAATGGCGGGTACCCTGCAACTGCGCAAAAGTCGTCGGCGAATGGCATTTGAATGTGGCCACGGCCTCTTGGCCGTGGATTGTAGAACGTTGTCCGGGAACCAACCGGCGGCGAAACAGCTTCAATTGAGCGCGGCCCGAAGGCCGCGAATCTAACGCTCTATGCGGTGAGCATGTCGCCCAGTAGATTGTCTGGGGCCAGACAGTTCCACACTCGACAAGCCCCGATTTCCGCAAGCCAGGCGAGCATGTCCGCGCGGTCGCAGGCTGCCGCTTCCGCGATGAGGAGGTGTGTCAGTGTCTGGGCAGCTGGGTGGATCTGACACCTTACGTTGATCGGTGACTTCTTCATCTTGCGCTCCAAAAGGTCGGGCGCTACCCTATCTGTGTCGCATCGAGGTCTAGTTCGAGGCGACACCTCGCGCCCTGGTGGGTGACGTCGCTGCTCGCCGAAATGGCGAGCAGTCGATGTTTCGCACGAGCCACGCCTCGCACCTGCCATGCCGTTGGCCAAGATCAGAGTGGGAATTGCTGCAGCTGCGACAGATCCTTCACGTGCGGGGGCCTGCGGCTAAACAGAACTTCAGCGCAAGCGGCGAAATCTGCTACCGCAGGGTCACACCGTGGACTTCCAGTAGCACTTGCGTTCTAGCCTGATCGCCAGACATCTGCAATGCTCATTGGCTGACAATACGCAGCCGGATGCAACGCATGGATGCAGGCGAGTCAACTGGTGCGCAACTCATC
>JBFWQT010000503.1:0-5324 GCA_050249295.1 Planctomycetota bacterium
GCCATCGCCTCGATCTGCCGGCCATCGACGAGTCGCTGCGGCCCGCGCTCGCCGCCGCTGCGCACCCACGACGGCGCGCCGCCGTTCACGCACGACAGCCGGTGACGCTCGACACATCGCGCGCGCGCGGCCGGCAATTGCTGCAGCTGGCGCAGCACGCTCTCGCGCAGGCGCGGCATCGTCGCGCCGGCGTCGCTGGCGCCGATCAACTCCCGGAACGCCTCGGCCGTGATCTGCCAGCCTTCGACCTGCAGCACGATCGGCCGGGCCGTGGCGCGCAACTCGGCGAGACGCTGCGCGACCTCACCCTGGCCGAGCCACGACGTGCGCACCGTGAGCGCGCGCGGCGCAACCACGACGCTCGAGTCGTCATCCACCGCGGTTACGGCGGCACGCAGCTCGCGCACGAGGCGGCGCATGTAGCCCGGCCGCGGCGCATCGCCCGCCTCGACGAGCCCCGGCACGACCACGCCACCCGCCAGCGCGAACACCGGCACGTCGTCCGGCGGCGTGCTGATCAGGTCCGACATGTCGTAGTGCCGCGTCAGGCGCGCGTCGTCGTAGCTCACCTGATCGAGCGCGTCGATCCGCACCGCGCCGTCCGCCGCGCGCCAGCGCAGGCCGCAGCAATCGCAGACATCCTGCAGCGCATCGGCGGCGCACGCATCGTGGAAGCCCACGGTGCGCGTCTGCCGGCCGATCCAGGTCAGTGACGGGTCGACCACCAGCGGCGCGTGCGCGGCGCTGGCGCAGATCGTCAGCAACTCGTCGATCGGCACCTCTTGCGACACGAACGTGACGCGCGCCTTCCTCAGCCGCTGGTCGAGCGAACTGCCCGCGCCCGCACCGTCCTGGCTGCGACCCGGCGCCGGGCTGCCGGCCAGCAGCAGCCACGCACAGGCGGCGAGCAGCAGTGTGCACTGGCGGGCATGAGTCATGAGTGTGTCTGCCAACGGCCGCTCACCTCATTCTATCCGGCTCGTGTGGTCTCACCGCGAGACAATGCGGTGATCGCCACAGTAGACGTTGAACCGGCCGTCGCGGACGAAGCCGCACAGCGTGATGCCGTGTGCGACCGCCAGCTCCACGGCCAGGCTCGACGGCGCGCCGACCGCAGCGACCAGCGGGATGCCGGCCATCAGCGCCTTCTGCATCAATTCGAAACTCGCGCGACCGCTCAGGAACAGGCCGTGCGCGGAGAGCGGCAGACGCCCGGCCAGGAGCTGCTCGCCCACGAGCTTGTCGACGGCGTTGTGACGGCCGACGTCCTCGCGCACCGCCTGCAGCGCGCCATCGTCGGCTGCAAACAGCGCAGCGGCGTGCAGTCCGCCGGTGCGCGCGAACACGGTCTGCGCGGCACGCAACGCATCGGGCAGCGCGGCGATCGTGGCGACACGCACGCGCGGCGTGGTCGGCGGCAGATCGGGCGGCGCAACCACGGCCAGCGCATCGAGCGAACTCTTGCCGCACACGCCGCAACTGCTGGTCGTGTAGACGTTGCGCTGCAGACGCGCGAGGTCGACCACCACATCGGGCGCAAGCTCGACACGGATCACGTTGGTCGCGGCCTCGGGCACCGATGTCGGCCGGCCGCAGTGCACGGCGCGCAGCACATCGGAGGCACGACGCACGATGCCCTCTGAAACCAGAAAGCCGACCGCGAGCGAGGCATCGTGGCCCGGCGTGCGCATCGTGATCGAGATGCTCGCCGAGTCGCGCGCCGGGCCGTGCACGAGGCGGATCTCGAGCGGCTCCTCCACCGCCAGCGTGTCGTCGACGGTCGTGCCGTCCGCGCCGTCGGCGACGGCCCCCGCCGCGCCCGCGCGCCGCCGTTGCACCTGCATCCGGCGGATCTGCTCGCTGCCGTCATCTGCCATGGCCATCGGGGCTGGCATCGGTCAGTCGGTGTCTTTCAACCCGAAGCGATTGTTGATCAGGTCGACGAGCGCGGTCACGGCGGCCTCGGCGTCGGGGCCCTCGGCGCGCACCGCCAGCTCGGCACCCTGCGGCGCGCCGAGCATCGTCAGCGCGAGCGCCGACTTGGCGTCGACGGTGTTGTCCTCGAACGTCAGCGTGATCGCCGACTTGAAGGTCTGGGCAAGCTGCGCCAACAGCCCGACCGGGCGGAAGTGCATGCCCTGCAGGTTGCGCACTTCGGCGCGCCCCTCATGAACGTTGGCGTTGGATTCAACAGACACGGCGTTGCGTCGCTGGCCGGCGGACCGATCGATCCGGATGGCCGGCATTCTATCAATCTCGATCGGACGACGGATCGATACGAACCGTCACGCCGCCAGCGGCCGAGCGGAACACGCCCGAGTCGGGGCGGGTCTCCTCGAGGATCGCGCGCACCGGCTGCGCACCCGGCACGACCACATCCACCTCGAGGCGCGTCTTGCGGCCCGGCGTGGCATCCTGCGCGAGCACCACCTGCACGTGCACCGTGGCGAGGTACGCGCCGCTGCCGTCGAGCGCGGGCCGGAAGCCGACGCCGGTCAGCGGGCGGTACACCTCGTCGCACAGCGTGAACGACCGCACGATGAACTCGATCTCCGGGTCGGCCTTGATCGTCGGGTTGCGCGGGCGCTCGACATCGGGGTCGCGCGGGCGCACGCCATCGGTGGCCAGACTGCTGCCGCCACCCAGCACCACCTTGCCGCCGCCACCCGCGGCCGGGGCCGGGTTGGGCGAGTCGGCGGGCGCACCGGCATCCGCGCTGGCCGGCGAACCGCTCGAACGGAAGCCGCCCGAGAAGTTCTGCTGCTGCTGCCCGCCGCGGCTACGGTTGAAGTTGTTGCGGTTCTGGTTGTTGTTGCGGTTGTTGCGCGCGGCGTTGTTGCGCGCGCGGTTCTGCGCCGCCTGGCTCTGGCCGCTCTGGCCGCCGGGGCTGGACTGCGACGACGAGGGCGACGACGAGTTGCCGTTCGCGGTACCCGGCGTCGAGCCGCTGCCGGCCGAGGTCGGGTCGGTCGTGCCGTCGCCGGTGCCCGCGTTGGGGTCGGGTGCCGGCACGCCGCCGCCACCGAAGCCGCCGCTGTTGCCGCCGGGCACGTCGCCGCTGCCGCTGTTGTCCAGGTCTTCCTGCGTCGGGTTCTGGATCGTGCGGCCGGGCGTGTGCGCCGACGACGTGCCGATCGGGTTGCTGGTGCCGATCGAGACGCCGAACAGCACCTCGCCGAGCTCGCCGCCCGACGCCGTGAAGTCCACGAGGTTGAGCATCAGGTTCGAGAGCTTCACGGTCAGCGGCTTGAACGTCGGGTTGATCACGTCGAACGTGAAGCTGACCTCGTCGTCGGCGAGCTGCACCTCGGTGACGGTGAAGCCCACGCTCTGGCTCGCGGCCTTGGGCTTCGACGCGGCGATTGACGAGAAGCGCACGCCCGCCGGCGCGGTAACCGTGACGGTGCCGACCAGCGGCCCGGTGACGGTCAGGTCGCCGGCGGTCTGCAGGCCGACCTTGTCGGGCACGACCAGCGCGTTCTGGCTGGCGCTGACGGTCAGCGGCGAGATCGCGGCCGGGCCGAGCAGGCCGAGGCTGCTGGTCGACAGCTGGGTGACGGTCTCGCCGTTGAGCGACCAGGTGAGCACGCGCACGTCGGGCGCGCCGAAGCCGTCGGCCGCGGTGTCGATCGTGCAGCGGATCTGCTTGGGCGACACGTAGCTGGTGCGCTTGAGCGTGACGCCGGGGCCGAACTGCACTTCGGGCAGGCGGCCCGACGGGCGCGAGAACAGTTCGCCGTCGAAGGCGTAGATGTTGATCGTGACGTCCTGCTGGTTGCTCGCGACGTTGGCCGGCTCGATGTAGATCGAGGCGCCGTTGTCGGGGCTGTCCTGCGCGACGGCCGGCAGCGCGATCGCGAGCACCGCGGCGAGCGCGAGCAGGCCGACGCCGGCGAGGCGACCGGCGAGGCGACCGAATCGGGGGAGGCTGCTGCGGCTGTGCATGGTCAGGCTCATCATCAGCGTCGTCGGGATCGTGATCGGAATCCGTTGAGGCCCCGTGCGCCCGTGCGCCCGTGCGCGAGACGGACCATCAGCAGGATACCACACTTGATGGAACGACCGGGGCGGCCGATTGGTGCACACGAACTTCCGATTCGGCCGGGGTCGCCGACGAGAGCTGTTGCGTCGTCGCCGCGATCGCGACCTCGGCGGAATCACGCCGTCGTCAGAAGCCGCGTTCCTCTTCGTCCTCCTCTTCCTCCGCCGGGAGTTCGCTCCCGGCCCGGTACTCATCCATCGACCGGATCAGCGCGGTGCGGATCACGTCCGCGTCGCCGTACTGGCCCTGGTCGCAGGCCAGCTGGAACAGGCTGATCAGGTCGATCGCTTCGAGCCCGTCGAGGCTGAGCGTGAGATGGACCACATGTTCCTGCTCTTGCTGGCCGGTGCCGTGGTTGTCGTCAATCGGGTTCATGGTTGGCCTCGGGTTGAAGTACGGCCGTTGTGCGTGAGGGTCATCGCGACGGCGCAGCGCTTGTCCCCTGTCTGTACGTCGGTTGCGGCGGATGTATTGCTTGAGCCCGCTCGGCAACGGGGCTGACGGGCGTAGTGGCCGTCAAACCCGCTGTTGGAGCTACACCGCGCCGGTTACCCGTAAAAGAGGGTAGCTGTGCACGCTGTATGGCGCTCCGCCGGGTGTTGGCGGGGCGGTGAGTGCAAGGTGCTGCGGCGGTTGGGGCAACGGCGTGGGGTCAGCAGTGGTTACGCGGTGGTTGCAGACCGAATTCGACAATCCACCAACCGATAATACGGGATTCTACCCCCGAGACTCTGGACAGGCGGCCGCCCATCGGCCTCAATCTCCGCATTCCAACCCGAACGACGATGACGCCATGGCGCTCCACCCGGCCGACCCCACCGTGCTCACGTGGCTGCTCGACTCCGACCCTGCGCTGCGCTGGCAGGCCCTTCGCGACCTCACCCCGGCGCCGCCTGCCGAGGTCGCGGCCGAGCGTGCGCGCATCGCGACAGAGGGTCTCGGCGCGCAGTTGCTGGCGCTGCAGCACGACGACGGCCGCTGGAGCGGCGCCGCCTGGAACCACGGCTGGAACTCCACGATGCACGCTCTGTGGCTGCTCTGGCAGTTCGGTCTCGACCCCGACTGCGAGCCGGCCCGTCGGGCGGCCGAGCGCGTGCGGGCCAGCGTGACCTGGCGTGGCTGCGGTCCGACCGAGTGCGACGACAACGCATTCTTCGCGGGCGAAGTCGAGCCGTGCATCAACGGCCAGGTGGCCACGGCCGGCGCGTACTTCCGACAGGACGTGGCCGGCATCGTGCGCCGGCTCCTCGACGAGCAACTGGCCGACGGCGGCTGGAATTGC
>JBFWQT010000504.1:0-5321 GCA_050249295.1 Planctomycetota bacterium
GCCGGCGTCAAAGGCTCGCCATGTGGAGTTCAGGCTCATGCGTGGCGCCCGTCGATGCCGCGTTGCAGCGTGGCAATCAGGCGCGGCAGGTCACCGTCGAACAGCGCCGCGACATCCAGCCACAGGCCGGCCAGGCCGGGCGAGCGCAGAACGCCGTCGTCGGGTCGCGCGAGCTGCGCGAATCTGCCGCCCGCGCCGCGCACGAACCACCGCGTTTCCGACGACTCGACAATCAACACGAGGTACTCCTCGACCCCGCCGCGTTCGTAGTCGCGCTGCTTCGAGCCGAGGTCGCGATCGGCGCTGGAGTGCGAGACCTCGACGACCAGCGTCGGCGGCCCTTCGATGTAATCGTCGTCGTTGACCGCCGCCGGTCCGCCCTCGCGCAGCACGCAGGCGTCGGGTTGCGGCTCGGACGCCGGCCCCAGAATCACCGTCGCATTGTCGAACGACCGCACGCCCGGCGTGGCCGCCTGGTAGAGCCCGAGCCACGTCATCAGCATCATGTGCAGGTCGCCGTGACGGGCGCGCAACGCGGCGGCGGGCATGCAGACCACGCCCTCGATCAGTTCGGCCTTCACGTCTTCTTCCACGGCCTCGTACAGCCGATGGAATGTCGGCTGATCGAGTTCGTCGCCCTCGCGGAACGGCAGTCCGATCCCGGCCGGGCGCCCGCTGGCAGTGAAGCGAATGGTCACAGGCTTGCTCGTTGGCGACGCCGTCGTGTGAGTCTACCGCTCACGCGTCCGGCGTGCAGGTGCGCCACCGCGATTTGATACGCTGCGCCGCACCCGCGCAACCCGCCACCGCACCACCATGCACGTAGAACGCTGGCAGTTCGATCAGTTCGGCCTCGAACACCTGCGCTGGACCGAAGGCGACATCGAGGAGCCGGGGCCGGACGAGGTGCAGGTCGAGGTCAAGGCGGCGTCGCCCAACTACCGCGACGTGCTGGTGATCCGCGGCAGCTACAACCCGAAGCTCAAACTGCCTGCCGTGCCGCTGTGCGACGGCGCCGGCGTGCTGCGTACCGTCGGCCGCAACGTGAAGGAGTTCCGCCGCGGCGACGCCGTGCTGACCAACTTCTTCACCGGCTGGACCGATCAGCCGTTCGACGCCTCGATGATCAAGACCGTGCTCGGCGGCCCCGGGCCGGGTCTCGCGGCCACGTTCGTCAACCTGCCGGCGACCGGCGTGATGGCCAAGCCGGCGCACCTGACCTTCCCCGAGGCCGCGGCGCTGCCGGTGGCGGGGCTCACCGCCTGGAGCGCGCTGGTCACCGAGGGCCGGCTCGACCCCGACAAGCCGAACGGCGCGGCCGGCAAGACCGTGCTGGCGATCGGCACTGGCGGCGTCTCGATGTACGTGCTGCAGTTCGCGAAGGCGATGGGCGCGCGCGTGATCATCACCAGCAGCAGCGACGAGAAGCTCGCGCGCGCGAAGGCGATGGGCGCCGACGAGGGCATCAACTATCGCACCACGCCCGAGTGGGACGCCGAGGTGCTCGAGCTGACCGACCGCAAGGGTGCCGACATCGTCGTGGACAGTGGCGGCTCCGACACGCTGCCGCGCTGCCTGCGGGCCTGCCGTGGTGGCGGCATGATCGCCGTGCTCGGCGCGCTGACCGGCCTGGACGCGACGCTCAACACCGGGCTGATCATGATGAAGCGGCTGCGCCTGCAGGGCATCGTGGTGGATTCGCGCAGGGCGCACCAGCGCATGCTGGCGTTCCTGTCGGCGCACCCGGAGATCAAGCCGCTGATCGACCGCACGTTTGCGCTGCAGGAGTTGCCCGCTGCGCTCGACTATCTGTTGCAGGCGAAGCACATGGGCAAGATCGTGCTGACCCCGGAATGAACGGCGACCTCCTCGTAAAGGAGGCCAGGTTGTGCGTCGGCTTCTACGGCGAGATCGGTTATTGGCCGCCGGGCTTTGACAAACCTGAGCCGGGGAGGAGGTAACCCGTGGTCGCACAGGTCGTGTACGAAGACCGTCCCGTTTCCGCGACTGCAGCGCTCGCAATCCTGTTGAGTGCTGGTATCGCTGCGGGCGCAATAGCTGTGGCTGGGACAGCCAATGGCCACCCCGTCGCTATCGCTGGTGGTGGATTCGTCTTTGTACTTGCCGCGTGCCTTGCGACCACCGTTCGTACAATAACCTTGAATTCGATGTCGATTCAGGCCCGCAGTCGCGTTCTGGGGATTACTGCAAGTTCTATGACTGTGCCGCTTGACCGTGTCGCCGGCGTGCGCATCGTTCGTTACAAGGGTGCGAAGGCGCCACTATGGGCGCTGAAAATCGACACTGACGGCAGCAGCCGGGCTTGGGCCGTTGAGTATTCCTCATCCCGATCACCCGCTCCCGACGCACTTGTGCATGCGGCCAGGGTGATATCTTCCACCTGCCAGTGCGCGATTGAGATCGACACTGTTCAGTGACGTTGCGGCGTACCCACGAGCGGTAGGTGACAGGGTACGTCAACGAGTTCCGGTTCGTCGGCAGCCGTTTGGATGGCGCCCCGACGCAATCGACCGCCCGGAACCGCCCCGCTTCGCCTTTCGCGTGGGGCTTGCGCGCCGCAGCCGGGTCCGGAGCCGCCGTGATCGGGCGCCGGGCGTGCCACCGAATCGTTGAACCCGCCGACGTCTGGTGCGCTACAACATACATGCCGCACCAGCGCCGTCGCGGAATCGCCGCCCCGGCGCACCACACCCACCACCACCGACCGACGGAGTTCCACCCATGCGCCACCTTGGCCCCGGCTGGCTGGTCGCCATGCTCGCCGTGATGGCCGCGTTTGCGGCTACGCCGGCTGCTGCCCAGCCCCACATCTGGAATGGCGCCGAAGAGCAGACCGGCCTCGGCCTCCACTACTCCTACTCCGAGGTCGACACCCGCCTCACCGACGCGGAGTCGAACGACGTCGACATCCCGGTCAGCGGCTTCGATCGGGACCGCCAGACCCGCCGCACCACGGCCGGCCTCACGCTGCTGTTCTCCGACCCGTATGTGAACGGGTTCTTCGCGCCGGGCTTCACGTGGATGGTCGACCAGGGCGCGAAGACCGTCGACTGGTCGGTCAGCGGGTCGTTCGGCCTGGCCTGGAACTTCTACCGCATCGAGTTCGGCGATCCGCCCGGCGCGCCCAGCGAGCCGCGCGAGTCGGCGTGGGGCACCGAGGCCAGCGCAGCCAACGGCGGCGGCGGCAGCGGACGGCGCGGTCGCGGCCTGCCCAACCTCACCTTCGGCGTCGGCTTCTCGGTGCACGGCTACTTCGCCCACCGCGAGATCACGGCCAACGTCGATGACGTCGACTACTTCGGCGGCGAGTTCTCGCTGGTCGGCCACATCAGCCTCGAAATCATCGAGCACCTCAACATCTGGTTCATCAGCACCTACTCGTTCGGCTACCAGAACGACGACGGCTTCGAGAACGGCCTCTCGATGGACCGCATGTGGGAGCTGCAGCGTCAGGTCGGACTCGGCTTCGGCGTGTCGTACCGCTTCAACGAGTTCCTGCTGATGTTCGAGGCCCACTTCCTCTCCGCCTCGACCTACACGGTCACCCTCGCCTACCTGTTCTGAGCGAGCCGACCGATCCGCAACCATCCAACATTCGCAACCACACGCCAGAGGTGGAGCAACCCATGAAACCGTCGACCCTTCTTTCCGGCCTGCTTGTCGCCGCCGTGCTGCTCGGCCTGGCTGCGGCCGTCCCGCAGAGCGCTGCTGCCCAGGGCATCATGCAGGCGGGCACCAACTACGACCCCGATTCCGAAGTCCACTGGACCGCCGGATTCACCATCCAGGTCGGCAACCACGCCTACCGCGCCGACGACCTCGAAGGCAACGGCGGCGACATCCCGCTCGGCGGCCTGAGCGACTCCAACCGCTACCCGGCCACCGACCAGGTGATCGAGTACGGCCTCGCCTTCACGCGCCCCGGCAAGAACGTCTCCGGCTTCTTCACGATCGGCCTGCTCGACTACAAGGACGAGTTCCAGCGCTCGTTCGACACCTACGGCTACTTCGGCCAGGGCGGCTTCTCGTGGACGATGTTCCGCAGCGGCGCGACGCCCTCGATCTCGTTCGGCATCGGCGCCAGCGGACACGTGATGATCAGCCGGCTCGCGAGCGGCGGTACGTTCCTCAATGCGTACCTGTGGGAGGTGCCGATGTTCACCTTCCTGTCGTTCGAGATCGTCGAGAACTTCTTCGTCAGCGCGATGTTCACGGTCACGCTCAAGGGCAACCTCACGGAAGGCACCGACGCCGGCGACCCGCAGGGCTTCGGCACCGCTGACCGCGAGCTGTTCTACCGCGAGAAGCGCCTGCTCGGCATCGGCATCGGCGTGTCGTACTGCATCAAGGTCGTGATGCTCGAAGCCGAGCTGCGCCTGCTCAACGACACGATCTTCATCTTCCGCGCCGGCTTCGCGTTCAAATGAGCCGGTAGCCCGCCCGCCCGATCGCCATGCCGCCTCGCAGCGGCACGCGACCGCCGGCCAGCCACGGTGGCTGTCCGGCGGTCGTCGTTTCGCTGCGGTGCGTTCACCGCGCAGCCGGCCGGCATCAGAACGTCAGCTCGAATCCGAACAGCAGGTTGAAGCCCGGCTCGTTGTCGCCCGAGCCGTGGATGCGATAGTTCGTATTCGTGATGTTCAGCACGTTGATGAACGCCTGGACTGTCTCGTTGATGTCGAACGCGCTGCGGAAGTTGAGCGTGACCCAGCCGGGCGTGCCGCCGGGCGGGATGCGCTGCGTGTCACCGATATCAGACGCGCTGAGCTGGCCCTGTTTGAACGCGCCCTGCACGAACAGCTCGAACCAGAGCCGCGGCTTCTCGTCGGCGTCGGCCGTGCGCAGCGCGATGTAGCGAACACCGAAGCGACCCGCGGCCGGGTTGTGCTTGCTCAGGAAGTCCCGCCCGTTCGACGGCGTGTCCACCTCGCCCGAGGAGTAGCTGCCCGACAGCGTGAACTCGAGGTCGCGGATCGGCGCGACAGTGAGCGACACGTCGAAGCCGAGCACGTAGCCGTCACCGGCGTTGGCATACCGCACCTCGGGCAGGCCACCGACGAGGTTGCCGGTGGGGTCGCGCACCAACAGGCCGGAGAGGATGGTGTAGTAGCCCGACACGCGGCCGCGCACCGCGTCCCCTGCCAGCTGCCACTTGCTGCCGAGTTCGAACGTCACGAAGTACTCGGGATCGAGATCGAGCGACGGAATGACGAAGTCACCCGCGGCGCGATCCTGCTCGGTGAGGTCCACGAACGACGGCGCGCGGAAGCCCAGCGAGGTGTCGAGGTAGAACTGCGTCT
>JBFWQT010000505.1:0-5307 GCA_050249295.1 Planctomycetota bacterium
TGGCCACGTGTGGCGGACTAGATACACCGCGCGCGTCGGCGCGTACACCGCTTGCATCAGCTTGCACCGGCCAGCCGCAGCGTGCTTCTGCGGATCGCAAACCGAGCTCGATAGACAACGAAGTCGGCGATGTGGCGCTCGCCGGTGAGTCTCATCGCACTGGACCAGGCCGGTTCGATGTTCACGATCTAGTCATCTCGACGAAGCTGCTTGAGACAAACGGCAAACGCTGCGAGAGTGGCAAAGCCTGCCAGGTCACGGACGAGCACGGGCCGGATCAATCCAACAGCCGCCAATCGCGAGGCAGCCGCCGCATGAGTCTCCGCTTCTGGATCAGGACGTTGCTGCATCGCTACACGCCCGGCGGCTTCGGCCACATGCGACGGCTGCGCCGCGAGCGCGATGCGTCCTACGACCACGAACGCGACAAGGCCCCGGTGCGGCACAAGCATTACGGCAACGAAGGCTGGTCGAAGGAGAAACGCGACAACCTGCGGTACCGCGACTACGAGAATTACGACGAGTATCTCGCCCACCAGGTGACCAAGTTCGGCGAGATCATGAAGACGAGCGGTTTCTCCAACAAGGTCATCACCGAGTACCGCAAGCGGTTCTTCCGCCGGTTCCGGCATCTGCGAAAGCTGAAGATCCCGCGCGATGCGCGCATCCTTTGCCTCGGCGCGCGCCAGGGCACCGAGGTGGAAGTGCTGCGCGACCTGGGATACCGCAACGCGCTCGGCCTCGATCTCAATCCCGGGCCGGACAACCCGTACGTCGTGCACGGCGACTTCATGCACCTCGACTACCAGGCGGGCTCGGTCGATCTGGTGTTCACCAACTGCGTCGATCACGCGTTCGAACTGAACGACTTCTTTGCCGAGCATGCGCGGGTGATCAAGGATGACGGCTATGTGCTGTACGACATCACGACGCGCGGGGCGGGCGCTTTCGAGGCGGTGGACTGGGACCGCGAGGAGGACCTGTTCCGGATGATGCTGCGGCACTTCCGCAGCGTGCAGAAGGTGGAGACGGATCGCGGCTGGAAGTGGATCCTGCTGCAGGGCAAGGTGACGCCGGCCGCATCGACGACGCCGGTAGCGCCCACTGCGACGCCTGCCGCTGGTAGTTGAGACGCCGGCCACGACGGTGTATTCCCGCCACGCGCAACACGACCACCGCTGCACACGGAGCCGACTGTGAGCGATACCGTCAAGCTGATCGACGACGGAGATGGCGTCTACACGCTGCACATGCAGGACGCCGCGAACCAGAACATCTTCAGCAACGAGTTCGTCGATGCGGTGCTCGGCCGGCTCAACGAATTCAATGCGATCGACACGGCCAAGGTGCTGATCCTGCGCGGCCTCCCCGATGTGTTTGCCGCTGGCGCCGACAAGGAGAGCCTCGTGGCGCTGGCCGAGGGCCGGTTCCATGTGAAGGACCTGATCATCTCGGAGAAGCTGCTCGAGACCAACGTGCCCGTCATCGCCGCGATGGAAGGCCACGCGGTGGGCGGCGGGCTGGTCATGGCGCTGTGCTCCGACGTGATCATCATGGCCGAGGAAAGCCGCTACGGCGTGAACTTCATGCAGATGGGTTTCACGCCGGGCATGGGCTGCACGCGGCTGCTGCAGTTGCTCGTCGGGCCGTACATCGCCAACGAGATGATGTTCACCGGCGCACGCCTGAAGGGCCGCCACTTCCAGAATCTGGTGCAGGTGAATTACGTGCTGCCCGCGCCGAAGGTGTTCGACAAGGCGATGAAGCTCGCGCAGCACATGGCCGAGAAGCCGCGCGCCGCGCTGGAGTACCTCAAGTATTCGGTGACGCTGCCCAAGCGGCAGGCCCTGCAGGAGGCGCGCGTGCACGAAGACTTCATGCACCGGCTCACGTTCGCCGCGCCCGGCATGCGCGAGCGCATCAACGAGTTGTATGTCGAGTGAGCCCGGCGAAAGCCCTTGACCAGCCGCCTCGCGTGGGACAAGCTGCCGGTCCTGTTCGCTCTTTCGCAATCCGGGCCGCACGGTGAGATCGGTGCGTGTCGTCGGCGTCATCACCCAGCCTGCGTCGCAGGTGCGCGAGGATGATCCAGCGTTCTTCTGGCGTACCGCCAGAGCCGGAATGTCTGCCCGACTGCAGCCCACCGGAGAACCCTACTATCGGCTACCCGGACCCCGCGGCGCAAACGCTGGGGCGAATCCCTGCGCGATTCCGTTTGTCGCCGCGGGGTCCGGGTAGCCACGCTTCGTTCTCCGATGTCCGATGGATGATAGTGGAGTGCCGCACACGGCGCGCTTCACCGATGCCCGTGCATGCCCGGCCGCGCGCCCGCCCCACGCGCGCGCAGTTCTTTGCCAGTCTGTTGTGACCTGAAGGCCGCCGTGTGCCGCGACGGGGTCGATGATCCAGCGTTCTTCCGGCGTTCCGCCGGAGTTGGAATGTCTGCCCGACTGCAGCCCACCGGAGAACCCTACTTTTGACTGGAACGTGGCCTCCGCCAATTCGCCGGGACGAATCCATGCTGGATTCCGAATTCGGCGGAGGCCACGTTCCAGTCTCGCTTCGTTCTCCGATGTCCGATGGATGATAGTGGAGCCCCGCCGCGCGCCGCCGATTTCCGGCGCCTATCACGTCACAACTACCGGTGGATCGGCGCGACATCCCGGCCGCGCCGCGTCCACTCCGGTGCGCTGCACGCGCACTCGAGCCAGCGCACGAACGCCGGACCTGCCGGCCGCGGTGACCCCGGAGACATCCTGCCCGACCCGTTCCATGGTCGCGCATCCTCACGTTTGAGAGATTGCGACGACCATTCGATCAATCGCCGACCCGACCGACGCCCGCGGAGCGCCACGAACATGGCCAACGACTACCTGATGGAAGTGATGGAGCAGAAGGAGAACGTGGAGCGCGACCTGAAGAAGCGCGCCGCGCCTGCTCGCCAGATGAACCGCATGCAGATGAACATCGACATGCCGGCACAGGCCATGGCGCCCTCGCCGATGCCGGCTTCCGATGCGCTGCCCAGCCGGCCCGCTGCGCTGCCGGGCTCGATCGCCAGCGTCGATGACGAAGCGCCGGCCGTGGACGTGCGCATCACCGGCTGGTGGCGCTGGAAGACCCTCGTCGTCCCGCCGAACGCCTACGTCGTGCACACCCGCCGCGGCCACCAGAAGCCGCTGCACATCGGCCTCGGCCTGTCGGTCAGCTTCGACCCGGCGCGCGACTCGTTCCTCGTGGTGCCGGCAACGATGCAGACGATCATCGTCAACGCCAGCTGCATCTGCGCCGAGCTGCAGGGCGTGCTGGTGCAGGCCTACGTGCAGTGGATCATCGAGGACTTCGCCACGGCCTACCGCAAGCTCGACTTCTCCGATCCGTACGATCCGATGCGGATTGTCAACGTGCAGCTGCGCGAGCAGGCCGAGGCGACGATCAAGGACACCGTCGCGACGATGAGCATCGACGCCGTGCTCAGCGACAAGCAGCCGATCATCAAGGAGCTGATGCGGCGCCTGCGCGAGGTGGTGGAAGGCGACAGCGAAGGCGGCGGTCTCGGCCTGCGCATCGTGAACATCCAGATCAAGGAGGCGGTGGTCAGCTCGTCGCGGCTGTGGGAGAGCCTGCAGAGCCCGTTCCGGGCCGAGCGCCGCAAGGTGGCGCGGCTCGCCGAGCTCGAGCAGGAGGAACTGATCCGCAAGCGCGAGGCCGAGGCCGAGCGCGAGTCGGCGATGCTGGAGATCGGCACGCGCGCCGACGTGGAGAAGCGCGAGGCCGAGGCAGCCGCGGTGAACTTCGACCGCGAGCAGCACGAGCAGACGCGTCGCGCGGCCACGCAGCACGAGTCGGCCGCGACCAGCTTTGACCGCGAGCAGAAGGAACGCGCGCGCCGGGCGCAGCTGGAAGCCGAGCTGATGAAGCAGGCGGCCGAGCACGAGAAGGCGCGCCTGGAAGCGGCGGCCGCGCTCGAGCGCCAGCGCTTGCAGCAGAAGTTGGCCGACGACGAGTTGCGTCGCGACGCCGATCACAAGGCGGAGTTGCGCAAGATCGAGTTGGAGTCGTCGCGTCGCCAGGTGGAGAACGACGTGACCGACGGCCGGCTGCGGCTCGACCTGATCTCGCGGCTGCCGGAGATCGTGAAGCAGATGCCGAAGCCGACGGAGCAGCGCAACGTGACGATCAGCCACACCGGCGGTAGCGGCGCGCCCGGCGGCGGCGATGCGCTGAGCCAGCTGGTGGGCGGCCTGCTGCAGCTGATGGAGAGCATGCGCGCCGCCAAGGCGCCGGCCGAGGGCAGCAAGCCGGAAGCGTGACGCACCGTCGGGCGTAGCGTTCGCGAAATCAAAGCCGGGCGAGTCGGGGTAGTCAGCTCCGGCCCGCCCGGTTTCGCGTCGCATCTCCTGCCCGCCAATCGGGTAGACTGATCGCGGGTTGCCCCGGCAGCCTCCCGGTCGTTCAAATGAGGATGAACCCGGCGAAGTTCCGCCGGCTCAACCTTGCGGGTTCTTGCGGATAGCAAGACGCGGCCGCCCCGCCGGCAAGACCAGACGCAACGCAACGCAGGCAGGTGCACATGCTCGTTTTCTCAGGCGCAACCCGTGTCGAGCAGGTCGTCGGTATCGTCGATCCGCGGCCGCACCGCATCCGCATGGTCAACCACGGCACCACGCCGTTGCTGGTGCACGACATCAGCCTGGATGCCGACCAGGTGACGTGCAGCATCGTGCTGCCGCATGAGGCTGCCGCGCATCTCGCCGAGACCGAGGCCGCTGCGGCCGCCGGTGCCGTGCCCGCCGCTGGCAGCGCGCGCCCGCGCGAGATCGGCCGCCAGCTCTGGCAGCTGCAACTCGACGGCCACCACGTGGTCCAGCCCGGCCCCGACGGCGCGTGGCTGCTCGACCTCTACTGGGACGGCACCCACCCCGACGCGCGCCACGGCAGCGTCAAGCTCACCGTCGTCGTCGGCCCGCCCGACGGCAGCACCGACACCGTCACTCGCGAACTGGCGTTCCAGGTGTCGCTGCAACATCTGCCGGTGTTCGAGGGCTTGCTCTCGCTGGACTGGGGCGACGCGAACCTGCGCGGCGCGTACATCGCGCGCGAAGCGTTCAACCCGCGGCCCGTGCCGGTGCTCGTCGGCGGCGGCCGTCGGACCGACCCCTTTGACATGGCCGGAAGCGACGGCCCGCACCACGATGAGGACGACGCAACCGCCGAGCGCAGCCCCGGTGACGCGGCGCGCCGTGCCAGCAGCCGCCTGGGCACGCGCGCCTCGCACTACCTCGACAACGTGCAGGACAAGTTCGC
>JBFWQT010000506.1:0-5282 GCA_050249295.1 Planctomycetota bacterium
GAAGGACCACGAAGGTGCGTTCGAGCCCGCGCTACCGCGTCTCTGTGCGGTGGATCGGTTTCGTATCTAGTAGCAGATTCACCACGGAGGACACGGAGGACACGGAGAAGGAAGCGAGGGCTCGACGCTCCTTCGTGGTCCTTCGTGTCCTTCGTGCCTTCGTGGTTGAACATTTTTGTCTTCGTTGCAGCCGCGCTGCGCCCCTCGCGATTGCCCGGTTGCCCCCGCTCCCTTTCGGTCGCGGCTCTTGCCGGAACAATCCGCGGAACACCACTAGCCGCCGGCCGCCATCTCGCTGAACTCGCGCAGCAGCTTGCGGTCGTCGCCGCTCGCGCCGCGGGCGCTGTGGTCGAGCATGCGCACCAGCTTGTCCTTGTACTGCTCGTTGAGCATCGAGATCGCGTTGGTCACCGACGTCGCGTCGCGATTGACGCGATGGCCGCGCGGAACGACCTGGGCGACGATGTCCATGAAGCGCTTGAACTCGTCGGTGCCCTTCTCGTACTTCTCGACCGCGGGCGGCGGCGGCGCGACCGGCTCATCCGTCGGCGGCTTCGCGGCCGGGTCGCCGTCCGGCTTCGGATCGGATCCGGGGCCGGGACCGGGACCGGGCGCCGGAGCCGGGCCGAGCGACGTGCGACCGGAGAGGCTCACACGGCAGTTGTAGTACTGCAGCGGATCGCGCGTGCGCGCCACGCTGTGCAGCAGCACGGACAGCTGCGGATAGACGTGGCCCTGGAACTTCACCTCGCCGTTCTGCGTGATCGTCACCGGCTTCGTCAGGTCGACCAGCTTTTCGTTGAGGTAGACCGTGATGTCGCCCGGGTTGCCGCTACTGGTGATCGTCACGGTGTTGCTGGCCTTGTCGATCTTGCCTTCGATCCGGCCGGTGGCGCCGTACTGCGCGGCCGTGTTGGTCGCCTCGATCCAGAAGAACAGCTTCTTCTGCTCGCGCGACGGCTCCCACAGGATGTGCAGCGGGTACGGGTTGCGCGTGTGCTCGCCAAGCCACTTGTAGATCGGGCCATGGCCGTCCGCCGGGAAGCCGTGGCCGCGGTCGGTGTACTCCTTGTAGACCCACTCGAACGGGTAGCCCTGCCCCTTCAGCTTCGTCAGGTAGGCGTTGGCCAGCTGGTCGTTCTGCACGCCGACGCGCGGGTCGTCGGTGGAGTGGTAGAACCACACCGGCGTGTTGAGCAGGTTGGGAATGTGCCCCGACGCGAGGCCGCCCGTCTCGGTGTTGCCGGGGTTGGCAAAGATGCCGCCGGCGTTGGGGCTGATCGCGGCCAGCCGGTCGGCGTGCTTGCAGCCGATGCTCCACGTGCCGAAGCCGCCCATGCTGTGGCCGATGAAGTAGATGCGGTTGGTGTCGATGTCCCAGGTGTTCTTCGCGGCCTCGACCAGCGCGATCACCCAGCGTTCGATGTCTTCGTGGTTCCATGCGGTGCCGCGCAGCTCGGGCGCAGTCGGGGCAATCACGATGCCGCCGATGCTGGCCGCGCCCTTGAAGATCTGCATTGCCTGGCTGCCGTCGCCGACGCCTTCGCCGCCGCCATGCAGCGCAATGATCAGCGCCTGCTTCTGGGCGCCCGCGCTGGTGTTGCCGGACACGTAGACGCGGCCGGTCAAGGCCTCGTGCTTGAAGGAGAGCGCCGCGAGGTTGGCCGTGTCGAGCTTGTCGCTGGCCGACTTCTTCAGCAGGTCGAGGACGTCTTTCTCGTACTTGCGCGAGTCGCGCAGCTTGAGCACGCCGAGCGAGTCGAGGAACTGCTCGATCTCGGCCTGGCGCGCCGGCGTCGTGGCTGCGACAAGGTACTCCTCCATCATCGCGACCGCTTCCTTGCGGCTTTCGCGGCCGTCCCACTCGGCGGGTGCCGCAGGGTCGTCATCGTCGGCCAGTGCGGGCGTGGTGGTGGCGGGCAGCCAGGCCAGCGCGCTGGCAAGCAGCGCGAGCAGCCACAGGTGGCGGCGGATGCGGGTCGTCGTGGTCATGGACGTGGTCTCCGGTTCAGCGTGGGCCGGGGAGCCCGAACGGAGGGCGGCAGAAGTTACAGGATATGTAGATGGTACCTCGTCGGCGGGCCGTCTGCCCGTGGGACGTGCAGCAAACCCGCGTGCCGAGAGGTGCCCGAGGACCAGCGCGAAGTCCTGATTCACGGGGGCGTCCCCGTGACGCACGCCAATGTTATCGGACTAAAAGGGCGCTATACGCCAACAATCCATAATCAGTATCGAAATCAGAAAGAGTCCGAATGATAGCCTCGTGCCCTTCGACATGCCCTCCATGCTCGCAGAGCTCCGCATTCCCATCACTCCCTTCTCAACCCACGCAACCGCCATGATGACGCGCAACCTGCACATCTCGCTGATCGCGATCGCCGCCGCGCTGATCCTGCTCCCGGCCGCCGCATTCGCCCAGTCGCCCAACGTCGGCGAAGACGCGCCGGACTTCGGCTCGGCCACCTGGGCCCTCAACCAGCCCGAACAAACGAAGATCACCGAGCTGCGCGGCGAGGTCATCGTCGTCGAGCACTGGGGCGTCAACTGTGGCCCGTGCCTGCGCCTGATCCCGCACATGGAGCACCTCTACACCGAGCACGAAGCCACCGGCCAGGGCCTCCACATCTTCACTTTCGAGCGCCAGAACCACGACGTCGACACCGTGCGCAGCACCGTGATCTCGCGTGGCGGCGGCAGCTACCCGGTCTCGGCCGGCGGCTGCGAGAACTACCGCGGCACCGGCGGCATCCCGATGGCGTGGGTCATCGGAGTGGACGGCAAGATCGTGTTCGCCGGTAACCCCGGCAACGCCGCCTTCGACGCCGCGATCAAGGCCGAGCTCGCCAAGGTCAAGTACCCCGGCCTCGGCAAGCTCGACGTGCACAAGGACCTGGACAAGGCCGCCCGCGCCTTCTCGACCGGCGACTACGCGAAGGCCGTGAGCGAGGCGCAGGACACGCTGAACAACGAGAAGGCTGACGACGCTGCGAAGGCCGACGCCACGTTCATCGCCGAGCGCGCCGCCTCGATGCACAAGAGCCACCTGGCCGCCGCCAGGGCCGCCGAGGACAAGAAGAAGTACCTCGAGGCCATCGCCGAGTACGAGTGGATCGTCACGCACTTCGGTAGCCGCAGCGACGAAGGCACCGCCGCGAAGGACCGCGTCGCCGAGCTGAAGAAGGACAAGGACGTCAAGGCCGAGATCAAGGCCTGGCAGGAACTGGACAAGCTCTCGCAGAAGCTGACCTCGATGCAGACCGCGCCGCTCGACCGCCGCATGAAGGAAGTCGAGAAGTTCGTGGAGAAGTACGAGGGCAGCGCCGCTGCCGCCGCCGCCAAGACGGAACTGGCGAACCTGCTGAAGTGAGCTGTGTGTGAGTGAGTATGGTGCCCGTCGGACGCATCCGGCGGGCACCATGCGTTTCGGCGTGTTTCTGGACCGCGCCGCCGTAACATGCTTCAAGGCATAAGGATAAGGCTAAGTGTTAAATATGCCCTTTCTGTTTGCGCCAGCCAACATCAGGGTCTATACTGATCGAGTTGCCTTCAAACATACGCGGTTCAAGCGCAGCCGCTGCTGATACAATCCACGGGTGAACATGATTGCCGCCAGGAACAAGGACAAGGACAAGGACGCCGCGATGGCCAAGGGCAACGGCAAGGACAAGGACAAGGACAAGGACAAGGACAGCAGCAAGGCGGGCAAGGACGACCGTGGCCGCGCGCTCAAGCTCGCTCTCGACCAGATCGAGAAGTCGTGCGGCAAGGGCGCGATCATGAAGCTCGGTGATGCGCCGCCGCGCGTGGTCGAGGGTATCCAGACCGGAAGCATTGCGCTCGACGTCGCGCTTGGCGGCAAGGGCATCCCGCGCGGCCGCATCATCGAGGTGTACGGCCCCGAATCGAGCGGCAAGACGACGCTGGCGCTGCATGTCGTGGCCAATGCGCAGCGCGCCGGCGGCACGGCCGCGTTCATCGACGCCGAGCACGCGCTGGACCCGTCGTATGCCGAGCGTCTGGGCGTGAAGCTCGACGACCTGCTGGTGTCGCAGCCGGACAGTGGCGAGCAGGCGCTCGAGATCGCGGACATTCTCGTCGCCAGCGCGTCGGTCGATCTGATCGTGATCGACTCGGTGGCCGCGCTGGTGCCGCGTGCCGAGTTGCAGGGCGACATCGGCGACAACTTCGTGGGCCTGCAGGCGCGCATGATGAGCCAGGTGCTGCGCCGCCTGACCGGTGCCGCCGCGCGCGCCAACTGCGCCGTGATCTTCATCAACCAGCTGCGCGAGAAAATCGGCGTGATGTTCGGCAGCCCCGAGACCACGCCGGGCGGCCGCGCGCTGAAGTTCTATGCCAGCGTCCGCATCGACGTCCGCCGCGTCGGCCAGATCAAGGAAGGCGAGAACGTCATCGGCAACCGCACCACGGCGAAGGTTGCCAAGAACAAGGTGGCGCCGCCGTTCAAGAAGGCCGAGTTCGACATTCTCTACAACGAGGGCATCTCCCGTACCGGCGAGTTGATCGACTTCGGCATCGCGCAGGGCATCGTGCAGAAGTCGGGCTCCTGGTTCTCGGCCGGTGACCTCCGTCTCGGGCAGGGTCGCGAAGCGGCTCGTCAGTTCCTCAAGGACAACCCCGACGTGGCCGCGAACATCGAGACCACAATCCGCAAGGAACTCGTGATTGCCGGGGGTTCCGAGGACGACACATCGAACAGCGGCGACGACGATTCCGACGGTGATGGCGACGCCGGTGATGGCGAAGCCCCGGCCCGCAGCGAAGGCAAGGGCCGCGGCAAGAAGTAGCCGTCGTGCGCCGGGAACCGCGTGTGCCTGGCAGGACGCGAGGAAGAGTTTCACCACGGAGAGCACAGAGACCACAGAGAAGCGGTGCTCGCTGTGCTCGCTGTGCTCGCTGTGGTGAAACCATGTTGCTGGCTACGAGCCCGGGACATCAGTCAGCGGAGGGCAAAACACTCATGATCACCCTCTGCGACATGCGCCGGGTAAGCGTGTGCTGAGCAGTGCGTGAAAAAGAGCTTCACCTCGTAGACCACAGAGACCACAGAGACCACAGAGACCACAGAGACCACAGAGACCACAGAGACCATAGAGACCACAGAGACCACAGAGAAGCGGTCGCGAGCATCTCTCACCTCTCCGCTTCTTCTCTGTGGTCTCTGTGTTCTCCGTGGTGAAACTTCTCCATCCTGACCGAATCCGAACCGCACGACGTCCCCGGCCCGGCCGAACCGCAACCCGAACCGCACGACGCTCCGCCGG
>JBFWQT010000507.1:0-5282 GCA_050249295.1 Planctomycetota bacterium
CGGATGTCGATGCCGTCGATCATCACCGACCCGGACGTCGGATCGTAGAGCCGCAGGATCAGGTCGAGGATGGTCGACTTGCCGGAGCCGCGCTCGCCGACGAGCGCGATGACCTCACCCTTCTTCGCGACGAACGAGACGTTCTGCAGGTTGAATGCCTTGCGGCGCGCCGGCGCATCCGGGTCGGCCACCTTTGCCTCGGCCGGCGCACTGGTCACCGGATCCCACGAGAGGCTGCCGGCGCGGTCGGCCGCTTCGTCGTAGTCGAAGCACACGGCGTCGAGTTCGACGCCGGACTCGAACGTGTCGTGGGCAACCGCGTCGTCGGCGTCGCGGATCGACGGCTTGAGGTCGAGCACCTCGAACACGCGCTCGGCCGCGGCCATCGCGTTCTGGTACATGTTGATCGACCGGCTGATGCGCCGCACGGGGTCGTAGAGCGAGACCAGCGCGCCGATGAACATGATCAGGTAGCCGCCGGTCAGCAGCGTGTACTCGTTGCCGTTGGCGTCGGTGAACGTGGTGAGCACGAGCCACCCGCCGAGCAGCACGAGGCCGGCAATCAGCAGGTTGTAGAGGAAGTCCACGCCGGACGAATTGAGCGTCATGTAACGCACGGCCGCCATCGAGCGCTCGTAGAGCGTGTCGGTCGCGTCGATGAAGCGCTGGCGTTCGCGTTCCTCGCGGCGGAACGACTTCACGACGCGGATGCCATTCATGCTCTCCTGCAGCCGGTCGTTCACCTCGCCACCGGCGGCGCTGCGCATGCGGGCCCAGTGGCGCAGTCGCTTCGAGAGGAACGACAGCATGAACGACAGCAGCGGAATCACCAGCGTGCAGAGCAGCGCGAGCCGCCACGAGGCGTAGATCGCCACAGCGAGGCCGGTGACCGCCAGGAACACGAACACCGGCAGCGCCGTGAGCACATGTTCGACCGCGCCCATCACGGCGCCCATGTCGCCGAGCACGCGCGACATCAGGTCGCCCTGGCGATGGCGGATGTAGAAGTTCATGTCGAGCGTCAGCAGGTGCTTCTGGATGTGGCGTTGCACATCGATGCGCAGCTTCTGTGACATCTGCGAGCCGTAGTACTGGCGGATCCACCCGGCTGGTCCCTGGATCAGCGTGATGACCAGCATCGCAAGCACAATCCATGTCAGGTTCTGCAGCTTGTCGGCGTCGGCCAGGTCGCCGCCGGGCATGAACACCTTGTCGGTGATCGGCTGCAGGAGCAGCAACCGGCCGTTCGCGCCAAGCGAGAACAGCAGCGCGCCGGTCATGCTGATCGCGAACAGCTTGCGATACGGCCACATGAAGCCGATCAGTTCGCGGAAGACGCGACGGAACGTGATGTCGTGGATCGCGGTGGATGTCGTCGGCGATGCCTGCCGGCCAGGGCTGGCGGGCCGGGTGTCGGGCGCCGCGGTGGTCGTCGCGCCCGCCGGTTCCGCGGGCGTGGCGGCCGGAGGCGTCGCGCCGGGTTGGCTCGAACCGTTGCCGGTGGTGTCAGACATCGATTGTGTGTGTGGAGTCGGTCGGGTCGCGAATGCAATCCGGGCGAGCCCGGGCACGTCCCTGGCTCGCCCGGAAATGCGGAATCCGGGCTGGTCAGCGCGGCAGTTCCTTCTTCTCCGTGATCACCTTGCTGGCCAGCCCATACTCGACGGCTTCGGTGGCCGAGAGCCAGAAGTCACGGTCCGAGTCCTTGGTCACCTTGTCGATGCTCTTGCCGGTCGCTTCGGCCACGATGCCGTTGTACTTCTCGCGGATCTTGATGATCTCGCGCGCGGTGATGCTCAGGTCGCTCGCGGTGCCCTGGCCGGCGGTGCTCGGCTGGTGCAGCAGGAAGCGCGAGTTCGGCAGGCTCACGCGCTTGTCCTTGTCGCCGCCGAGGAAGATGATCACGGCCGCGCTGGCGCAGATGCCGTTGCAGATCGTGACGATCGGGCAGGTCACGAAGCGCATCGCGTCGTAGATCGCGAACCCCGAGTCGGCCGAGCCGCCCGGCGAGTTCACGTACACGTGGATCGGCGCGTTCGCGTCCTGGGCCTCGAGCAGCGTCAGCTGCTGCACCACCTTCTGGTAGAGCTTGTCCGACACCGGCGACGACACGAGGATCGTGCGCGTCTTCAGCATCAGCTTCAGCAACTGGTCGTCACCGGCGCCGCCCTTGCCTTCGTCTTCCTTGTCGGGCTCCTCCGGGTCGTCCGGGTCGTCTTCCTCGATCATCGGGTCGAGCGGTTTGCGGAGCCAGAAGGGGCCTTGCTCGAAGTCGCGGATCATGCAGGTCGTCCTCGGTCGGTCGTGTCAGTGGCGCGAGCAGCGTCGGGCTGCACCGGATGCGCCAGCGGAATCCCTACACGGGCCCGCAAGGGGCGGTATGCTAGCAAGCGCGGCCGCCGATGCACGCCTCTTGTTCCGCTCTGCCGGCCGCCGCACAATGAGCATCCCTGAACCGAACCTTTCCCGCCTGTAGTTGGAGTCCGATCGTGGCTCAGCCTCCATCGCGCCGGATCGGCGCTCGTCCCGGCACCGGCAAACTCGGTGGCAAGCCGGCGTCGCGCAAGCTCGGCACAAAGCCCGTCGCCGACGCCGACGTTGATGATGCGGGTGGCAATGACGCCGCCGACGCCGGTGGCGCGCCTGCGCCCTCGGCCCGTCGCTCGGCACGCGCAACCGGTCGCACGAAGCCCGGCGCCGCCGCCAGGGGTGGCGCGTCGAAGCGCGGCGCAAGGTCAGGCGCGGGCGGCGGAGAAGGCGGCGTGCGCGACTTCAAGCCGGACGGCGGCTACACCGGTGGCGGCCTGGCGATGGTGGCCATCGGCTGCCTGATGGCCGGCGGCGCAGCGGGCTACCTCAACGGCCTGCTCGTCGGACTCAGCTCGCAGCTCTGGATCGGCCCGATCGTCGGCGGACTGGTATGGGCGGCCGCCGCGTGGTTCCTGGTGCGCAAGGCGAAGTTCCGCCACAAGGCCATCGGCATCGCCATCGGCGTCATCTGCGGTATCCAGATCGGCCTCGTCGGCAAGTTCGTCGAGTACGGCCGCGACGTAAAGATGATCGCCGAGGCGCGCGCCGCCGAGATGGAGGAGGCACACACGGAAGAACCCGACCTCACCGACGCCGAGATCGAGCAGATCCTCGACGAGAACGGCCTGAAGGTTCCACAGTCGTTCGGCGCGTGGGCACAGTGGCAGTCCGAGGTCGGCATCGTCTCGCGCAGCCGCACCGGCCGGAAGAGCACGATGAAAGGGCCGGTCGTCTACCTCTTCTGGTTGCTGCCGGTGGGTGTGGTCGGCGCGCTGGCGTTCGGCGTGATGCAGTACACGACCGGCACGCCGTTCTCCGTGGCCGCCGATGCGTGGAAGAAGGAGACGAAGTACGGCCCGTTCGACGGCGAACCCGAGCAGATTGCCAATGACCTGCGATCCGGAGATGCGGCCACCGCGATAGCCGCGCTGCAGGCCGGCGGCGAGCAGGAGACGTACGTCAACGTGTGGCTCTGCCCCGCGCACGGCGCCGATGAGGAGGTCGAGATCGAGGTCTCGAGCAAGCAGCGCAACAGCAAGGGCCAGATGGAAGATCAGCGCACCGCGTTCCTCACCGTGCCGGGCGAGCTGTTCAAGCAGCTCGAGCCGGTGTTGATGGACATTGCGCCGGCCGCGAAGGCCAAGACCAGGGGCGGCAAGGCGCTGGCGGCCGCGAAGGGCACGGATGCGCCGAGGCCGGGCAAGACCGGCAAGCTCGCCGGCAAGACCGGCAAGGTCGCGGGCAAGACCGGCAAGCTGGCCGGCAAGCCGGGCCGCGGTCGCGGGTCGGATGCCGATGACGACGATGCCGATGGCGGCGGCGACGATCCGCTCGACGCGCCGATCGGCGACGAGGCGATGACGATGCCGCGCGGCGCGCGGGCCGGTCGGGTGCGTGCCGAGGCGGCTCCGCAGGCGGCTCCGCCGCCGGCTGCCAGGCCCACGGCGCGCCAGTCGGCCAGCCCGAAGGCCGCCGGTGCTCCGGCTGGCCCGGCTGGCAAGCGCCCCGGCACCCGCAAGGTGCAGCCGGCTCCGCCTCCGATCGCCGCTCCGCCGCCGTTGGCTGCGCCTCCGCCGTTGGCCGCTCCGCCGCCGATTGCGGGCACGAAGAAGAAGAAACCCGGCGGCACGGGCCGCGTCCCACCTCCACCGGGCAAGCGCCGTCCGCGCTGAGCGAGGGCGAGGTGCGACCCTGGATTTCGACATCCGTGGCCGTGGGCAGCCGGTTAGATTGAGTGGTCCCCGATCTGTGGAGATTGCGATGTTGTCCTTCCGTGGCAAGTGGTGGTTGGCCCCGATGATGGTGGCCGGCGCCGTAGTGGCGGCCCCCGCGGCCGTGCAGGCCCAGGATCCGACTACCGAGACGTTGAAGGATGCGCGCGAGAAGGCCGCGGAGGCCGAGCGCCAGCTGCGCGGCGGCAACTCCGGCGAGGCCCAGTCCACCCAGCAGGCAGTGCTCGATCTGCTGGATGCCCTGCTGAAGAAGGACCAACAGCAGGGCGAAGGACAGGGCGAAGGCGAAGGCCAGGGTCAGGGGCAAGGCCAGGGCCAAGGCCAAGGCCAAGGCCAAGGACAGGGTCAGGGTCAGGGGCAAGGTCAAGGCCAGGGCCAAGGCCAAGGCCAAGGCCAAGGCCAAGGACAGGGTCAGGGTCAGGGACAAGGTCAAGGCCAGGGTCAGGGCCAAGGCCAAGGCCAAGGACAGGGGCAAGGCCAGGGTCAAGGACAAGGCCAGGGCCAAGGCCAAGGCCAAGGCCAAGGCCAGGGACAGGGCCAAGGCCAAGGTCAAGGCCAAGGCCAGGGTCAGCCGCAGCCCGGCCAGGGCGAGGCGAATCCCGGCGGCCAGGCTGGCGGCCCGGCTGGCAGCCCGGCCGGCGAATCCTCGCTTCCTGGTGGCGGCACGCCGCGCAATCCGCTCGGCGAGATCGCCCGCGGCAGCGCCACCGAGAGCCAGTGGGGCCAGTTGCGCGACAAGGAACGCGAAGCCGTGACCCAGGCCCTGCAGCAGCGCTTCAGCGCCCGCTACGTCGAGCTCCTCCGCCAGTACTTCAAGCAGATGGCGACCGGCCGCATGCCGGGCAACGACCGCTGAACCATCACGAACTGCAACCTTTGAACCGCGGCGCGCTCACCAGCACGCCGCGGTTTCGCGTTGCCCTTGCCCTTGCCCTTGCCCTTGCCCTTGCCCTTGCCCTTGCCCTTGCCCTTGCCCTTGCCCTTGCCCTTGCCCTTGCCCTTGCCCTTGCCCTTGCCCTT
>JBFWQT010000508.1:0-5278 GCA_050249295.1 Planctomycetota bacterium
CGCCCCCCACCCCCCCGCACGCGGCTCTTGTTCTAGCGCCCATGGGGCTTACTTACACCGGGCTTACACCCCCGGCTCGCCCGGAAGCGCGATTCGCGGGCAGGCGCTCTCAGGTGGCGGCTCTGACCGGAACGGACGCGCACCCGGGCGCCTACCGCGTCGCGTCAGCATCCTGCGGCAGCGCCCCGGTCACGCCGGCCTTCGCATCGGCCTCGCGGATCGGGTCGAGCGCAGCCGACGGCGTCAGCATCACGTTCGGCAGCTGGATCGGCTCCGCGCCGTTCGGCGGGTAGTACAGCACCAGCGGCACACCGCGACGGCCGTGCTTCTTCAGGTCGGCCGTCAGGTCGTCCGGCGTCCGTGTGTAGTCGGCCTCCATCGGAACGATGCCGTGCGCACGGACGTACTCCAGAGTCTCCGGCACATTCAGCGCGCTGCGCGCATTCGACTTGCAGGTCAGGCACCAGTCGGCGGTGTAGTCCACGAGCACCGGCGTGCCGGCGGCGCGCAGCTGCGCCAGCTTCTCGACGTTGTACGGCTCCCACGGCAGCTCGTTGGGGGCGCGCGTGTGCGTCTCTACGCCGCCGCTGGTAGCGGGCGGCTCGACGTTCGACTGGAACGCGCCCCACACCGTGGAGCCCAACACCATCACCATTGCCATCGCCAGCGCGGCGTAGCGGGTGCGCGCGGTCTGCAACGGCGTCGCCCAGCGGCCGTACACCCAGCCACCCGCGCACACCACAATGATCGCCACCATGCTCCAGAGCATCACGTCGCGGCCGACCAGCTTCACGTACACCCACAGCAGCCACGGCACGAACGCCAGCATCATGAACCCCATCGCCTGCTTGAGCGACACCATCCACGGGCCGGGCTTCGGGATGCGCTTCAGCAACGCGGGGCTCGCCGAGAGCACGATGTACGGCGCCGACATGCCGAGGCCGATCATCGTCAGCACCAGCACCGTCACGATCGGCGGCTGCGTCGACGTGAACCCCAGCGCCGAGCCCATGAACGGCGCGGTGCACGGCGTGGCCACCAGCGTGGCCGTGATGCCGGTGACAACCGAGCCACTCAGGCCCGACTTCTTCTTCTTGCGGCCGCCCGCCAGCGACTGCAGCGACGTGCCGACCTCGAAGACGCCGAACAGGTTCATCGCGAACAGGATCATGAACGTGATCAGCACGAACACGAACACCGGGTTGCCCATCTGGAAGCCCCAGCCCGCGGCCTTCCCGGCCGCCTGCGCACTGACCATGATTCCGGCCAGCACCCAGAACGACAGCATCACGCCGAACGTGAACGCCAGGCTGTGCACCACCGGGCTCGTCTCCGAATCGTGCGCCGACTCGACAAAGCCCAGCACCTTGATGCCGAGCACTGGCAGCACGCACGGCATCAGGTTGAGGATGATGCCGCCGAGGAACGCCATGCCGAGGAACGGGATCAGCGCGTTCATGTCGAGCGGCTGCTCGTCGGTGGCCGGGGCGTTCGGGTCAGTGCCGCCCCCGGTGCCAGTGGTGCCAGTGGTAGTCGTGCCGGCGCCTGCGGGCGGGGTATCCGTGATCGGCGTTCCGCCCGGCAGCTCCTCGATCGCGAACGCAATCTCGAGCGTCGTCATCTCCGGCGGATAGCAACTGCCCTCTTCACACTCCACGAAAGAGATCTCGAACTTCAGCTTCTGCTCGCCGAACGGCGCGTCCGCGGCCACCTTGATCGGCAGCGTGAACGTGCCCTGCGGACCGAGCACCGGACCGACGGTCGGGTCGTCGTGGATGTCGCCGGCCGCCTTCAGCGGGCCGCCCGCGGTCAGACCCTTCACGCTCGCCCAGTCCGGCGTGATCTTCGTGCCGGTGGCGTCCGACGCGCCGGTCGAGGGCAGGTAGCTGTGGTTGGTCGGCGCCATCTCGATGCTGGCGACAAGGTTGACGGTCTCGCCGCGATGCACGGTCTTGCGATCGAGCCACACCTTCCACTGCGCGGTCACGCCCTCCGAGCCTGGCACCCACTCCAGCTTCGCCGTCGGCTCCGACACGACCGGTGCCGACGCGCCCACGACAAACGGGACGGCGATCGTCTTCGTCAGCGGATTGAAGCAGCCCTCGTGGTTGCACTCGTTGAACTGGATCGTGACGTTCAGCGTGTGCTCGCCCGGCGCCAGCCCGGCCGGGATCGCCAGCGGCAGGCGGTAGTCACCCTCCGGCCCGACCACCATCTCGCCGTACTCGTCGAACATCTTGTGGTTCTCGACGACCGGCCCGCTGCCAAGCTTCACGCCCTCGCTGCTTTCGACCACGATGCGCGTCTCCATCGCGGCGTTCATGTCGCCCATCGGCAGCGCCGAGTACTTGTAGGTGTGGTAGCCCTCCGGCAGCGTCACGCCGACCATCAGCGTGCTGCCGTGCACCGCCAGCGACCACACGGCCTTGTTCTGCAGTTCCGGATCGTCGGCACCGGGGTTCCAGATCACCGGCGCCGGACCCGCGGTCCCCGCGGCCGCGTCATGCGTGCCGGCGCCAGCAGCCGCCTCCAGCACGTGCAGGCCGATCGGCAGCGCGATGTCCTTCGGCGGGAAGCACGTGTCGTCGTTGCATACGCCGAAGGTCAGCGTCAGCTTCAGCCGGTGCACGCCGGGCTTCGCCGTGGGCAGCACCTTCATCGGCATGCGGAACACAGCCGCGCCGAACAGCACCGGCTGGCCCCGGTGCTGCACGGTCTTTGGCTGCTGCCACGCGCCGGCGATCGCCAGCACGTCGGGCCCGAGCTTGTCGACATCGACCAGCGACTCCAGGCCGCCCGAGTCCGGGGTGCCGATGATGTAGCCGTGCAGCGTGTCGGGGATGATCTCCTGGAGCTCGAGCGTGATGGTGTCGCCGGGGCTGGCCGTGGGCGGGTCGAAGCGTGCGGACCAGACCACGTCGTCGGCGGTCGGCCCGTCCGGCCCGCCCGGCGCCTGCGCGAATACGGAGGCGGCCGGCAGCAGCGCGGCGATCATCAACACAAGCCACAACGCCGGGCAACGGCGACACGAGAAGTTCGGCAGGATCGGTGTCATGAGGCGGATGGGCAGGGTCGGACCAGCGGCTCCTCTACTGTCGTGCGAGCGCCGCGGGTCATGCAAGCGGTTTGCGCATGCTGACGGTGCGGAGGATGATACCAACGCTACGGGCGGGCAGTGGTTGTAACGCCCGGGTCGGCGACAATAATCCGGGCAATTGGCCCGGCGTTCCCTCTGCCACTGCAGAAGTCGCCGCACGGGAAATGCCCCATCGGGTGGCAGCGCTCTGATTCGCGCGTCGCGCTCTGATCGCCCTGCCGCGTGAGCTGGCGCCGGGATTCACGGTGGCCGCGCGAATCAGAGCCGCGCGCGCAGCGGATTCGCAAACGAGACGCCCACCAGGCCCGCTCGCTTGCGCTTGCGGCTCTTGATGCAGGTCACAGTCCGAACCGGGTCAGCGCAGCATCTTGCGGAACTCGCGCTGCATGTCGCGTAGCACCGGATCGCGCTCCTGGCGGACCTGCAGGTCGAGGAAGCGCAGCAACTTGTCCTTGTGAACCTTCGACATGTCGCCGATCGCCTGCTCGACACTGCCAGCCAGGAATGCCTCGTGGCCGGCCGGCAACACGAGCTTCGCGTACTCCATGAACTTCTCGTACTCGCGCGAACCGCGGATGTACTTCGCCTCACCAGGCCCCGGACCCGGACCAGGACCCGGCGCGGCACCGCCCGCCTTCGCGACGGCCGTGGCAGGGCCCGCGCTGAGCGTCTTGCCGCTGGTCGTCGTGACCTCGACGGTCACCTGGTAACTGCCCTCGCGGCCGTACACGTGCTTCGCGGTTGCACCGCTGTGGCCGGTCGTGTTGCCGTCACCCCAGTTGACCGACACGTCCTTCACGTCGCCGTGGCCCTCGCTGAGGCGGACCTCGGCGGTGAACGACATGCCGTTGTCGGAGTCGGGCGTGAGCGTAACCTGCGCGGGCGACGCGATGGCTGCGCCGGGCAACTCCGGCAGATCGAGCAACCAGTCGGCGAGCTTGCCGGCAAAGTCGGCGCGCGTGTTGCCGCGCGTCTTCTCGCTGACCGACTCGACGCCGAACGTGCAGAACACGATGCGGTACGGCACCTGCGCCGGCTTGCCGGGCGTCGCATCGTTGCGCGACGAGCCGCGATGGAACGCCACGTAGCCGTCCTTTGCCGCCTTGTCGGTGGTGCCGGTGGCGCGCAGCGACGGCGCCGAGAGGTCCTTGATGAAGATGTACTCGGCGCGCAGCTCGCGCAGCTTCGTCAGGAACTCCGCGTTGTCGCGGTTCGGCGAGAGGTCGAAGGTCATGTCGGCCCACGGCCCGCCGTCCATTCCGCGGATGCCGCCGCGCTTCATGCGGCCCTCGTAGAGGTCCTGGCTGCCGTCCACGCGGATCTGCGCGCACTTGCCGATGTGCCGCGCCTCGAACAGCGCCGGCAGACCCTGGCCGCACACCGCCAGCCCGTGCCCGGCATACAGCCACTGCAGGAACTCCGACGCGGCCGCGACACTCCAGCCCGTGTTGGCGCTCTGGCTGCCGCTGTAGATGATCGCCGCGCGATACGGCATCAGGTCGTTGAAGTCAGGCAGCTTGCCCTGCGCCTTCACGTCCCACACGTCGCAGTCGTGGCGCGTGTCGAGCAGCGCGTCCTCCCACACCTTGCGGTAGTCGTCGTCGGCGCGCGGCAGGCTCAGATCCCAGTCGATCAGCAGGATCGGCACGTTGGTCTTCGTGGCTGGCACCACGCGCAGCCAGTACGGAATGCGCACCGCGGTGCCGGTCAGCGAGGTCGGCGTGACCTGCAGCTCGCCCTCGTAGTCGCCCGGCGGTACGGCTGCGCCGACCGATACCTCGATAGTCACCTGCGTGCTGCCGCCCTTCGCGAGGTCGAACGTCTTGCCGGCCGGGATCTTCACCGCGAGGCCGTCATCCTTGAGCCGCTGGTCGACGACGACCTCGTAGCTGGCGCTCTTGTCGAGCAGCGAGTGCAGCGGAATCTGCATGTTCGCGGTCTGGCCGGGGCGGATCAGGCCGATGCTCACCGACGGCCGCGTCGTCCACATCGACGGCTCGAGCGCCTTCTCGGCGGCCACGCGCCCGGCACCCTGCGAGATCGTGCGCGCCGCGTCGGTGCCGCCCGGCTCCTTCACCACATCGCTCACGGCTGTCAGCATCAGTGCCGATTTGATCTGCGCCGGCGACCAGTCGGGATGGGCCTGTTTGAGCAGCGCGCAGACACCACTGATGTGCGGCG
>JBFWQT010000509.1:0-5272 GCA_050249295.1 Planctomycetota bacterium
TGCTGCTCGGCGCGCTGCCCGCGATCCACGCCCCGGCGCAGGACCCCGACCCCGACCCGGCCCAGCCCGGCTCCGGCGGCGAAACCACGCTCTACGTGCAGAACGAGATCAAGGTCGAGAGCTTCATCAAGCTCGTCGCGCACGATACGCGCAAGATCTTCATCTACAACCCGCAGGAACTGAAGGACAAGACCGTCTTCATGCTCGCGCAGGGCGCGCGCGTGCCCGAGGCTGCGCACTACAACCTGCTGCTCGCGATGCTCAAGCAGATCGGCTACGGCATCAGCTCCTTCGGCGAGAACTCGGCCGACAACGTCGAGATCTACGAGATCAAGAAGCTCGACGAGCTCGGCCGCCAGATGCACAGCATGGGCAGCGGCACGCTCGGCGAACTGAAGGAAACCGCCAGCTTCGTCACGATGATCGTGCACCTGCAGTACGCCGACCCGGCGTCGGTCCAGCGCGCGCTGCTCAACCTGGTGACCCGCCCCGGCGGCGTGATCCAGCCGATCACCGGTGTGAACGCCGTGCTGATTTCGGACTTCGAGTTCCAGATCAAGCGCATGGCGCGCCTGCTCGCGATCCTCGACCAGCCCGGCCCGCAGATGGAGATGCAGGTGCTGCCGGTGCAGTACGCCGACGCGACGCAGATTGCGACGACCGTGGGCAACCTGGTTCGCGCCCGTCTGCAGGCCCAGGCCCGCGCCCGTCAGGGTGGCACCGGCATCGAGGACCAGATCCTGATCGAGGCTGACCAGCGCACCAACGCCATCATCGTGCAGGCCCTGCCCGAGAACATCTCCGTAATTCGCGGCCTCGTGCGCAAGCTCGACATCGAGATCCCGAACGAGGTCAAGGGCCGCATCCACATCTACTTCTGCAAGCACGCCGACTCGACGCAACTGGCCGAGGTGCTCAACAGCCTGATCAGCGCCGAGGTCTTCCAGCAGCCCGACACCGTGAACCCCGGCCAGAACCCCGGCGGCGCGGAGGGCGGTGGCGCCGGCGGTGCGGGCGGTGGCAGCCGCTTCCGCGGGCCGATCGACCAGGAGCAGTACCAGCCCAACGTGGTGGCCGACGAGAACACCAACGCGCTGATCATCACCGCTACGCCGGACGACTACCTCGAGATCCGCAAGGTGATCGGCGAGCTCGATATCCGCAAGCCGCAGGTGATGATCGAAGCGGCGATCCTCGAAGTGAACGCCGAGGAGAACCTCGAGTTCGGCGTCGAAATCGCGTCGATCGACCAGCCCAAGGACGGCCAGACGACGTTCTTCGGCGGCACGCAGTTCGGCCTGAGCGAGATCGTGGACGCCGACGGCGTGCCGGTGGACACGGGTGGCGTGCCGCACGGTCGCAGCCCGAACTTCTCGGATGGCGTGCTGCTCGCGCTCAACCGCTCCGACTTCTTCAGCATTCCGATCCTGCTGAAGGCCACGCAGACGCAGACCAACGCCAACGTGCTCTCGCAGCCGCGCGTGATCACCAACGACAACGAAGAGGCGAAGCTGACGTTCACGCGTGGCGAGCCCACCGTCACCACGACCACCACGCAGAGCACGGCCAACAGCCAGGGCTTCGGCGGGTACGAGGACGCCGGCATCACGTTCACGATCACGCCGCACATCGCGTCGGAAGCGGGTGGCGAGTACCTGCGCCTCGAGGTCAACCTCAAGGTCGAGACGTTCGCCACGCGCTCGCCGAACGCGCCGGACGAGGCCCCGCCGCCGAAGAACACGCGCGAGATCACCGGCATCGTGACGATCCCGAACAACAGCACGATCGTGATCGGCGGCCTGACCAGCACCGAAGCGACGAAGGTCGTGAAGAAGATCCCGCTGCTGGCCGACATCCCGCTGATCGGCGAGCTGTTCAAGTTCCAGCAGACGATCCAGAAGCAGAACAACCTCTACATCTTCATCCGCGCGTTCATCCTGCGCGACGACGACTTCGGCGACCTGCGCGCGCTGAGCGGCAAGGCGATTGATCGCGCCGAGCACGATGTGAAGGAGACGCTGACGCTGGTGCACAAGGATTTCTTCGAGCAGGCCCGCAAGATCCCGGCCGAGTTCAAGGATGGCGACATCGGCCGTCCGCGCGCCCGCCACGGCTTCGTCGGCCTGAACACCGACTTCGAGAAGCGTCACCGCGAGTACGTCGAGAGCGCCGAGCGCCGCCGCATGGAGGCCGAGGCCCGGTCGGCGACCGACGACGGCAGCTCGACCACGGTGCGCGTCACGAGCCGCTGATGCGTTGAGAGATGCATGCACGTGACCGACCGGGTGCCTACTCCGTTGTGGGTGCCCGGTCGGTTTGCGTCTTTTTTTTGGGGTCTGCCGGACTCATGCCGGCGTCGTCGGCGCATTCGTCGTCGGCCGCCCGTGCAGCAGTTCGTCGGCGCGACGCTGTTGCCGGGCATGCTGCCGCCGCCAGACCCACGCGAGCAGGTCGCCGAGGTCGTCGCGCACCACGGCCCACACGGCGATCGCGGTGAGCACGGCGATCACCGCGTACCACCCGCTGTGGCAGGTCAGCCACGGCGGGAACACGTCGGGCTGTCGCAACTGCAGCCAGATGATGCCGCACAACACCAGCACGTACGCCGCGCCGGCCAGCCAGCAACCGATCGTGCCGGCCACGCGCCGGCCGCGCAGCAGCGCGCCGTCGATGGGCTCGACACGGTCCCACCACCATTGCGCCCACACGCGACGCTGACGGCCGGACTCGTCGCGCGCGAGGAACACGATCGGCCAGCGCACGATCCACACCGGCAACAGGCCGATGCGCAGCGACCAGTACACGCCCACGAACGGCCGCAGCCACCACTCCACGCGCTGCGGCATCGGCGGCAGGAACCAGCGGCCGGAGAGCAGCCGCACGAACAGCCACACGACGTGCAGCGGAATGGCGAGCACGAACAGCGCGGGCCAGACGAGCCACCACACCACCGTGATGAACCACCCGCGCGAGCGGAACTGCATCGGCATCGGCCAGCTGCAACCGAGCCACTCGAGGAGCGCGAACGTGACCAGCACCGGCGCGAGCACCACGCGCCACGACAACGCGCGACGCTCCTGCCGGCCGACGTGCGGGAACTGCGCCGGCAGGCCGAGCGCCAGCCAGCCGCGCCAGGTCTCGCCCTCGCCGCAGACCGGCTCGCGCAGCAGATCGCCGAGCAACAGGATGAACAGGCCGAGCAGTCGCAGCGCAAGTCGCACCACGCGGAACGGCAGCAACACCACGTGCATCGCGATCCACACCAGCGCATACGGCAGATGCCACCAGCGGCGTGGCGCCGGTGGCCAGGCGCCGCCGAGCGCCCACGCGAGCCATAGCGGTCCCCACAAGGGCAGCGTGAACACGAACGCGCCCGGCAAGCCCTGCGACTGCCCCGGCGACCATCGCACCAGTCCGCGTGCAAGGCCGAACGAAAGCGCCATGGCGGCCCATCCGACGAGCGCGCCGACGACGACATCGAGCGGGAAGTGCATGCCGCCGTAGATGCGCCCGACGCCGCAGAGCCACGCCCACAGGAAGATGGCGAATGCGCCACGCGGGAACCAGAACGCGATTGCGGCCGCGATCGCGAATGCGAATTGCGTGTGGCCCGACGGGAAGCCGCGATTGGTGATGATCGCGGCGTCGACGTCGTTGGTGTCGGTGCGGATGTGCAGGTATTCGTGCAGCCACTTCTCGGGCCCGTCGTGGCCGTGGTTGGGCGGCCGTTTGCCCCACGTGGGCGGCTGGCCGACGAAGTGCACGCTGAACGCGTCGTTGGGTCGGGTGCGCTCGGTGGCCTTCTTCACGATGCCGACGACGCCGGCGCCGATGCCGACACCGATCAGCAGCATCAGCATCTGCGGGAAGTAGCGCCGCACCGGCTGCGCATTGAGCAGCAGGATCACGAGCAGCGGGACGAGCACGAAGAACTCGCCGAGCGAGTTGGCGAAGATGAAGAAGTGGTCGACCTTGTCGTGCAGGTCGCGCCCGGCCGGCCGCAGCCCGCGGTAGATCAGCCGGAACAGCTCGCGATCGGATTCGAGCAGCAGCTCGAGGAATGAGTACATCAGCCGGCGAATGCGAGGCGCACCGTGGAGCGCGTGCGGTGTACCAGACGTGCCGGGGCGACGAAAGCGGCGCACGATCAAGCGCGCGAGGGCTCTCGCCGAAACAGCTGCAGACCGCTGCCCACAGGGCCTTGCAGGGCGACCGCCATGCGCGCCGTGATAACCGCCGGCATCATCCTCACGCTGCTGATAGTCGTTGCGGCGCTGTTCCTGCCAATGCTCGGCCGGTCGGTGGCGGACACCGCCACGATGGTGAGCGCGGCGTTGCGCAATGCTGCGGCGTTGCCACCGGCCACCACCCGCGCGCCCGCAGTCGCGGCGATGACATTCGATGACTCGTCGCCGGAACTGCCTCCGCGCGAGTCGATCCGCGACGATGCACATCTCGTCGCGCCGCTGATCGCGCCGGCGCCCGCGCCACCGGTGTCCACGTTCAACCCGCACTGCGGCGACGCGACGCCCGCGCTCTACCCGGCCATCGCGTCGGCGCTCGCCAGCGCGCACCGCTACCCTGACTTCCTGCAGCAGATGTGGCGGCTCTGCGGGCCGATCGAAACCGTGGTCGACGGCGACAACGACGGCCGCATCACCGACTTCCAGCGCAAGCCGGCCGTGCTCGCGCCGGTGCTCGACCGCGCGCTGCGGCAATCCACCGGCGTCGCGCGCCAGCACCTCATCTTCCACATTGCCATCGCCCTGCCGCGCGATATGGCGCGCGACCGCCTGCTCACGCTGCTCGCGACTGCCTCCGCCGACAACGACGACCGCGAGGATGCGTTCGCCGCGCTCGCGTTCGTCGGCGACGTCGACGCACGCAACGGCTTCCGCCAGCTCGCCCCGCAGTTGCCGCGCGCGGCCGTGCGCCGCTGGGTCGACACGCCGGAAGAGTACGCCGCGCTGGAGGACACTGGCGACCGCGACGTGCTGCGCAGCTACCGCTGCTTCGAACTGCTCGCGCGCCGCACGTACTTCCACATTCACGCGTTCGGCTGGTTCGGTGCGCCGCGCGATTGCTTCCCGTGGAGCGGCACCGACCACGCCGTGCCGACCGACGAGTACGACGCAATGCTCGCCGCGTGGCTCGCGCGCTACCCCGGCCATCCCGGCAGCGACGACATGCTCCTGCGTCGCGCGCGCATCGCGAACGACCGCCACGACCCGGTCGCGGCCCTGCGACTGGCCACCGAGGCGGCGTCGGCGCC
>JBFWQT010000510.1:0-5215 GCA_050249295.1 Planctomycetota bacterium
TCACGCTGGTGGCGGCCGAAATGCGGCGCCTCGCCGAGAACGTGATGGACTCGGTGAAGGACATCAAGCAGCTGGTGGCCGACGTGCGCGGCAGCAGTCAGGCCAGTGTGCTCGCCACTGAGGAAGGCATGAAGCTCGGCGCCGAGACCACCGAAAGCGCCAAGCGCATCACGTTCATCACGCAGCAGCAGCAGACCGGCACCGAGCAGGTCAGCCGGTCGATGGACGAGATTTCCGAACTGCTCAACCAGAGTGTCGCCGGCAGCAAGCAGGTGACGATGTCGGCCGAGGAGCTGAAGGGCCTGTCGGAGCGCCTGCAGAACATCATCGAAGCGTTCCGCATCGACGGCACCCGCACCTTCGAGCGCATGGCCAAGGACGCGGCGAAAGCAGCCGCCGGCAATGGCGGCAATGGCGCCGGCAACGCTACGGCGGCGTCCCACGGGCATGCCCCGGCAGGCGACTGACCTCTCTGACCCTGACCCCGCCGACCACCATGACCACACTCCGCACCGCAACCCGGTTGGCCCTCTGCCTGTGCGTCTGCACCCTGGCAGCGGCGCATGCGCCCGTTGCAGTCTCCGCGCAGGATGCGGATGCCGACGACGAAACGCACTTCGCGTCGCCGCCGGAGTTGATCCGCGCGATTGTGGCCGAGAGCGGGCTCGTGGAGCCGGGGCGCGTGGTCGTGCGCGATGCACTGTCGCGCACGTTCACGCCGGCCGGAGCCGACGACGTGCATCTGATCGATCGCGCGCTCGGCGTGTCGACGATGGGGGTGCCGGTGGCGAAGCTGGTCGCGCTTGCGCACGCCGTGGAGAAGCACGAGCCGCGCATGAAGGTGACGGGTCTGCGCATCCAGCCGCTGGCCAGCGGTGTGGCCTGCACGCTCGAGATCAGCTGGTATCAGCGCGCGGCCGGCGCGACGACGCCCGGGGTGAGCCAGTTGCCGGCGCATCGCTCGGTGCTGCCGGCATACGATCGGCTGCGCGCCAGTTGGACGGCGATGGGTGCGCGCGAGATCATGCGGCTGCGCGTGATGGTGGCCGGCACGCTGCCGGACGAGGCCGAGATCGCGCTGCAGCTGGTGGAGATGCAGCGCATGTCGATCACGCTGCAGATGACCGGCCGCGAACCGCTCGACCTGCAGACGATCTGCAAGGCGCTGGGCGACGACCCCGACATCGGCACCGGTAGCACGACCATCACGTCGGCCGCGGGCGGTGGTCATCACGCGGTGTTCACCGCCAACCTGTTCGGCCTGAAGCCGGCGGCACCCGCGCCCGAAGACCCGACCGAATTCCACGACCAGCCGGATGGCGGCGTCGCGGTGGCCGACGACGATGGCAACCTGACGTTCCGGCCGTCGCGCGCCGAGCAGAAGCAGATGCGCGAGGAGCTCGGCACGTTCATCGAGGCGCTGCGTCCGCGCTCCGTCTACAACCCGGAGCTGCGCGCGTACCGCGGCGTGGAGCTGACGGCAGTAGCCGAGAACACGCTGCCGTGGCGCGGCGGCCTGCGCAGCGGCGACGTGCTGGTCTCGGTCAACGGCGTGGTGATCCGCAGCGTGACGGACTTCAAGAACTACATCCGCAACAACAAGACGATGCTCGAGTTCGTCGCGCTGATCGAGCGCGGCGAGACGCAACTCACCATCCGCTGCATCATGCAGCAGTGACCGCCTCGCGCCCTCACACCTTCCGCCTGTAGATCAGCATCACGAGACCCGTTGAATGAACCTTCGCATCGGCCAGCTCCAGATCGATCCGGCGCTCCACGCCGTCGAAGAGCGATTTGCCGGGGCCGAGGATCAGCGGATGCACGGCCAGTTGCAGTTCGTCCACGAGGTCGGCGTCGAGCATCGCACGCGTGAACACGGCGCCGCCGAACAGCCAGATGCCGGCGCCCGGCTCCTCGCGCAGCGCGCGCACCGCCTGCACGGCGTTGCCCTTCAGCAGGCGGGCCGGCGGCGGCAGGTCGTCGAGCGTGCGACTGCAGACCACCATCGTCTTGTCGGCGAAGACCGGATGGAACGCCTGGTCGCGAACCAGCGTCTCGTAGCTGCCGCGGCCCATCAGCAGCGTATCGATCCCGGCCAGGAAATCAGTCATGCCGTAGTCGTTGCCGTCGTCGAAGCACCACGAGTAGTCGCCGCCCGGTCCTTCGATGCGGCCATCAACGGTGATCGCCAGGTTGAGTGTGATCTTGCGTGGCATGGTGGATCGGCGTTGCGGTCGGCTGGCGTCCATTGGAACAAGAGCCGCGACCGTAAGGGAGCGGATGTTGAGCCAGGAAGCTCTCGCTGGAACATCCGCTCCCTGACGGTCGCGGCTCTTGTTCACGTCGGGCTGTACGCTCCGCTCGCCACCACCCGGGAGGCCGCGCATGGCACAGGGTGACGTCAATCGCGAGCTCGTCGCGAAGTTCCGCAGCATGACGCTCGACCGCCTCGAGCGGCTGACGCTGGCGTTGCTGGAGCTGGAGCGCAACCCGGACGACGAGGCCAACGAGGGCGAGCTGCTGCGCGAGTGCCACACGCTGAAGGGCGAAGCCAAGATGATGGGCTTCGCCGACGTGCAACTCGTTGCGCACCGGCTGGAAGACCTGCTGCGCTGGGCCCGCGAGCGCCGCTTCCGCGTGCCGCAGGAACTCAATGACATCCTGCTCACCGGCTTCGACATGATCGGACTGCTGGTGCAGAAGAAGCCGGGCGACCAGGAGATTGTCGATCTGCCGGAGTTCATGGCGACGGTCGACACCTTCCTGCGCAACAACGAGTCAAAGCCCGAGACAAAGCCCGAGGCAAAGCCCGAACCGCCGACCGCGCCCGACGAGGAGACGAAGGCCGACCCGCCGCCGGACGACGACGCGCCGACGGTGACCGCCGCGCCGGCTCCCGCGCCCGCGCCGTTGCCGCCCACGGCGGCGCGCATCACGGCGTCCGCCGGTGCCGCGTCGTTGTTGCAGCCCGAGGCTGAGTGGAGCACCTCGTCGGCCACCGGCAGCCGCTCCGGCGAAGAGACCCGCCTGCTCGATCCCGCGACGAGCCCCTCGCAGAGCACCGGCGCGCTCGACCTCTCCGTCCTGCGCGGCGGCCGCGTCGATCGCTCCGAGCGTCATCCCACTGGCCGACTGCCGCAGGTCGGTGACGCCGACACCACGGCCACGACGATCCGCCTGCGTTCCGATCGCGAGCCGGGCGGCGGCACCACGCGCCGCTACCGCACGCGCATGCAGCACCGCGGCGACGAGAACAGCATCCGCATCGACCTCGACAAGCTCGACAACCTGCTGACCCTGGCCGGTGACCTGCTGCTCGGCCACGAACGTTCGATGCAGCGCGTCGACCTCGCGCGCGAGATGCGCGACGAGATGCGCAACTACATGCGCGAGCTGCACGAACTTGCGCGCGAACTGCCGCAACTCAACGACGACCTGTTCACCGGCGAGGCCCGCATCGGTGGCGGCGGTTGGGGCGAGGCCGCGGTGGCGTCGCGCGCGCGCAACGTCACCGACACCGCGCGCTCGTTGCTGGCCGGCGTGGAGCGCCTGCTGCGCGAGCTGCGCGACGAGTCGTTCCGCAGTCGCAACCAGCTGGAGACGCTCGAAATCTCCGTGCGCGAACTGCGCCTGCTGCCCGTCGGCACACTGTTCCGCCGCTACCCGCGCGCGATCCGCGACCTCGCGAAGGAGCAGGGCAAGGAAGTCAACGTGCGCATCCACGGCGAAGCCGTCGAGCTGGACAAGCGCATCCTCGACCAGATTTCCGAGCCGTTGCTGCACCTGATCCGCAACGCGGTCGACCACGGTATCGAGGACCCCGACTCGCGCGTCGCCGCCGGCAAGCCGCCGGAAGCCACGCTGCGGCTCTCCGCCCGCCACATCGGCGCGCTCGTGGAAATCGAGGTCGCCGACGACGGCCGCGGCATCGACCCTGACGGCGTGCGCCGCGCGGCCGTGCAACGCGGCGCGCTGACGATCGAGGAATCGCAGCTGATGCAGTCGTCGGATCTGATCGAGCTGATCTTCGATTCGGGCTTCACCACGCGCAACGTGATCAGCGACGTGTCGGGCCGCGGCGTCGGCCTCGATGTGGTGCGCGAAACCATCGAGGAACTCGGCGGCACCGTGCAGGTCATCTCGCAGACCGGCGCCGGCTCGCGCTTCGTGATGCAGGTGCCGGTGCGCGTGGCGATCAGCAAGGCGCAGATTGTCCGCCTCGGCCAGGACCGCTACGCGATCCCCAGCGAGGAACTCGAGAAGCTCGTCTCGCTGCCGGCCTCGGAGCTGGCCACCGTGGGCAACGGCATCGCGCTGCGCTATCGCACGTTCGGCACCACCACGCTCCGCGGCGAGCTGCAGTCGCGCCAGGAGCTCGTGCCCATCGAAGATCTCGCGCGCCTGCTGCGCATGCCGGCACTGCCCGACGCCGACGAGATCGGCCTCGCGATCATCCATCACGGCGGCCGTCGCCAGGCATTGCGCGTCGATGAGTTCCTCGGCGAGCAGGAGATCGTGCGCCGGCCGTTCAACCGCTTCCTCGAGGGCGTCACGGTGCTGTCGGGCACGACGATTCTTCCCGACGGCGGCATCGTGCCGATCCTCAACATTGTCGAGGTGATGCGCCTGACCGGCGACGTGCTGCGTGTGCGCGAGGGCGCGGTGGCCCCGCGCGGCTCCGCGCTCGACACCGGGGCCGACGACGCGCCGCGGCCCGCCGGGGGCACCCGCGCGCGCCGCGTGCTGCTGGTCGAAGACAGCGAGATCACGCGCGAGTTGCTCGTCGAAATCCTGCGCCAGAAGGGCTACCGCGTGACCGAGGCGCGCAACGGCTACGAGGCGCTCGAGGCGCTGCGGCTCGAGGTGCCCGACCTGATTGTCACCGACGTGGACATGCCGGAGATGAACGGGTTCGAGATGCTCGAACAGCTGCGCGGCCAGCCGGAGTACTACAACGTGCCGGTGGTGGTGCTGACCACGCGCGGCGACGATGTCGACAAGCGCCGCGCGCTGGAGCTCGGCGCGAACGCCTACCTCGTGTAGACCGACTTCCAGGAAGACAACCTGATCGGCACAGTCGAGCGCTTGCTCGGCGCCGAGTAGGTCGGCTTGCCCTTGCCCCGAATCCGGATCCAGGCGAGCCGGGGACGTTAGTCCCCGGAGGGGAGTACGGCAATGCGCTCGACAACGCCGGGTCCGCCTGTGTAATCGAGTG
>JBFWQT010000511.1:0-5213 GCA_050249295.1 Planctomycetota bacterium
GAAGTAGGTGGTGTCGATGCGACCCGGGCGGAGCGACCCGGACTGCGACCCGAACGGAGCGACCCGAACGGAACCGGGCGAGCCGGGGCAACACCCCCGCCTCGCCCGGATCACGCATGCACGTGCTGCACGCACGCCGAAGGTCAGTCGCGCAGCCAGTGGCACGTGTAGCCGCCGGGGTTGCGCTGCAGGTAGTCCTGGTGCTCCGGCTCGGCCTTCCAGAAGTCGCCGGCCGGCACAATCTCGGTGACGATCGGCTTCTTCCACTTGCCGGCCTTGTCGACCCGCTCCTTCACGGCCTCGGCGGTCTTCCGCTGCGCCTCGGAGTGGTAGAAGATCGCGCTGCGGTACGACGAACCGACGTCGTTGCCCTGGCGGTTCTTTGTCGTCGGGTCGTGCATGCGGAAGAACCAGTTTTCCAGCAGCGACTCGAACGTCACCTTCGACGGATCGAACGTGATCTGCACCGCCTCGGCGTGACCCTCGTGGTTGCGGTACGTGGCGTTCTTCACCGAGCCGCCGGTGTAGCCGACCTCGGTGTCGATCACGCCGTCGATCTTGCGGATGATCTCTTCCATGCCCCAGAAGCAGCCGCCGGCAAGCGTAGCGACCTCGGTCTTCACCGGCGTGTAGAGGCCGGCGTCGATGAACGACTGCACGTACTCGCCGTAGCCAGCCTTCTCGAGCAGGGCGACCGGCACAAATCGCAGCGACGCCGAGTTGATGCAGTAGCGCAGGCCGCCACGGTCGCGCGGGCCGTCGTTGAAGACGTGGCCGAGGTGGCTGTCGGCGCGCTTGCTGCGCACTTCGGTACGCACCATGCCGTGTGTGCGGTCGGTCAGCTCTTCCACTTCCGACTCGGACAACGGCTTCACGAAGCTCGGCCACCCGCAGCCCGAGTCGAACTTGTCGAGCGAACTGAACAGCGGCTCGCCGGAGACGATGTCGACGTAGATGCCGGGCTCGTGGTTGTCGCAGAACTCGTTCTCGTACGGCCGTTCGGTCGCGGCGTTCTGCGTGACTTCGTACTGCAACGGCGTGAGCGAAGCGCGCAGTTCGGCATCAGACGGCTTGGACCATTGTTCGGTCGGCGGTGTGGGCATGTTGGCGGTGTCGGTAGAGGAGGCTGTAGAGGTGCCAGTAGTCCGGTTCGTGCAGCACGCGGCCAACAACGGAACGAGCGCCAGCGTGCAGATAATCCAGCAGGCGCGCACGACAACGGGAGCAGACTTCGTCGTCATCATCTCATCAGGTGGGTGGGCGAAACAATCTGGTCGTCACGTCACGGTCGGTCGTCGTCCACCACAACGCCGCCACGGTTGTCCAGCATTCCGCAATATCCGAATCATGGCAGACGCTCGTATAACTGGTCGGGCACCAGATGCAGTCTGGAAGCCTGCACCACAACCAGACAGACTTCGCCGGGCGAGGGCGGGGCAAGGGCGAGGGGGCGGGCAACCGCACCGCAAAGATCCCCTCCAACTCCCAACGGCCACAGTCGTTTCAATTCCAACGTCAGGACCCGGCCACACCACCGGACACCGCTGAGGAGCCAGGCAGATGCCGGCAGTCGGAATCCACCTCGATCGCTACTCGATCGCCGCCGTGCGCCTCGATGGCTCGGCCAAGAATCCGGTCATCGCCCAGTTCGCGGCCGAGCCGATGCCGCCGCAGCAGCCCGGCGCCGAGACCGACCCGTATTCCTGGGCCGCGATCGCGCTCGACGACTTCCTCAAGCGCCACCGCTTCCCGCGCGAGAACGCATTCCTCGCGATCGACTCCGGCCACGCGATCATCCGCCAGTTCTCGGTGCCGTTCATCACCGAAGACCAGATCCGCAAGACGATCCAGTTCCAGGCCGAGGCGCACGTCCACTCCGTCTCCATCGACGACCTCGAACTCACCTGGCGCAAGGTCTCCGAGCACAAGCAGTCGTCCGACGTGCTCATCAATTGCATCCGCAAGGACGCACTGCGACAGTCGATCCGCACCCTCAAGCAGCATGGCATCGAGCCGTTCGGCATCGACACGCCGCTCGGCGCCACCGCCAACGCCGTGCTGCAGGTCGCGCCCACCGAGGGCAACGCCAATGCCGCCAGTGCCGCCAATGCGGCCGGTGGGGGCAACGGCGCGGCCGACACCATCCTGTGGGTGGATATCGGCGTCAGTCACACGACCATGCTGCTCACGCAGCCGGTCGACGGCACACACAAGCTGCGCACCGTGCGCGTGCCGAAAATCGGCGTGAACCTGCCGCAGGACGCCGACGTGATCACCCGCGCCAGCACGCTGGTCAAGGGCCAGACCGGCAAGCTGCCGAGCCTGCCCACCGGTGCCGCGCCGCGCGAAGTCGTCTACCAGGGCGGCAATGACGGCCCGTTCGACCTCCCGCGCATCATCGGCGACGACGACAAGCCGCTCAGCGACGACCAGCTCAGCGAGCAGTTCGCCTCGATCAAGGCCACCACCGCCACCCCCGGCGGCAAGACCGAGTTCGGCCTCGCGCGCGGCGAAGGCAAGACGATGGTGCTGACGAAGCAGACCGTCATCGAGCAGCCCGAACTGCTTGTCCGGCGCATCGTCACCGAGCTGTCGCGCACGATCATCTCGCTCGGCCCCGAGCTGCAGCCCGCGCGCATGCGCATCTCGGGCGCCGGCGAAGCCGCCGGCATGCTCGGCGATGCGCTCCGTGCCGCGTTCCCGCACATGACCGTCGACGTGCTGCCGGCCGGGCTCGGCATCCGCTGCAAGCCCGAGTTGCAGCAGACGCTCGAGCTGCGCAGCCAGGCGCTCACCGTGCCGGTCGGCATGGCGCTCAAGGGCATTGGCGCGAACCACCTCGGCTTCGAGTTCCGCCGCGGCGAGTTCTCGCTCGAAGACTCGTTCGACGTGCTCAAGGTGCCGGTCACCGCCTGCGTGTTCCTGCTGATGCTGCTGTTCGGCGCGCTCTGTCTGTTCGTGATGAAGAACCAGCAGCGCATCGCCACGCTGGCCAGCGAGACGCAGAAGCAGATGGAGAAGCAGTACCACGACGCCTACCACGGCGGCAGCGCCGACAAGCTGGCCGGTTACAAGCCGCCGCCCGCGTACCCGACCACGTACGAGATGTACGAACGGATGCACAAGGACTTCATGTCGGCCGTCGGGTCGGTCACCGCCGACAAGTCGATGCCGCAACCGAACTCGGCGATCGCCGTGTGGGAGGCGCTGCAGGACGCGATCGACACGGTCGGCCGCGAGCCCAACAAGCAGACGCTCAACCCGAACCAGAGCTACAACGGCGTGAAGGTCAGCGAGTACGTGTCGCGCGAGTTCCCGCGCCGCACCAACCTCGACCTGCCCAACGACAACGACCGCGCGCTGCTCGAGCTCGAGTGGACGATCACCGGCGTGAGCATCCAGGAGAAGTCGCTCGTCATCACCGGCCGCGCGATCAGCCGCACCGGCCTGGAAAGCCTCAAGGTGGCGCTCGACAAGAGCCCGATGTTCAGCGATGCGCGCATCGGCGCGTTCGCCGTGCCCACCGACGAAGACGAGATCCGGCGCGGCCAGGTCGTCGACAAGCGCTCGGTCTATCGCATCAACGCCGAAATCAAACTGCCGCCGCTGCCGAAGGCGCGCCCCACCTCCACCTCGTCGTCCAGCAACTGATGATCCGGAGTACGACCGATGCCTGACAAGCCCCGCCGTATCGCGAGCAGCCCGGGTACGCCCGACGCCTCCGGCAACGATGGCGATCCGAAGTCGAACCTCGGTGCCAAGCTGGTGATCGTGGTCTTCTTCCTGATGGCCTTCGGCCTCGGCGCGCTGGCCACGACGATCCAGCTGCAGAACCGTGCCGCGCAGGAGCGCATCGTCTCCAGCACGTGGCCGCTCGACCTTGGCGGCTCGGCCTGGGAACTCGACGACCAGCAGATCGCGCCGGACAATCCGTTGCTGACGGACTGGGAGCGGGCGCAGATTGCGCGCCGGATCGCGCCGCATCTCAACGAGTACATCCGCATCAAATACACGAGCGGCATCGAGAACTGGGACGACCAGAAGGCCCAGCCCGGCACCATCGTCGACCGCGTCGGCCGCGAGTGTGGCATCAAGATGGAAGGCAACGTGAAGTTCGACACGGTGCGCGAGAAGCGCTGGACGCCGTGGGAGACGAACGCGAATTCGCGCGCGTTGCAGGGCAAGTACATGGAGACGTCGTTCTCGTTCACGTTCGAGAACATCAAGCGTCGCGACGCGCTGGCCTTTGCACTGAAGATCGAGGACCAGTACAGCTTCCTGACGGTCCGCGAGATGGACATGAGCCGCAAGGACGACTCGCAGGGCGGCGACGCGTGGAAGGTGCGCTTCACGATCGTGTGGTACGACCGCGTGAAGTCGGGCAAGACGACGAGCTAGCCTTTGTGGCGTCTGGTCCGAGCCGCGACCGTCAGAGCCTGCGCGAGCGCGATCCCGGCGAGCCGGCGCGTACGCTCGCGGCACTTGTTCGGCCGCACTCGACTCGACCCCGATTGAATCGGTCGCTCACCCGCACCAGTAAAGCGCCAGCGTGGTTGATTGCGCATCAAGGTCTTGTTGACCGGGCGAGCCGGGGACGTCAGTCCCCGGAGGGGTAACCGGTGGACTCCGCTGGTGCTCGCATTGCGTTGTGCGGCTCGGATTCGTCCGGAAGCGGAAGAGTTTCAACACAGAGAACACAGAGACCACAGAGAAGAGGATTGGAGGAGGTGCGTCTCACCTCTCCACTTCTTCTCTGTGGTCTCTGTGCGCTCACTTTCACGTCGCGCTCAAGACACGCTGCTCCCGGCACAAGGAGCATCATCATGGGTTACCCCTCCGGGGGACTGTGGTTCGCCCGGGGGACTGTGGTTCGCCCGGTGGTGGCGGTGGTGACTTCACCCCCTTTGTGGTCCTTCGTGTCCTTCGTGCCTTTGTGGCATGCAAGGCATCCTCGACACGCTGCGACGCGCGACACCTACGGACCTCCACGACGCTTCACGAGCTTTCACGATGGCAAGCCAATCCTGACATCGGTCCAATTTAGCTGATTCAGGGCTAAAGACCACTGCCCCAACGACTTGCGGCAGAAAAACGGGCCCGACATAGGACAATCCTCATTACAGAGGGGGTGTGTTGTGTTGCTCACCCGCCGCCGACCGAGTCCTGGACCCAAACAACCCAAGATGACAACCGAAGCCCAGATTGCCGCCAAC
>JBFWQT010000512.1:0-5175 GCA_050249295.1 Planctomycetota bacterium
CCGATGGCTTTCCGACGTACCACCTGGCCAACGTCGTGGATGACCACGCGATGGAGATCACGCATGTGATCCGCGCCGAGGAGTGGATCTCGTCCACGCCGCTGCACCGGCTGCTCTACAAGGCGTTCGGCTGGGAGCCGCCGGTCTTTTGCCACATGCCGCTGCTGCGCAATCAGGGCGGCGGCAAGATTTCCAAGCGCAAGAATCCGGTCAGCCTCGATTTCTACCGCGCACTCGGCGTGCTGCCCGACGCAATGGTCAACTTCCTCGGCCTGCAGGGCTACTCGATGCCCGACGGCGTGCTCGAGGGCGGCAGCGAATTCTTCGCGCCGCAGACGTTCATCGACAACTTCGAGCTGAAGCGCGTGACGACGTCGGGCCCGGTGTTCGACCTCGACAAGCTGCGCGCGATCAACGGCCTGCACATCCAGAAGCTCTCGCCGGAGGCCTTCCGCGCGGCCGTGCACGGGCATGTCGATTCGTGGCTCGATCGCATCGGAAGCCTGGCGCAACCGCGCATGAGCCTGCTCGGCGACTGGGGCAGCGAGCACTCCTTCTACTATGCGTGGCAGATGCCGATCACGCTGGCCGCATTCGAGCCCGCCACCAAGCGGCTCGACGCGGCGAAGGTCGGCGAGGCGCTGGGCGTGTTCGCCGAGGCGCTGCAGAATCTGCAGCCGCACGAGTGGACTGCGGCCGTGCTCGACGAGAAGTCGTCCGGCATTGCCGAGACCTTCGAGTGGACCGCCAAGAAGGACCGCACCGCGTTCTTCCAGGCGATCCGCATTGCCACCACCGGCCGCACCATGACGCCGCCGCTCGGCGACACGCTGGCCGCGATGGAGCGCTACACTGTGGTCTCGCGCGTGCTGGCCGCGGTGGCCGTGCTCGGCGCGAAGTAGCTCCGGTTCAAACGCTGACGCCCGGCGGCACGTCGTTGTTGTCATGACGAAGCCCTTCTGCATGCCAGCCCTCACCATCGTCGCCGTGCTGGCGACGCTGGCGCTGCGTGCCCCGCAGCCGGCCCGCGCCGACGGCGACGACGACGTGCTCTCAGGCGCCGAGCTCGTGATGCTGCGCACGCTCGACGATCCACGCCAGCGCATCCGCCACGGTGCCGCGCGGCAGCTCCACGCGTTGCCGGCCCCGCGCGCGGCCGTGGTGCTTGCGCGCGGCCTGCGCAGCCGTTCGCAACGCGTGCGCGCGCTCGCTGCGCAGGAAGCGGCCCGACGCAACCCGCCGATCGCAGGCCTTGCGCCGGCGCTGTTGCACGTGCTGCGCATCGACGCGATTGCTCCGCGCAGCGCCGCCTTCGTCGCGGCACGCGACGCGTTCTTCCGCCTCGGGTCGGCTGCCGAGGCCGAGTACTCGCGCGCCTGCCAGCACGAACACCTGCTCGACGACGCCCCGCAACTCGCCGACCTGTTCCGCCGCATGGCGCGCGAAGCCCTGCCCGCCATCGTCGACGGCGTGAGTGTGCCGGCCGACGGCAACGGCGTTGTGCTGATGCCCTGGCCAGGCCAGCTCGACACGCTGTGCCGACCCGAGTTGCTCGACGCGCTCGAGGAGCTGCTGCTGGCCGGCGCACAACAGAGCCGCGAGTCGCGCAGCCGGGGCCCACTGCTCACCGACCTGCCGCCCGACGTCGGCCGGGCCGCGCTGGTCGCGTTCGCGCTCGGCGAGTGGGCCGCGTCGCACAGCGGCGACGCGCGGCGGGTGCGCGAGACATTGAAGGCCGCACAACAGTTGATGCGCAGCACGTGGTGGCCGTCGTCGTTGCACTGGATCCGCTCGGCCGACGACCAGCTGGCCTTCGCAATCGCCGCCGCGCTGTACCGGGCCGGCGACAGCGACCCGCTCGACCGCGCGTGGCAATCCGTCTCCAACCAGATGCGCTCGCTCGAGGCCAACCAGAAGCGCAGCGAGGTGCCGCGGCCGTGGTTCATCCTGCGGCTCCACCATGCGCTGCTCGCCTGGTGGCGCGGCGACCTGGCCGAGGCGGCCCGCCTGCAGGCCGACGCGCTTGACAACCTGGAGCTGACCGCCGGTGCCGGCATCGAACGCTCGGTGATCGCCGAGGCCTGCCTGCAACACGCGCGCATCCAGGCGCAATGGCGCGACGCACCCCGCGCGGTGGACGGTAACGACGGTACGGGCGCAACCGTCGACTCGCTCGCCGAGCGCGTGGCCCGCGCCCTCGACGCGGCCGTCGGGTACGGCTTTGCCGACAGCGAGTGGCTCGCGACGGTCAGCGATTTCCAGGCGGTGCGCACCAGCGAGCCGTTCCGCAAGGTGCTCGACCGCCTCGCCAGACAGCGTGCCGGTGGCGACGAGTGACCGCATGCCCGCCGGCTGGTACCATGCGCGTCCCCCGACAACGGAGTGCACCTCACCATGACCGAGGCCGTTCTCACCGACATCCAGTGCTCGCTCTGCGCAGCGCGGATTCCGCCCGTCCCCAACTGGGAAGAGACCGCCTGGCGCGGCATGGCGATCCGGTACAACGGCTTCTGGTCGGCCGCCGGGCAACTGGCGATCTGCCTCAGCTGCGACCGCGGCAACCGCGTGTGCCCCAAGACCGGCGGCGACCTCGTGATGTTGCGCGAGTCGCACCTGCCGTGGGTGCAGCCGCCGGAGATGACCGAGGCGGCACTGCCCGAGATGTCGGCGCCGGTGCAGCAACTGCTCGACCAGCTCTGGACGGCCGACAACGCGGCCGCGGTCGGTCGCATCGTCGACGCCACGGATCCGGTGCTGTTGATGGAGACGGCGCGCGAACTCGACTTCACGCGGCTGCCCACCAATCCGGACATCGTCCGCGGCTTCGAGCACAAGGGCAAGGACGAGCGCTTCATGCGCATGCTCGACGTCGGCCTGCACCTGCTCAAGGTGCGCCCGGCAGCCGAGGAGGCCACGAAGTGGTGGGACGAGTTGCTCGAGGCGTGCCGCGCCCGCGTGTACCGTGCCCGCGACAGCCGCGCGCCGCTGGATGACACGCGCGACCCGCAGTACCTGGTCGGCAGCGTGCGCCAGTTGCTCGTGCAGGCCGGCAACGCGTTGCTGCGTGCCAAGCGGCCGCGCGAGGCCGAGCTGTGCTTCCGCACGGTGATTGTCGCCAACCCCGAGCTCAGCGAGGTGCAGTACGCGCACGCCGTGGCCAGCAACAACGTGGTGGCCACGCCGGGCAGTACGCGCCTCGATCGCGTGCTCGCGCTGCGCGCGTTCAACAGTTTCCTGCGCTCGTCGTCGGCCCGTCAGGATGCCCGCCGCCTGGCGACGGTCGACTTCCTGCGCCGCCAGATCATGGGCATGAAAGACCATCCGAAGCCCTGAGCCGGCTCTGCGCGCCGGGCCGCGGTACCATCACGCGCCATGAGCGTTGCCGAACAGGTCGAGTCGTTCAGCCGGGATCTGCCGCGCGTGTTCGCCGGTGTGATCCAGCCGGTGCTGGTTGGCGCCGGCGGCCGCGCGCACGTGTTCCGCGTCGAACGGCCGTCGCCGATCTCGCCGGACACGCGCGAGACGGTGGCGATCAAGGTCTTCGGCCTGCACGCGCTCGCCCCGGCCGAGGTCGAACGACACTTCGAGTCGGAGAAGAAGGCGCTCGCCCGCCTGCGGCGACTCACCGACGGCAGCGATGACGTGCGCGTGATGCGGCTCGTGCGCTTCCACGAAACGCTGCGCGGCACCTGGCGCGACCGCCCCGTATTCGCATTCGTCGGCGAGTACTTCCGCGACGGCACGCTGAGCCGCTGGCGGCAACAGCGCGACCGCGTCAGCCTCCCGCAACTGCAGAGCCTGCTGCGCGACATCGCCGACGCGCTGCAGTTCCTGCACGAGCGCGGTGAGGTGCACCAGGACGTGAAGCCCGACAACATCTTTGTGGTCGAGACCGATCATGCACCGGACGCGCCGGACCGGCCGCGCGCGCGCATCGGCGACTTCGGCTGCACGCGGCCCGATGGCGTGCTGACCGAGAGCCGCACGCCGCTGTTCGCGCCGGACATCGGCGAGCCGCTCGACTCCGGCGGACGTTACGACGTGTTCGCGCTGGGCTGCGTGCTCGCCTTCCTGATCAAGGGCAAGCTCGAGGTGGCCGATCGCCGCTTCGGTCGCATGTCGCCGCTGGTGCTCGAGCCGGCGCGGGCGCGCGCCGTGGTGGTCGGTGCCGACGATCGCTGGTATCGCGACGCGACGGCCCTGCTGCAGGATGCGACGCGCCAGGATCCGGCGCGCCGGCCCGATGCGCGGCAGCTGGCCGACCGCTTCGATCGCATCTGCGAGGCCAATCAGCGCCGGGCGGATCGACGCGCGGCTCGTGGTGCGATGTGGCGCGACGCGGTGATTCCGATGTGGCCGTCGTGGGCGGCAATCGCGCTGCTGGTGGTGCTGACGATCGTCGCGGCCATCGCGCGCGACGCGCGCAGCTGGATGCCGGCCGGTGCGGAAACGTGGAGCGACGACGTGATCGGCGTGTGGCGCGCGGCCGACAGTCGCCTGCTGCTGGCCGATTCGCGGCAGCCGGGTCGTGTGCGCTGGTCACTGCGTGTGCCGTCCCCGCTGCTCGGGCATGTCGAGCTGGCCGACAGCGAGATGCCGCTGGCGATCTTCGGCGACGACTGGATCGTCTGGCTCGACGCCGCTGGCGGTCGCATGCTGCGCGTGGTGGCCGACGATGAGACCGGCGTGCAGGTCCGCACCCGGCCGCCGCTGACGCTTGCGCCGCCGACCGGTGGATCGCACCTGCGCCCCGTGCCCGGCGGCTTCATCCGCTGGCTCGACGACGGCAGCGTGGAGTTCTGGTCGCCGCGTGGCGATGGTGGCGCGTGGCAGGTGCGACGCCGTCCGCCCGTGCCGGCCGGTGCGCACGATGTGCGCTGGGATGCGCGCCGCAAGGTGCTCGTCGTGGAACTGGAGGGTGGGCACGCGATCGAGCAGCCCGGCACCGAGTAGCACGGGGGATTGTAGGGCCGTTGCGCCACGCGCACGATGCGGGGCTTTCACATATTTTTCTTGACCATCCAATTTCAGGGGGTATTATTGATGTTTCGCGCGTGCCCGAGCCAGATCGTGCCGGCCCGCGACATGGGATGGGCCGGGCGTATGGGCTCCACCGAATGAGGTGAGAGCCGCAGCCACGCCCATCAACGCAGCAGCAGACCGCAGAACCAGCGA
>JBFWQT010000513.1:0-5175 GCA_050249295.1 Planctomycetota bacterium
CGCACCGCGCAATGGCACACTCTACACATAATCCGACAACCGCGGCCGAAGTCAAGTAAAAAACTTCGCTTTAATAAAATCTTGTTCGTACCGACGCCGCCATGACAACAACCTCCATCGGTGCCACATGAAAGCAAGAACAGTACTTGTTGCGCGATTGCACCACTGACCGTTGATCGGTGATATCCCACGGCCGATCATGGCAGCAGTCTCGAAGTCGCGAGTTCATTGTCAGCGAATCAGAGCCTCGCGAGTCAGAGCCGCGCGCGCAGCAAGCGGCCCCAGTGACCTGACCACCGAACGGCGAGACCTTGTTCGCCTCTCGCGGTCCAACGGTGGTGACCCCAGACGGTGACGTAGAAGCAGATTGACCACGGAGGACGCGGAGGACGCGGAGAGGAGCGGAAGAGCATGGCTGAATCGCCAACTCATGCTCCCCCCTCTTCTCCGTGTCCTCCGTGTCGTCCGTGGTCAAATCTGTATTCGCGTCGTGCGGCCCGCGCCACGACGTCAGCGGTCGAAGTCGCGACGCGTCGTTCGTTCATTCATTGTCAGCCACAAAGGCACGAAGGACACAAAGGAGCACGAAGAGGTTCCCGCCGGTCGTGAGCCCCTTCGTGGTCCTTCGTGTCCTTCGTGCCTTTGTGGCTGACAATGCAGAGCCAACCAGATCAGAATCAGAGCCGCGCGCGCTGCAAGCGGCCACTGTGAGCTGACCACCGAACGGCGAATCCTGGTTCGCCTGTCGCGGTGCGACGTTCGCCGCCGCCAACAGCATTTCACATTCGGTGGTCAGCTCGCGATGGCCGCTTGCTGCGCGCGCGGCTCTGATTCGCAGGGCGGGACGGGAGCGGACGTGAACTCTGGTGCGAGGTGGTGACGCTCGCGCAGGATTCGCATCCACTCCCTGTCGGTCGTGGCGCTTGCTTGCTGTGGCGGGACGACAATCCGGACGAGCTCGCAAGGTGGCGGCCCCCGCGCCAGCCGACCCCGGCTGGCGTTGGCGCGTCCTGCCGGCAGTGGTAGAGTCCGCCCTCCGCGCAACCTGCGGCGGCTACGCGTATTAGCTACCGCGGTGGACGCCGTGTCGGCCGTCCGCCAACCCGTCGATCCATCTGTCCAGCCCGGATCCCAACCGGAAATCGCTGCCATGTTCGAGAAGGTAGACAACCAGGTGAACTTCGTGCTCGTCGAGCACGAGGTGCTGAAGTTCTGGGAGAAAACCGACGCGTTCAACCGGCTGCGTGAAATCAACACGGGCAACGAGCCCTGGTCGTTCCTCGACGGGCCGATCACGGCCAACAACCCGATGGGCGTGCACCACGCCTGGGGCCGCACCTGGAAGGACGTCTTCCAGCGCTACTACGCGATGAACCGGCGCGACCTGCGCTACCAGAATGGCTTCGACTGCCAGGGCCTGTGGGTCGAACTCGAAGTCGAGAAGCAACTCGGCCTGAAGACGAAGAAGGCGATCGAGGACTTCGGCCTCGACAAGTTCACCGAGGCCTGCAAGGAGCGCGTCCGCAAGTACTCCGGCATCCAGACCCGGCAGTCGAAGCGGCTCGGCTACTGGATGGACTGGGACGACTCGTATTTCACGATGTCGGAGGACAACAACTACACGATCTGGCGCTTCCTCAAGGAGTGCCACCGTCGCGGCTTCCTCTACAAGGGCACCGACGTGATGCCGTGGTCGGGCCGCGCGGGCAGCGCGTACTCCGACATGGAAGTCAAGGAAGGCCGCAAGCTCACCGTGCACACCTCGGTGTTCGTGCGCTTCCCGCTGCGCGGCCGCGAGAACGAATACCTGCTGATCTGGACGACCACGCCGTGGACGCTGACCAGCAACGTCGGCGCGGCCGTCAACTCCGACCTGGAGTATGTCAAGCTGCGCGCGAAGAAGGACGGCGCGCTCTACTACTTCGCGAAAGCCAACCTCGAGTTCCAGCGCCTGGAGAAGGAACACAAGGAGGGCTTCCCGCCGTTCGGCAAGTGGCCGGACAAGATGAACAAGCTCAAGACGATCGCGCAGATCTTCAAGGAGCAGGGCGGCTACGACCTCGAGGGCACGGTCAAGGGCAGCGAGATGGTCGGCTGGACCTACGACGGCCCGTTCGACCACCTGCCCGCGCAGCAGCACCAGGGCGGCTGGGCCGACAACTTTGACGGGCTGATCCCCGACGCGCATAAGGAATGGCCCTGCGCGAAGGACGCGCACGTGATCATCGACCCCGGCAAGGACACCAAGGGCAACGCCTACGTGGTGGCCGGCGAGGGTACGGGCATCGTGCACACCGCGCCGGGCTGCGGCGACGTGGACCACGTCTGGGGCGAGAAATTCAAGCTGGTCAGCATCGCGCCGCTCAACGCCGACGGGAAGTACATCGACGGCTTCGGCCAGTTCACCGGCATGGATCCGGTGGACAAGGCGACGACCGACGCGCTGCTCGCCGACATGAAGGAGCGCGGCTTCCTCGTCGCGAAGGAAGAGTACCCGCACATCTACCCGCACTGCTGGCGCACCGGCGACGAACTGGTCTACCGGCTGGTGGACGAGTGGTTCATCAGCATGGAGTGGCGCGAGGAGATCATGAAGACCGTGCGCGAGGCCGAGTGGCATCCCGCCCAGATGAAGGGCGAGGAGCGCGAGCTCGACTGGCTGCGCACGATGAAGGACTGGATGATCAGCAAGAAGCGCTACTGGGGCCTCGCACTGCCGATCTGGCAATGCACGGCCTGTCAGCACGTGCACGTCATCGGCAGCCGCGAGGAGCTGCAGTCGAAGGTCGTCGAGGGCTGGGACATGTTCGAGGGGCATACGCCCCACCGGCCGTACGTCGATGCCGTGAAGATCAAGTGCGAGAAGTGCGGCGAGCTGGTCAGCCGCATCCCCGACGTGGGCAACCCGTGGCTCGACGCGGGCATCGTGGCGTACAGCACCACACGCTTCAACCAGGACCGCGCGTACTGGGAGAAGTGGATGCCGGCCGACCTGATCCTGGAGTGCTTCCCGGGGCAGTTCCGCAACTGGTTCTACGCGATCCTCACCATGTCCACGATGATGGAGATGCTGCGCGAGCGCGAGGCCGAGGAAGCCGGCGTGACAGATTTCGAACGCCAGCCGCCGTTCCACAATCTGCTCGGGCATGCGCTCGTGGCCGACGAGAACGGCAACGAGATGCACAAGTCGGACGGCACCGCGATCTGGTTCGAGGAGGCCGCCGAGCAGCTCGGCGTGGACACGATGCGCTGGATGTACTGCAGCCAGCGGCCGATCGAGGACCTGAAGTTCGGACTGCGCAACCCGAAGAAGGAAGTCACCGTCACGGGCCCCGACGGCCAGCCGATGACGCACACCGTGGACGGCGTGCGGCTCTGCGAGGTGACGAGCACGCCCGCGCGCGAGACGCGCCGCCGCGTGCTGATGACGCTCTGGAACTGCTACTCGTTCTTCGCCAACTACGCGGCGCTCGATGGCTTCGACCCGGCCAGCCCGGCCGTGCCGATGGACGAGCGCTCGGACTTCGACCGCTGGATCATCAGCGAGTTGCACCTGCTGATCGGCCACGTGCGCAACGGCGTCGAGAGCTTCGAGCTGGCGGCCGGGGCGTACGCCGTGGAGCAGTTCATCGACGATCTGAGCAACTGGTACATCCGCCTGAACCGCCCGCGCTTCTGGAGCAAGCGCGGCGCCGGCGACGCCGCGGCCGAGCGCGACAAGCTGGCTGCGTACCAGACGCTGCACACGGTGCTGCTGACGCTGACCAAGCTGATGGCGCCGATGGTGCCTTTCGTCACCGAGAAGATGTACCAGAACCTCGCGCGCAGCAACGACGACACCGCGCCGGCCTCGGTGCATCACTGCGAGTTCCCCGAGGTCAACCGCGAGCTGATCGACGACGAGCTGAGCGAGGAGATGAGCGCCGTGATGCTGCTGGTGCAGCTCGGCCGCCAGGTGCGCACCAACGAGAAGATCAACACGCGGCAACCGTTGGCCGCGGTCGAGGTGGTCAGCAAGGACCCGACCGCGCGCGCCGGCGCGAACCGCTTCCGCGAGCAGATCCTGGCCGAGCTCAACGTCAAGCAGCTGATCGTGCGCGAGGAGCCGGCCGCCGAGGGCGCGGCGATCACGCCCAACCTCAAGGCGCTGGCCCGCTTCGGCAAGGAGACGAAGGCCGCGGCCGAGGTGGTCGGCCTGCTCGCCGGCGACGTCGCGGCGCCGAAGCTGCTGGCCGGCGAGGAGATCCCGGTGCTGATCGGCGACAACATGAAGGCGATCACGCTCGCCGACGTGTACATCGCGCCGGCCGGCTTCGTACCCACGGCCGATGCAGTGGCGACGGTGTCGCTGGACGTCCGCCTCAACGACGAGTTGCGTCGCGAAGGCCTTGCCCGCGAGGTGGTGCGTGCGCTGCAGGATCTGCGCAAGAAGATCGGCCTCGAGATCGAGGATCGCATCGTACTGCGCGTGGACGACAGCGAGCCCGAGCTGGCCGCGGTGTTCGACGCGCACCTTGAGTCGATCGCCGCCGACCTGCTGGCCACCTCGGCCCAGCGCAAGCTGGGCAGCGGCGACGTGCACACCGTGGAAGTGCGCAAGAAGCCGGCGCTATCCTTGAAGGCACAGATCGAGAAGGCGTAACGCGCGGAGAGCCATGGACCCGCTGCACGGAGTGCCGGTCGCGGGGGCCATCGTCGCCTCGGCGTTCGCCTGTGCAGCCCTGATGTGGCCGGTGCGCTGGCTCGGCCCGTGGCCGCGTGCCGTGCTGATCGGCGCAGTCGGGATCGTGCCGTTTGTGCTGCCGGCATTCCTGCACACCGACTGGCCGATCCTGCGTGGGCTGATCACGCTCGAGACGCCGCTGTTCTCGATCAAGCTGCTCTGCCTTGGCACCGATGCCGTGTGGTGGCGTGGCCAACGGCTGCGCGACTGGATCGCCTACCTGCTCAACCCGATCCGCCTCGTGCCGCGCCTCAACCAGCGCGCGCCGGTGTGGCCGCGGCGCGACGCATTGCGCATGCTCGCGCGCGGCCTGATCGAGATCACGCTCGGCGGCCTGCTGGTCGCGTGGGCCTTCGCCTCGCCGTGGCCCGCGTCGCTCCGCATCGTCGAGCCTCTGGTCAAGCTGACCGCCGGCTACCTGGCGGTGTTCGATGGCGGCTACGTCACGCGCA
>JBFWQT010000514.1:0-5156 GCA_050249295.1 Planctomycetota bacterium
GTTGCCGCAGGGAACCCGCGAATGACCGACATTGACCGGCAGGCTGCAGGACCGGATACCACGGCTGCACCCGGCAACCCGGGCAGCGCCACCCACCGCGCCGCCGACACGACACGGCCCACACCCGAACAGATGGCCCGCATCGCGGCCCGCACCGGCGACCAGCGCAAGGCCGGCGACATCCGCGTGCTCAACGTCTCGGCCAACTCCAGCATCACCGACTACTTCGTGATCATGACCGGCTTCAATCGCCGCCAGATCCAGAGCATCGCCTGGGAACTGGACAAGGAGATGAAGTCGCTCGGCGTGAAGAAGCTCGGCATGGAAGGCTACGAGACCGCCTGGTGGGTGCTGATCGACTACGGCAGCGTTGTCGTGCACATCTTCCACGCCGACGCGCGCGAGTACTACGACATCGACATGCTGCAGGGCGACGCCGTGTTGATGGACTGGGCGACCGATGACGCCGTGCTGACGCCGGTGCGCAAGCGGGCCGACGATCCGCGCGAGCCGCAAGAGGGCTCGGCGATGGCTGCGCCGCACGGCGAGGGCGACGTGACCAACGACTATGAGCCGGTGCCGAAGCCCGAGGACGCGCGCGACAGCGGCATCACGGCCGAGGATCTGGCGGGCATCGACGTGGACAGTCTGACGCCGATCGAGGATGCCGATGACGACGACCATGATGATGACGACAACGACGATGATGATGACGACGATCGCAACTGACCGCCATCGTCGCGCTCGCCTGCACGCGCGCGTTGTGCTGCTCGTCGCGGCCGTGTCGGCCGTTGCCGCCGTGGCGTCGGGCTGTCGCGAACAGCGCCTGGCCGCGAAGGCAAGCTGGGTCGAGGCGGCGATGAAGCTCGACGAGTCGCGCATGGCGCGGTTCACGCCGCCGGTTCCCGGCGCCGCGTTCGTCGAGAACTTCCGCGATCCGCAGAATGTGGTCGAGGCGTTCCTGCGCGCGGCCGAGGCGCACGACGCCGTGGCAATGGCCCGGGCAGTGCATCCGGAGTTCCGCCTGCAGGGCCTGATCGACGGCACCGTGTGGCGGCCGCGAGACCCGGACGAGCCGGAGACCGACGACGACTTTGTCATGCCGCTGCTGCCCGGCGTGTCGCCGATCAACTACGGCACCCCGGCCGACGAACTGAAGATGATGACCGCCGACTCGTGGCGCTGGTCGGCGCTGTCGTTCCGCATCTGGCGCTTTGCCGGCATCGGGCCAGCGGTGACGATTGTCGAGAACCAGGTGCTGGTCTCGCTGGTGCCCGGCGTCGACCAGGACTACCACCTGGTGTTCAAGCTCGAGCGCGCCGACGAGACGAAGCCGTGGGCGATCCGCCAGGTGCTGACCAGCTACGAGTTTGACGCGGCCGACGGCGTGGCACGGCGCTACACACGCGATATCGTGCCCGACTCGTTGCTGCCGGCGTCGCTCGACGATCCGGTGGAACTCTGCCGCGGCGTGCTCGACAAGTCGGCGTGCGAGGCGATGGTGCCGCCGAACGTGCGCGACTGGGTGATCACGTTCCCCGAGTTGCGCGCCGAGGCGAGGAAGCCGCAGGAGTGGCGGACCGCGTTCCTGGCGCGGCTCGCGCCGTACTGGTCGCTCGACAGCGACACGACGTACGAGGGCGCGTACGTGGAGCGTACGTTCCATCTTCCGGAGGCGACGGCCACGCAGTCGTGCTTCTGCGTGGTGCGGATGTTGTTCAGCACGAGCAACCCCGAGGCGCCGTTCAAGCGGTGGAGTGTGCGCGTGCAGTTGCGCAGCACCGTGGAGAACGGCTGGTGGCTGGTGTGCATCGACGATCTGGCGAAGGGCAAGCGTGCCTGGCCTGCCCACGCCGAGAAGCTGCGCCGTGCGCCGCGCAACGATTGACTGACTGGCAGACCGCCATGGCGAATCCCGGTACCGGCAAGAAGAGCAACAAGAAGAAGTCGTTGAACGACGGCGTCGTCTGCCGCAACAAGCAGGCCACGTTCAAGTACGAGATTGTCGAGCAGCACGAGGCCGGCATCATCCTGCTCGGGTCCGAGGTCAAGTCGTTGCGCACCGGCGAGGCGTCGCTCAAGGAATCGTTCGCGGTGATCAAGGATGATCATGTGTGGTTGATCGGCGCATTCATTCCGCCGTACCACCATGCGTACACGCAGAATCACGAGTCGACCCGCAAGCGCGAGTTGTTGCTGCACCGCCGCGAGATCAAGAAGTTGTCGGAGGAGTTGAAGAAGGGCGGTATGACCCTGATTCCGCTCGAGTTGCGCTTCAACTCTCGCGGCTACGCCAAGATTGTGCTCGCCCTTGCCCGCGGCAAGAGGATGTACGACAAGCGCCAGGATCTGAAGAAGAAGGATGCGGAGCGCATGATCAACCGGCGCCTCCGCAACTCATGAGTTCGCCTTCCACCCTGCACCTTGAAGCCCACGGGCTGCCGCCCGTGGGTAACCTGGCGGGTTCCACCGACCGTTCGTCTCAGCGCGCGCTAAGCGACCAGGCAAGGGCAAGAGGGCAAGGGCAAGGGCAAGGGCACGTGTCAGCCTCGCGCTCAGTCCTTCAGCACCCGCCACATCGCATCGCAGAACCACCCCTTCGCGTCGCTCAACATCTCCATCACCGCGAACCCGGTCTGCCCCGCCAGTTCCTCGATCATCCGCGCCGTGTACTTGTGGCTCGACTCCGTATGGATCGGCTCCCACGGCTCGAACGACACCTCCTTCTCCAGCGCGTCGATCCGCACCGTCTGCTCGCGGTCGCTGATCAGGTAGCTCTGCACCGCGCCATTCACCGGGTCCCACGTGCTCCAGAACCGGAACGTCGACACGTCGAACCGCCCGCCCAGCTCGCGGTTGATGCGATGCAGCAGGTTCAGGTTGAACGCCGCCGTCACGCCCGCGCTGTCGGAGTACGCGCGCACCAGCTGGTCGATGTCCTTCTTCAGGTCGAAGCCCACGAGCAGCAGGTCACCGCAGTTCAGCGAGTTCCACAGGCTGTGGAGGAACTGCACGTCGCTCGGCGGACGGAAGTTGCCGATGTTGCTGCCGAGGAACAGCACGACGTTGAGGCGGTCACCGAGGCGCGAGACCCAGCGCAGGCCGTCGAAGTAGTCGGCAACCACGCCATCCACACGCAACGCCGGCAACTCGCCGGCCAGCCGATCGACCAGCCCCGACACGGCCGCCTCGCTGATGTCGATCGGCACGTACTGGAAGTCGTACCCGCGCTCGCTGAACTCGCGCAGCAGCACGGCCGTCTTGCGTCCGTCGCCCGCGCCGAGCTCCACAAGGTTGAACGGCCGACCGCCGATCGCCGCGGCGATGTCGTTGGCCCGCGTCTCGAGGATCTCCTGCTCGCAGCGCGTCGGGTAGTACTCCGGCAGCTCCATGATCCGCGTGAACAGCTCGCTGCCCGCGTCGTCGTAGATGTAGCGGCTCGGCAATGTCTTCGGCGTGGCCGACAGCCCGGCCAGCACGTCGCGCGCGAAGTCCGACTGCGCGCCGGTCGACACGCTGCGCAGGTCGGACGATTCCAGGATGCGGTACGCGGCAGTCATGGCGGCCGGAGGGAAGGAGTGGTCAGTCGGTGGCGAGGCGGATGCCCGTGAACTGCCAGCGCTTGTCACAGTGGAAGAAGTTGCGGTAGCTCGCGCGCACATGCCCGCGCGGGGTGGCGCACGACCCACCTCTCAGAACCATCTGGTTGGCCATGAACTTCCCGTTGTATTCGCCCAACGCGCCCGGCGGCGGGCGGTACCCCGGGTACGCCAGGTAGGCGCTGCCGGTCCACTCCCAGGCGTCGCCGAACATCTGCTGCAACGGCCCGGCCGGGGCTGGCGCAGGCTGCGGATGCACCGGCGCCGAGCGACCGCCCTCCTCCGGGTCGAGCAACCGACCCTGGCGCGCGTCGAGTTTGTGCACGGCCGCGGCGTGTTCCCACTCGGCTTCGGTGGGCAGTCGCTTGCCGGCCCAGCGCGCGTAGGCCCACGCCTCGTAGTAGCTCACATGGCACACCGGCTCGTGATCAATCAGGTCGCGCACGCCATGCAACGTCGCGACCTGCCACGGGCTCTGCGCGTCGTGCCGGTCCTGGCGCTGCCAGTACATCGGCGCGACCACGCGTTGCTGCTGCCGCCACGCCCAGCCGTCGGAGAGCCACAGCGTCGGCTGTTCGTAGCCGCCGTCGCGCATGAACTGCGCGTACTCGCCGACCGTCACGAGACGATCGCCGATGCCGAAATCCGGCACGATCTGCCGATGCCTCGGCGACTCGTTGTCGTAGGCGAACCCGCTGCCGGCGGCCGCACCGACCTCGCACTCGCCACCGGCGATCGGCAGGAAGCGCATCGCCGCGGGCGTCGGCGCCTCGTCGGGCGGCATCGGCGGAGGCGGCAGCCAGGCGGGCTGCAGCGGGTTGCTCAGCAGGATGTGCTTGATGTCGGTGACCAGCAGCTCCTGGTGTTGCTGCTCGTGATTCAGGCCGATCTCGAGTCGCGCATCGAACTCGCGGCGCGCACTCTCCGGCAACTCACCCGCGGCAGCGATGTGTTGTTCCATCCGCTGGTCGATCGCCGCGCGGTACTCCATCACCGCGCTGGTGGACGGTCGCGAGATCGTGCCGCGGCGCGGCCGATCGACGCGCTCGCCGACCGTGTCGTAGTAGCTGTTGAAGAAGAAGCTGAACGCCGGGTGGAACGGCTGGTACGCGTGGCGGCCGGCGACCTCGCCGAACTCGCCGAACTCGCCGGGCGCGAGCAGGAACGTCTCGTAGAACCAGGTGGTGTGTCCGAGATGCCACTTCGGCGGGCTCACGTCGTCCATCGTCTGGACAGCGTGGTCCTCGATCTCGAGCGGCTCGCAGAGCAATGCGGTCAGCCGGCGGACCGCGCGGTAGCGGTCGATCAGAAGGGAGCGATCCATGTCGTCGGGGGGCGCAGGCCGGCGAGACGCCACAGAGGCGGCTTCCAGAGCCAGCCTACGGATCGTGCCATGCACCCGCAAGCCAGATCCACCACACCACGCTGCGTCGTTCGTCAGCGGCTGACGGTGAACGTGAGCGGCGGGCTGATGCCGACGCCGTCGGGGTTGTAGTACTCGCGCACCGTGCTGGCCGGGGCGGTGACGGTGCCGGGGTTCTGCGCAAACAACGGCAA
>JBFWQT010000515.1:0-5156 GCA_050249295.1 Planctomycetota bacterium
CAAACCGACGAGATGCCGCGCGCGGCAGCCACCCGACGGACCCGACCGACTGTGAATCAGCCTCCCACCACCCCCGGTGCCGCCCCCGGTGCACCCGGCTCGCGCGCCGACATGCTGCGCGAGCTGCGCATTGACCGCGAGGCGCCGCGCGCCGGTGGTCGAGTGGCCATGTGGTTCGGCGTGCTGTTCGGTTTCGCCGGCATCGGCCTGGCTGCGTGGGCGTGGACCCTGCGCTGGCAGGAGCAGCAGGCGCGCAACGGCGCCGACGCCGTCAACGTGGCGGCCGCGGGCAACAACAAGGCACCGCAGACGCGCCCGTCGGTAGCGGGCGGCGGCGACTCCGCGTTCAGCGCGCCGGCCGGTACGTCGGTGCTCGATGCCACCGGCTACGTCGTCGCGCGCCGCAAGGCCACCGTGTCGTCCAAGGTGACCGGAAAGGTGAAAGAGGTGCTGATCGAGGAAGGCCAGGTGGTCAAGGAGAACGAGGTTCTCGCGCGCCTCGATCGCGTCGACGCCGAGACGCAGCGCGACCTGGCTGCCGCGCAGCTGGCCTCGTCCAACAGCACCGTCGACGGCATCAAGGCGCAACTCGCGCAGGCCGAATCCAGCGCCACGCGGCTCACGTCGCTGCACGCGCAGGGCCTGATCACGCCGTCCGAGCTCGACATTGCCGTGGCCACTCGCGACAACCTGCGCGCCCAGTTGCTCACGGCGCAGCGCAACGTGCACGTCGCCGAGGTGCAACTCGAGATTGCGGTCAACGCAGTCAACGACACGGAGGTTCGCGCGCCGTTCGCCGGCGTGATCACCGCCAAGGCCGCGCAGCCGGGCGAGATCGTCTCGCCGCTTTCCGGCGGTGGCGGCTTCACGCGCACCGGCATTGGCACGATCGTGGACATGGATTCGCTCGAGGTCGAGGTCGACGTCAACGAGTCGTACATCGGCCGTGTGCGCCCGCGAATGCCCGTCGAGGCGGTGCTCAACGCGTATCCCGACTGGCGCATCCCGGCCGAGGTGATCGCGATCATCCCGACGGCCGATCGCAGCAAGGCGACGGTGAAGGTGCGGATCGGATTCCGCATCAAGGATTCGCGCATCGTGCCCGAAATGGGCGTGCGCGTGAGCTTCCTCGCAACCGACGACGAGAACGGCGAATCGCGCGTGAGCTCGTCCAACGGCCAGCAATAGTTACCCGGCCAGCGCGTTGCGCACCGCCACTACCTTCCGCATCTCGCGCACGTCGTGCACGCGCAACAGTTGCGCGCCGGCCAGGCTCGCAATCAGGTGCACTGCCAGGCTCTCCGGCACCCTGTCGGTCACGTCGCCGCCGCCGATCCGGCCGAGCATCGACTTCCGCGACATCCCCGCCATCAGCGGCTGCCCCAGCGACGCAAACTCGCGGAACCGGCGCAGCATCTCCAGGTTGTGCGCCTGCGCCTTGCCGAACCCGAAGCCGGGGTCGAGCACGATCTGCTCGCGCGGCACGCCCATGCGCACGAGCCCGGCAGTGCGCTCGCGGAAGAACGCGCACAGCTCGGCCATCAGATCCTGGTACTGCGGATCGCTCTGCATCGTGCGCGGCGTGCCCTGCATGTGCATCAGGATGCACGGCGTACCGAACGCCGCCGCGAGCGCCGCCAGCCCACCACCGGGCCGGTCTGACCGGTCCGGCGCAAACCCGCTGACATCGTTGATGATCGTCGCGCCGGCATCGAGCGCGGCGCGTACCACTTCGCTCTTCGTCGAGTCGATCGAGATCGGCACGCCGCTGTCGGACGCGAGCCGCTGGATCACCGGGAGCACGCGCGCGCATTCGTCTTCCGCGCTGACCTCGGCCGCGCCGGGGCGCGTGGACTCGCCACCGATGTCGAGCAGATCGGCGCCTTCCTCCACCAGCTGCATGCCGTGCGCGACGGCCGCGTCTTCATCGAGGAACTGCCCACCGTCGGAGAACGAGTCGGGCGTGACGTTGACGACGCCCATGATCAGAGGCCGGCACTCGTCGGCAATCAACTGTTGGCCGCCGGGGCAGGTCAGCGTGAAGGTGTGCGCGGCGCGACGTGAGAGCATCAGCGCGATCATCCGCGCGACGCCGTCGGCCGCGCTGTCGGCTGCGGGCAGCAGGTCGGCCAGGTGCCGCAGGTCGGGCTCGTTGCCGGCCAGCACCAGGGTGTGCAGGTCGTCGCCGGTCGGCGCGGTCCATGCGCGCACGCTGTGCCCCTCCGGCAACAACCCCGGCTCGCGCAGCGCCAGTCGCGTCGCAATCGTGGCCGGCACCTGGTCGAGACGGATCGCCAGCGCGCGCGTCGCCGCCACGGCATCGGGCACCGCGTCGGGCTCCACGCCGATGCAGCGCAGCTCGGTCTCGAAGGCTGGCGCATGCCGCTCGCCGAGCCGCAGCGAGTCGTCGAGCAGCCGGGGTGCGTGGCGGCGTTCCAGTTCGAGCAGCGCGAGGTCGGTCATCGTGAGTGGTGTGGCGGCGGGCGCGCAGACCTCCGGATTGCGCCCAACTTACTATGCCGGGGCGCTGGTCGGGCCCTTCGGCAGGCCGCGTCAACAATTGCCGGTTTTCTTGCGCGAAAACCGGACCTCGCCGGATGAACGTCCAAGATCACATCGCGTCACCCCGGAGCCCACTGCTCATGTTCCGATCCCACGCTGCAAGATTCTCGCTGACGCTGCTGGCCAATGCCGCGCTGGCCGGTTCGTTGGTGGCCTGCGCGAACAGCGCCCCGGCCGATCACGACGCCGTTGCCGACCATGACCACGACCATGATCACGAGCCCATGCACACGCACGAGCACGGCCTGTTCGATGCGGCGCACACGCACTCGCACGACGGCACGGTCGTCTACCAGGACAACCCGGCGCCGAAGAACGAGGTGACGATCAAGGTCGAGGGCGACTGGCGGATCATCACCTCCAACGGCATTCCCGATCACACGCCGGGGCAGTTCCCCAATCGCGGCAACCCGAACCGCATCAGCCCGCAGCAGCACAAGTACCGCGTGGCCGCGAAGCCGGCCGTGGCCGAGAAGGTCACCGACGGGCGCGGCTGGCTGTTCGGCGTCGCGCTCAACGGCGTGCCGTTTGATCCCGGCACCGGCGAGTTCTGGCATGGCCAGCGCGAGTGGAACTACGACGCGATGACCGGCAAGACCGACCTCGGCCTCGACGCGCATCACGCGCATGTGCAGCCCGACGGCACGTACCACTACCACGGCCTGCCCACCGGCCTGATCGCCGCGCGCGGCGGCGAGAACAAGATGGTGCTGGTCGGCTGGGCCGCCGACGGTTTCCCGGTGTATTCGCAGTGGGGCCACACCGACGCGAAGGACAAGGACAGCGAGCTGCGCAAGATGAAGAGCAGCTGGCGCCTGAAGAAGGGCAAGCGCGACGGCGGCCCCGGCGGCGACTACGACGGCACCTTCACCGCCGACTTCGAGTACGTGAAGGACAGCGGCGACCTGGATGAGTGCAACGGTCGCGTGGGTGTCACGCCCGAGTACCCGGACGGCATCTACCACTACTACCTGACCGAGTCGTACCCGTTCATCGCGCGCAGCTTCCGTGGGACGCCGGATCAGAGTTTCCGGCACGGTCCGCCCGGCGGCGGCCCTGGCGGTCCGGGCGGTCCGGGCATGGGCCCGGGCGGTCCCGGCGGTCCCGGCGGTCCTCCGCCGCCCGGTGGGCCGAATGGTCCTCCGCCCGGCTGGCCACCGCCCGACCGGCGCGATCGCGAGCGCGACCGTTGATGAGTATTGATCAACAACCGTGACGAACACCAATGCGGGCCGGCGTGAGCAATCGCGTCCGGCCCGCGTGCTTGCTGTGGCGCTACACCACGCAAGGCACTCAGTCGGGCAGCACGCTCTTCACCTTTGCGGCCACCTCGTCACCGAACGCCGCGTTCTCCTTCACCAGCTCACCGATCAACAGCGGACGCAGTGGCCGACCCACCGCGTAGCCGAGTGCGGCGCCGATCACGCCATACACGAGCGCGGAAATCATGTTCCCGGGGATGATCAGCGGGATCACCCCGGTGGCGCCGAGCACGAGCGCCAGCACGAACAACGCGAGGCCGGGAATGCCGTAGAGCGCCTGCTCGGCCTTGCTGAAGGCCGTGACGTTGACCGTCACGTCGCGTGTGGTGGCCGCGTCGTCCTTCGGCTTGTGCGAGGCAATGCTGACGCCGACGCCGTGCCGCCAACCCTGCGCGATGTTGACGCTGCCGTTCCAGTTGCCGCTGTTCATCGCGCCGGAGCGATCGAGCGCATGGTCGGGCCAGGCTTCTTTCAGGGTGGTCTCGATCGTCGCGCCGAGCGTCTTCAGTTGCTCGGTCGCGTCCGCGTTGCTGCCCGCGCCGACCGGAATGGTGAAGGTGAACTTCATCGCGCATCTGCTCCGTCGGTCGTCGTGGCCGGTCAGACCAGGAACCGGATCGGCGCCGGCTCGCGGCCGATCAGGCGCAGCGTGAGCTGCAACTGGCCGATGTGATGCTGCGCATGCACGACCATCTCGGCCAGCAGATCGCCGCGCGCCACGGCGCGGCCTTCGTACGTTACCGTTCCGGCCAGGAACTCGCCGTTCCACGCGGCCATGCGACCCGATGCCGCCTCGCAGACGCGCTTGATGAGCGTGTTGAGTTCGCTGGTCGAGTGGTAGGCCGGAGGCTTGTAGGGCGCCGGGTCCATCGTGCCCTTCATCGCGCTGGTCGTATAGAACTCGTAGCAGCGCGCCAGGTGCAGCAGCGTCTCGTGGATCGACAGCGCGCCGTCGAACGGCTTCGAATCGAGGCACTCGTCGTCGAGCACGCCGATGAAAACCAGCAGGTTGTCGCGCTGGTAGCCGAGTGCGCGGCGGACAAGATCGACAGCGTGCAGTTCGGTCATGGAGGCATCCGTTCGCGCGGCGGCCGTCAGCCGCCGACGATCATGTAGCGGATCTGCGCTTCGCAGGCGATCTTGCCATTCACCGAGGCCTTCGCCGAGACCTCGCCGGTGTGCGTGCGCAGCCGCACGACGTCGACCTCGAGCAGCAACTGGTCGCCGGGTGTGACCGTGCGGCGGAAGCGCACCTTCTCGAGGCTGGTGAGGAACGAGAAGCGGCCGGGCTTGTCGTTGTCCACCAGCGCCAGGCCGCCGAGCTGTGCCATC
>JBFWQT010000516.1:0-5152 GCA_050249295.1 Planctomycetota bacterium
TTGATCGGTTGCCCGGGGGCCCTGGCGGCCCGCTCGCTTGCGCTCGCGGCTCTTGCTTTGCGCCAAAATGGGATCACTCCCCCGGCTCGCCCGAAGGGCTTCTCGATGGGACGACGACTTGTGATTCGCTGTACTTACCCACGGGCGCAGCCCGTGGGCTTGAATGAATGAAGATGCCGCTCGACCGTCCAGGCCTGGCACTCACGTTCTCTTGCGACTCCTGCACTCATTATCCGCCGCGCGCGCCGTAACCAACGGCTGCGGCACAGGGTGCGCAATTGCCCCGCACTGACGCACCGCTATACTCTGGGTCTGTCGCACACAACCCGAGTCGAGGGCGGAATGAGCGGAAACGGCAACAGCACCCCTGCCGGCGGCGCATCGGACACGGCAGCGCTCGATGACCTCGGCAAGAAGGTCCAGCAACTGCAGACCGAGCTGCACAAGGTCATCGTCGGCCAGCAGGAGGTCATCGAGCAACTGCTGATCTGCCTGCTCTGCGAGGCCCACGCGATCCTCGAAGGCGTGCCGGGCCTCGCCAAGACGCTGCTCGTGCGCACGCTGGCCGACTGCATGGGCCTCGAGTTCTCGCGCATCCAGTTCACGCCCGACCTGATGCCGGCCGACATCACCGGCACCGAAGTGCTGCAGGAGAACAAGAGCACCGGCGAGCGCGAGTTGCGCTTCGTGCGCGGCCCGATCTTCGCCAACATGGTGCTCGCCGACGAGATCAACCGCACGCCGCCCAAGACGCAGGCCGCGCTGCTCGAGGCGATGCAGGAGCGGCAGGTGAGTGTCGCCGGCGAGGAGCACGCGCTGCCGTCGCCGTTCTTCGTGCTCGCCACGCAGAACCCGATCGAGCAGGAAGGCACCTACCCGCTGCCCGAGGCGCAGCAGGACCGCTTCATGTTCAAGATTTTCGTCGGCTACCCCGGGTATGCCGACGAGTTCCAGGTGATCCGCCAGACGACGATCGGCGCGAAGCCGAAGGTGCAGCAGGTGCTCAGCGGCTTCGAGGTGCTGGCGCTGCGCGACCTCGTGCGTCAGGTGCCGGTGTCCGACCACGTGATCCACCACGCGCTGACGCTGGTGCGCCAGACGCGCATCAAGGATGAGGACGTGCCGGACTTCGCGAGGCATGCGCTGAGCTGGGGCGCCGGGCCGCGCGCCGGGCAGTACCTGATCATGGGTGCCAAGGCGCGAGCCGTGCTGCGTGGCCGGCCGTCGCCCGAGACGAGCGACGTGGACGCCGTGGCCCGCCCCGTGCTGCGGCATCGCCTGATGTTGACGTACGCCGCGCAGGGCGAAGGCATGACCGTCGATCATCTCGTGGACAGGCTCGTGGCTGCCACGCCGAAGCGTGCGGCCGCGTACGCGCAAGACCAGGAGTTGCGCAAGATCCTGCAGCGCTGAGCGCCCACCCGCCCGCTGCCCACCACCATCCCGACCTCGCAGCCCCGCGGCAGACGACCGGCCACAACCGGGCACGACAGGCTTGACGTGCGACGCGCCGACGACGTTCCCGGCGCCGCACCCGGAATCATCCCGCCATGGATCGCGATCGCGAATATGCACGTCTGGTACGCGAATCGGGCCTCGTCCCGGTCGAGCGTGTCCGTGCGGCGTTGCGGCGCGTCGGCCTGATGAACCAGCGCGGCCTGGATGCCGACCTGCTCTCCGACCTGGTGCTGCACGGCGAGCTCGGCGAGGACGACGCGGCGCACCTGCGCGCGCAACTCGAGACCGAGAAGAAGAAGAAGGTCATCACGAAGAAGTTCAACGTGTCGGACGGCCCGCCGGGCAAGTCCTCGGCGCGGACATCGCCGGCGCGTGCGGGCGGCAGTTCGTCGAAGCGCAAGGCGGCGGGTGGCAGCTCGTCGAAGCGACGCAGCGCGCCGAGCAGCCGGCGCCAGCGGGTCGGTGGTGCGAGCAGCCGGCGCCGCCCGACCACGGCGGGCATGGGGCCGCACACGGCTGTGGTCGCGCTGGCCGACAACGAACTGGAGACGCTGAAGGAGCAGGCGCGCATCCTGCACTTCGCCCGGCTGGTGCCCGCCGAGGTGCTGCGCGATGCGTTCCGCGCGGTGCTGCATGCGCGTCGCGCCGGCACGCTCACCGACGTGCTGCGCTGGCTGGTGAATGAAGGCCGGATCACGCCGGCGCACGAACGCGCGGTGCGGCTGAAGATCTACCGCGACTCGGGCCAGACCGGCGCACCGCCGCGCTCGCTGCTCGCACCGTTGCCGTTGCCGGAGCGCGTGAAGCCCGCGCCGCCGCCGCAAGCGACGAAGCCCGCGCCCGACCCCGACCCGGCCAGGCCGCGCATCAACGCATGGACACCGCAGCCCGAGCCGCCACCGGTTGCGGATGCTCTGCCCGCTGACCCCGCTGTGCCGACAGCACCGACTTCACCGGCAGCACCGGCGCCCGCCACCGCGCCGACCGGCTCGCCGAGCTTCGGTGCGCTGCGCCTCGAAGGCCTGCTCGATGATCCGTCGGACACGCCGCAGCTGGTGCAACGCCCGGCCTCGTTCCCACCCGGCGACGCGCATCCGATCGTCGGCGACGACATGAGCGAGGACGATGCCGACGAGGAGACGCAGCCGAGCGCGAGCGCCGAGTTCGCATTCAGCGTGATCCGCGCGGCCGAGGGCGAGGGCGCGGCACCGGCCGTCGAGCCGGGCAAGGGCAAGCCGCCGACGTCGCGCCTGCCGACCACCGAGTCGTCGAGCCAGATGCGCATCCCGGCGATGCTCTTCACCGCCACGCGCGACCGCGCGCTCGGCCTGCTGCTCACCGAGTCGGCCGTGATCAAGAGCTGGCAGCTCGACGAGGCCGAATCGCGGGTCGCCACGGCGATCGCGCACGGCACCGACACGAACCTAGCGCGGATGCTCGTCGAACTCGGCTACCTCACGTGGGAAGACCTCGGCCCGTATCTCGAACGACTCTACGGCGAGGAAACCGAATCGGTGATCCTGCCGACGTTCTCGCCGGACGGCATCGCGAAGGACATCAGCGAGCGGCTGCCGGGCGCATCGTCGTCGTCTGCGTCGGGCGTGCGTCTGCCGGTGCCGGGGCAACTTGCGCGGCCGCGTACCAGCCAGGTGATGCGCTCGCAGTTGCCGCCCCCGGCGCCGGCCGCGCCGCCGCAGAAGTTGCCGGCGTCTGCGGTGCAGGTGCCGCCGCCGAGTGGTCCCGCCGTTGCACCGTTGCCCGGCGACCTGCCGTCGATCCGTGCGCGCCTGCGCGACCGCCAGTCGTCACCCGGCGAGTCGCCAGTGTCGGCGCCCGCTCCGCCGGTGGGTGGTCCGAAGGTCGTGCAACAGCGCGACCTCACGCCGCGCGTGCCGGAGAAGAAAAAGAAGAAGAAATCCGCGCGGCAGCCGGTGCAGCCGCGCCAGCAGCGCGCACCGAAGCACACGCTGCAGGTGCAGGAAGTGCCCGCGTTGCCGCCGCACCTGGGTGGTGATGCCGGCGGCGGCCGACCGCGCGGCTTTGCCACGCCCGACGACCAGCCGGTCGGCGAGCTCACCGGTCGCGTCGGCGAGGACCGCTTCTCGGTCACCGGCGCCCTGGGCTTCTCGGCCGGCGGCATTGACCTGCGCGACGCGGCCGACCTGGCGGCGGACGAAGCCGCGCTGCGCCGGCTGCAGGATGCCGGGCTGACCACGCCGGGCAGCCTGCTCGACGACCCGGCGCGCCTGGCCGACAACCGCGCGAAGTACGTGCGCCTCGACGAGATTGCGCGCGGCGGCATGGGCGCAATTGTGCGCGCGCGCGACCGTGACACGCGCCGCGACGTGGCGATGAAGATCCTCGAGGACGGCCACGACCGCGACAAGATGCACCGCTTCCTCGAAGAGGTGCAGATCACCGGGCAGCTCGAACACCCCAACATCGTGCCGGTGCACGACGTCGGGCTCGATCGCTTCGGCCGGCTGTTCTTCACGATGAAGCTCGTGCGCGGCGAATCGCTGAGCGCGATCCTGCAGCAGATTGCCCGTCGCGACGAGCGCGGCGCGCCGCCGTACAAGGACTACACGCTCAACCGGCTGGTCGATCTGTTCATGCGCGTGTGCGACGCGATCGCGTTCGCGCATTCGCGCGGCGTGATCCACCGCGACCTCAAGCCCGAGAACATTCTCGTCGGCGAGTACGGCGAAGCGCTGGTGATGGACTGGGGCGTCGCCAAGGTGCTGAAGCGCAAGCAGACCGATCAGCTCGCGCCGCCGCCGGGGGCGCCCGGGTCGCGCTCGTCGCGCCGCGCCGGTGCGGGCAGCCGCGGGATGAAGTACGGCGCCGAACCGGTCGAGCGGCGCACGCGCGTGGTGTCGGATCGCAGCGAGGACAGCGCGTTGCAATCGCAGCTCGGCGACATCACCGGCACGCCGAGCTACATGCCGCCCGAGCAGGCGCGCGGCGAGGTGCACCGGCTGGACGAGCGCACCGACATCTATTCGCTCGGCGCGGTGCTCTACGAGATTCTCACGTTGCACGCGCCGTTCGAGGCCGAGTCGATCTTCGTGATTCTCAAGGACGTGCTGGAGAAGGAGCCGGTGCCGCCGTCGCAGCGCGCGCCGAAGCGGTTCATCCCGCACGAACTCGAGTCGATTGTGCTGCGCGCGATGTCGAAGGAGCCGGAGCATCGCTACGCCAACGTGCCGTCGTTGCAGCGCGACATCCAGGCGTGGCTCGACGGCAAGCGCGTGGAAACGGTGGACTACACCGCGCTGCAGGTGCTGATGCACTGGGCGCGCCGGCACAGCGCGGCGGTCGGCGTGATGATGTTCCTGGCGATTGCGCTGATGCTGGTCGGCGGGTTCGTCTGGAATTCGCTGCTCGACGAGCGCTCGAGCGCGGTGGCGGCAGCGGCACGGGAACGCAGCCGGGCGGATGCGCTGGAGCGCCGCGCGGCGCGCGCGCTCAACGACCAGGAGGCCGCGCAGGCGGCGCGTGACGACGCCCGCCGGCAACTGGCGGCGGCCGAGTACGAGAAGTCGGCGCGCATGGCGGGGCGCGCGTCCGTGCTGATGCAGGCGCAGCGTCATGCCGAGGCCGCGGCCGCGTGGTTTGCGGCGGGCGACGCCGATCCGTGGTGGTACGCGCTGGGCGCCAACGCCGCGCGATTCGCGCCGCGCGTCACCGAGCA
>JBFWQT010000517.1:0-5141 GCA_050249295.1 Planctomycetota bacterium
ACGGTGGCACGTGTGGGCCGGGGCGACATCGGTTGCGCGGGTGCGCCAGCCGGGCGGTGCTTCTTGCACAGCGTCTGGCCGGGCTCATCAATGCGGGCGCCACACTCCTCGCAGTAGTTGATGACGAATGCCACGCGGCGTGGTCCGGTTCGGCGAGGGAACGATGAGCAAACGGTGAGCAGATTCTGCGGCCGCTGCGTCGCCGGGGTCAAGCAGAACCGCGCGCGCCCGGCGGGGTGGCCGGGCGCGCGCAGCGATGAGTCGGGAAACCCGTCTGTTGTCAGGCGACAGCGGCGACGACCTTCTTCGCCGCGTCGGTCATGTCGTCGGCCGCGATGATGTTCAGGCCGCTGCCATTGAGGATTGCCTTGCCCTCGTCGCGCATGTTGCCTTCCAGGCGCACGACCAGCGGCACCTTCAGGCCGACCGCCTTCGACGCCGCCACCACGCCCTCGGCGATGGTGTCGCAGCGCATGATGCCGCCGAAGATGTTGACGAGAATCGCCTTCACGTTCGGGTCGGCGAGGATGATCTCGAACGCGGTCTGCACCTTCTCGGCGTCGGCACCGCCGCCCACGTCCAGGAAGTTGGCCGGGCCGTGCGTCTCGCCGCCGTGCAGCTTGATGATGTCCATCGTGCTCATCGCGAGGCCGGCACCGTTGACGAGGCAGCCGATGTCGCCGTCGAGCTTGATGTAGCTGAGGTCGGCGTCGTGCGCGCGCGTCTCGGCCGGCAGTTCCTCGCTGAGGTCGCGCAGCTCGGCCATGTCCTTGTGGCGGAAGTGCGCGTTGTCGTCGAACGTGATCTTGGCGTCGAGCGCGATCACCTCGTGGTCGTCGGTGACCACGCACGGGTTGATCTCGATCAGCGAGGCGTCGGTCTCGCCGAACAGGCGCGTGGTGGCGAGCAGCAGTTTGGTCATACCGGCGACCTCGCGCTTGTCCTTGAGGCCGAGGCGGAAGGCCATCTCGCGCGCCTGCCAGCCCCACAGGCCGACGTCGGGCAGGTACCACTCCTTGAGGATCGCGTCGGGCCGCTCGTGCGCGACCACCTCGATGTCCATGCCGCCTTCGGCCGAGACCATCAGGCAGACGCGATCCTTCGCACGGTCGACGGTGATCGCGACGTAGAGTTCGCGCGCGATCTTGCAGCCGGTCTCGATCAGCACGCGATTGACGTGCTTGCCCTCGGGGCCGGTCTGCTTGGTCACCAGGATGTGGCCCAGCATGTTGACGACGGCGGCCGAGACCTCGGTCGAGCTCTTGACCAGCACCACGCCGTGATCGAGCGACGGCTTCATCGACGCCGGCGCGCCGGGCTTGAGGTGCGGCACGCCCTTGTCGTCGATGGTGATCCACTTCGGGTCGAAGCCCTCGGCCCGGAACAGCTTGCCCTTGCCGCGGCCGCCGGCATGGATCTGGCATTTCACGACGCAGATTTCGCTGCCGAGTTCGCGGTACACGGCCACGGCCTTGTCGATCGAGTCCGCCATCTGCCCGTCCGGGATCGGCACGGCAAAGCGGTCGAACAGTGTCTTGGCCTGGTACTCGTGGATTTTCATCGTGGAGCGGGTGGGATGCGGCGGCTTGTGATGGCGGTCCGGTTGAAGAGGCCGGATTGTAACACCAACGGACGCGAAGGTCAGGGCACCGCTGTGCGCGAGTGCGAGCCCGTAGAGAGCCGCGACCGACAGGGAGCGGGGAAGTCGGTCAATGAGGTCGCCTCATCGGCAGAGTTCCCCGCTACCTGTCGATCGCGGCGCTTGCCGATTCGATCCGACGCGGGGACTTCATCGCGCCCTCGCCTCGGAACATCCATCCGATGCAACCACCGACTCCGGCGCTCCCACGGCCCGGCGCGCGTCGCCCTAGGCCCTCGCGGCTGGTATGCTGGATCGATCGCAGCGCGCCCACGCAAGCACAACCAGCGGCACCACCCGGCTCATGGATCGCGCGGAGATCGTCGCTCGCATCGCGGTGGCCAACGGCTTTGTGCCGGCCGATGACGAGCAGAAGCTGATCGACACCTGCCGCGATGCCGGGCGCAACGATCCCACGATCGTCGCCGAGGACATCGCGCAGCGCGAGCAGACGCTCGACGCGAAGCAGGCAACACGCATCCGGCGGCAACTCGCGCAGAGCACCTACCGCTGCAAGGCGTGCGGCTGGATCGGCGCCGGTCGCGACCTCGCCGTGATCCACAACCGCGTGATCTGCAAGGCGTGCGCAGCCGAGGAAGTCGAACTCACCGACGTGGCGGTGGAACTCTCGGCCGGGCCGCCACCGCCGCCGCCACCACCGCCACCGCCGTTGCCGCAGCCACAACTGGTGTCGCCGAACGCCGGTGCCAGTTCGTCGCAGGCCCTGGTGGCAATGGCCGCGCCGCTCGGGCAATCGCTCGACAACCTGACCGCGGGCACCGAGATCGACGGCTGCCGCATCGAGCGGCGCGTCGGCAAGGGTGGCATGGGTGTGGTCTACCGCGCCGAAGACATCCGCCTGCAACGTCCGGTCGCGATCAAGATTCTCGGCGGCGAGCTGATGGAGAACCGCGCGCAGATCGCTCGCTTCGAGCAGGAAGCGCGCGTCCTCGCCCGGCTCGAGCATCCCAACATCGTGCAGGTCTACCGCCTCGGCGAGATCGACTCGCGGCCGTACCTGATCCTGCAGTGGGTCGAGGGCGAGAGTGTCGCCGATCGTCTGCGGCGCCGGCAGGGGCGCATGCCGCTCGAGGAAGCGGCCGACGTGCTGGTGCAGGCCGCATGGGGTCTCGCCGCGGCGCACGGGCAGGGCGTGACGCACCGCGACGTGAAGCCCGACAACCTGCTGCTCACGCGCGACGGCGTCGTCAAGGTGGCCGACTTCGGCCTCGCCAAGCCGAGCGAGGGTGGCGCGACGATCTCGCGGGCCGGCGCGTTCATGGGCACGCCGGGCTACGTGGCGCCCGAACAGATCAACGGGCAGACCGCCGGCGCGCGCACCGACATCTACTCGCTGGGCATCACGGCGTACCAGTTGCTCACCGGCCAGCTGCCGTTCCGCGGCGACAAGCTGACCGACCTGTTCTGGCATCACGCCAACACGCCGCTGCCGTCGCCGCGCGACCTGAATCCGGACGTGTCGATCGTGCTGGCGGAGTTCGTGCGCTCGATGGCCGCGAAGCTGCCCGAACAGCGGCCCGAGTCGATGCACACGGTGGCGATGGCGCTGCAGCAGATGGTGCCGCGCGCCGGGCTGCGTGCCGCGTCGCGGCTGGGTGGTGCGTCCAACGCGCAGCTCACGGCCATCTCGATGGGCTCCGACGACGGCCTCGCTGTGACGATCGACGAGGACGATCCGGTGATGCACACCGTCGCCAGCGCCGGTCGCGCGACGATGACGCCGCCAGCCGCAACGCCGCCGGCGCCGGTGCTGCTCACCGCGACACGCGCGACCACCACCACGAAGCCGCGTCGCAAGCGCCGGCGCGGCACGCCGGTGTGGATGCTGCTCGTCGTGATCGCGATCGGCATCGCCGTGGTCACGCAGGTGCCCGAGGTGCGTGACAGCATCTGGAAGGAGGGCGAGGCGCCGCTGCAGAACCCCATCGGCTGGCTGACCGGCGGCCCCGCACCGAACCAGCCGGTGTATCCCGCGGTCCCGCCGATCGCCGTGTGGTGGCCCGAGTACGACCCGCCCCCGGCCGCGCACTTCGCGCCGCGCATCGAGCGCAGCTACGCCGCGCCCGGCACCGTCGTCGGCATGGCGATCAACTCCGACTCGACGCACCTGATTGTCACCGGCACCCACGGCGTGGCCTGGATCGACGCGCAGGCGAAGCGCGAGATGGGCGACCTCCCCGCGCCGCCCGGCGACGCACAGCCGCTCGCGGCATTTGTGTCGCGACGGCCCGGCAGCGTCGTCGTGATGGCCGGCGATTCGGTTTACCGCTACACGTACCGCGCGACCGGCAACCCGCTCGGCTCCGACTATGTGGGCGCCGACGAGAGCGTGCTGCCGGCGATCACGCGCGGCTGTCCGCTGCCGCATGCCTCGGCCTTGATGGCCATCGTGGTGGCGAGCGGCCACGCGGCGGTGTTCTCCAGCAAGCCCGACACGGCGCCGCGCGTGACCGGGCTGAAGTTCCCGGGGATGCCCGACGACGAGGTGCACGACGTGCTGGCGATGCCCGACGGCCGGACGCTGGCCGTGATCTTCCGTCGCGGCCGCACGCAGCGGCTGGCGTTCTACCGCACCAGCGGGCCCGACGTCGCGCCGCTCGGGCTGGTCTCGATTGCCGGCGGCGATGCGCTCGAGCCGCGCACCGAGAGCTACGTGGCCGGGCGGCGCACAATTTCGCTCGAGACGCCGGTGCGCGTGTTCGGCGCCACGGTCGACAGTCGACACCTTCTGTCGCTCGATGAGCGCGCCGGCCCGCGGCACATGCTGGTCGGCACCGGCACGCCCGACCCGGACGACCTGCGCGACGATCCGCCCGCTCCGCCGTGCACCGGCGTGGCGCTGTGGAGTTCGCTCGATGACGACAACTGGGGCAGCGTCAGCCGCGTGTGGTTGCGCGACATGGATGCCGGGGTGACCGACGCGATCATCACGCCGCAGGGCGAGTTCGTGTTCGTTGCGCTGACTGACGGCCGCGTTTGCGTGCTCGACGGCCACACCGGCAAGGACGCATGCGAACCGCTCCGGCCGGCCGGCACGTTTGCCCCGTCGGCGCCGATGCGCCTGCTGGCCGACCCGCTGGGGCAGCGCGTGTTTGTCGGCGCGAACCAGCGCGTCTTCGCGATCGAGCTCTACCCGGAGTGAGCCGGCAGCGGCGATTGCATCCGACGACAAGGGTGGATCGCGGCCCATCAGCGCGTAGGATCATATCCAGTCTACTGCGTGTCCGTTCTGTCGCGCATCGGCCTGCGTCGCCGTTGTTGGACATTGTTTGACATCATGATCCGGGACGAAGAGATGACTTTCCAGAGGCCCCGTGTGCAGTTGAACGTTCTGGCCCTCCGTGCCCTGCTGTGTGGCCTGTGTGGGTTGCTGCCCCTGATCGCGGCCTGCAAGGCGGAGGTCGTGGCCACGAATCCGGTCAAGTTCACGCTCACGGGCGTCGTCAGCCCGACCGTCGCTGGCACCACCTTCTAGATCGGA
>JBFWQT010000518.1:0-5106 GCA_050249295.1 Planctomycetota bacterium
CGCGGCGCCGGGCGCGCATGGTGCGCGGCCTGTACCCCACCAACCCCGACGTGCGGCTCGTCAACGGCATGCTGCAGACCGCGGCCGGCGAGTTCGACGCGGCCGACGCGGAGTTCGACCTTGCGAAGAAGCTCGCGCCGGGCAACGCCCACATCCGCGCGATGGCCGAGCTGCTGGAGCGCGAGAACAAGATCCGTCGCGATGCGGCCGAGGCGGCGCGCGCCGCGGCCAACGATCCGGGCGGTGCTGGCAAGCCGGTGCCGCTTCCCGGCGAGCGTCTCGGTGCCAACGTCGAGTCGCACAACACGGCGTACCGGCTGCTCGAATGGGCCCGCAGTCCCGACGAGGTGCATCGGCTGACGTTCAAGACCGCGAAGCTGAGCATCGATCCGCAGCCGGTGTCGGCGCGCACCTGGGAGACCGAAGACGCGATCACGCAGTACCGCCTGACGCGCGTGACGAGCGCGACGTTCACGGTCGAGGTGGATGAGGAGCGCTGGAACAAGCATCTGCGCCCGGTGGTCGGCGGCATGCCGCGCCAGGGCACGGTGGTCGAGCGCGAGCAGCAGGTGACGATGTCGGGCTGGTACTACCAGCTGAAGCAGCGTTACCCGTTGGCCGATGTGCTGGTGGTGGTGAAGGCGCCGTACCGCGGCGGCACGCGCCTGCTGGCGGATGCGAAGTGGGACGAGAACCGGATGCGCGTGGTGGTCACCAAACGCGACTGACCGATCACGATCACAGCCCGCGAAGTGAACCGACCGCGCACCCTCGTGAGCAAGAGTGCGCGGTCGGCTGTGTCTGGCGTGTCTGGTCAGGTGCCGGTTGCGGGCTGCTACCAGAAGTGGACGATCCGCAGGTCGAGCAGCATGCGGAAGATCGCGATGCCCAGCAGGATCGCGCCTTCGATCCGGCTCACGCGGTAGCCGGTCCAGAGGAAGAACACGGTGATCAACACCATGCCGATCAGCGAGATCAGGCTCCACTGCGCGGGCACCAGCTGGAAGCCGGACGACCCGTCGGCCTGGTCCTTCGGCGTGACCATCGAGGCTTTCTCGCCGTCGATCTGCTGCGACTGGTCTTCGCCGTCCGGGCCCTTCGCGCCGGGGCTTTGCTCGGTGGCGGCCGTGGGCGGCTTGTCGGCCGGGTCGATCGACAGCGCACGTTGGTTGATGGCCGCGCTGAGAATCGCCGACAGGCCGAGCACGCCCATGATGTTGAAGAGGTCGGACCCGATCAGGTTGCCCGCCGCCATCTCGTGGTGGCCCTTCAGCGCGGCCACCAGGCTGACTGCCATTTCGGGTGCGCTGGTGCCAGCCGCGACGATCGTCACGGCCACGGCCCACGCCGGAATCTGGAACGCCCACGCGTACCACAGCGCGCTGTGCACCAGCATCTCGCAGCCGAGCACCGTCACGCCAAGGCCGATCAGGAAGATCGGCAGGTCGACGATCGTGGCCTTGTCCTTCGGAATGTCCTCGATCTCGAAGTCCTCGGCCGGCTCCTTCTCGCCACCCGGGCGGGGCGTCGGGAATACCATTCGCGTCACCAGCTGGTGGCCGGTGCCGGGCTGGTCAGGCGGCGGCACCTTGGTGGTGTGCACCACCTCGGGTTTGCGGCCGAGCAGCAGCACGGTCATGTAGACGATCAGGCCGGCGAACATGATCGTGCCCTCGATCCACGACAGCTCGTAGTCGAGCATGAAGAAGAACAGCAGGAGCGTCGAGCCGATCAGGAACAGGCCGTCGCGCTTGACCACCCGGCGCGCCACCATCACGGGCGTGAGCAGGGCCACGCCGCCGAGGATGAAGCCGAGGTTGAAGATGTTCGAGCCGACGACGTTGCCGATGCTGACCGATCCGCCGTTGGGCATCATCGCGGCGGACACGCTGACGGCGAACTCCGGCGCGCTGGTGCCGAAGGCCACGATCGTCAGGCCGATGACGACTTCGGAGATACCGAACTTGTTGGCGATGCGTACGGCCGACTCGACGAGCCACTCGGCACCCTTGGCGACCGCGATGATCGTCGCGAGGATGATCGCGCCGTGGGCGAGGTAGGCGGTGATGGCGACGCCGGACGGCAGGCCCTTCTGGATGTGGGGCGCAATCTGGGTCAGGGCGAGGCCAGCCACGACGCCGGTCAGCGCGCTGAGCAGGATCGCGCCCTTGGTGTAGCTCGTGTGCGGCGCGCGCGGCGTGTCGCCTTCGGGCGTGACGTGCGGCGCAACGGACGGGGTTTCTGCCATCTGCGGATCCTCGGACGGAACGCGGGCGGATGAACGTCGGAGACGACGGGCGGCGACTGTGCCGCGTACACGATGGAGTGACCGATTATAAAAGCCGGCACAATTTATAACAGGCAGTGCCGGAGCGAAGGAGAACTCGTGAGACCCGCCCGCAATGGGCGGCATCGCGCAGCGCGCAACCGGCAGGTAGAATCCGCGCCTCTGATCGCCGACGCGCAGGCCGCCGTTGATGACTGTCCACCTGTTCGCGCTGATTGCCGAAGCCACGACGCCGCCAGCCGGTGTCAGCTGGATCGACATCATCCCGCTCAAGGCGCGCGAACTGACGATGAGCGGGGTGCTCGTCGTGCTGCTGCTGGTGCTGCGCTACTGGCTGATCCACCGCTTCCTGCGCCACGACGAACTGCCCGGCGAGGTGCGCCGGCGGCTGGTGGTCAATACGCGCAACGCCACGCTGCTGGCGCTGATGCTCGGCCTGATCCTGATCTGGGGCAGCGAGCTGCAGTCGATGGCGATCTCGCTGTTCGCCGTCGCGGCCGCGCTGGTACTGGCCACCAAGGAAGTCATCATGTGCATCAGCGGCGCGTTCGTGCGCGCGCAAATGTACTCGGTCGGCGATCGCATCCAGATCAAGGACAAGCGCGGCGACGTGATCGACAAGAGCGTGCTGACCACGCGCCTGCTCGAGATCGGCCCCGGCGAGCATTCGCACCAGTACACCGGCCGCATGCTGGTCGTGCCCAACAGCGAGTTGCTCAGCGGCGGCGTCGCCAACGAGACCGCGCTCGGCGACTACCTGATCCACATCATCACGATTCCGCTGCACCTCGACGACGACTGGCGCACCGCCCGCGACGTGCTGCTGCAGGCGGCCCGCGCGGCATGCGCCGGCTACCTGCAGAAGGCCACCGACCACCTCGAGCGGCTGGAGATGGACGCGGCGCACTACACGCCGTCGGCCGAGCCGCGCGTGAGTCTCGAACTGCCCGAGCCGGGGCGGATCAATCTGTTGCTGCGGCTGCCGGTGCCGAAGGGGCGCAAGCAGCGCATCCAGCAGATCGTGCTCAACGATTTCCTCGGCCGCTTCCAGCCGGCAGCGCGCCCGCAAGATGTGGGCAGCGACTCGCGGCGCAGCGGTTCGCTGTCGGGCGGCACCCGCCGCATGGATGGCGCGAAGGTCGAGACGACGCCGGTGCCGCGCCCCGCCGCCCCGCCGGCTCCCACTCCGACGCCGCCTCCGCCCGGCGCACCGGCGGTCACGTCCGGCCCCGGCGGCCTGCACCCGGCCGACTGACTGACGGCCCGCGGTCGCACGGCTCTGGAAAAACGAGATCGCTGTTACATCCGGCCGCAACACCGGAGTCAGGCAGGCAGAAGCCGGAACACTGCTGTTGCCATGCCTGTCTCCACACCCACACTCACGCCGGCCGCCTTCGCCCAGCTGATCGACACGCATCAGTCGGGCGTGTGGCGCTACCTGCGCGCAATGGGGTGCGATGCCGCGGCGGCCGACGACCTCACGCAGGAGACGTTCCTCGAACTCCTGCAGTCGGCCTTCGAACATCGCAGCGACGGCGAGACGGCCAGCTTCCTGCGCAAGGTGGCACGCAATCGCTGGCTCAAGTGGCGGCAACGCCGTCAGCGGGCCAACGAGGTGCCACTCGAGGCAGGCAACGACGCCGAACTCGAGGCGGCATGGCAGCAGTGGCACTCCACCGGCACCGGGAGCGACGACGTGCTCGCCGCGATGCATGAGTGTGTGGACGGGCTCGCGCCGCGCGCGCGGGATGCCCTGAAGCTGCAGTACCTCGAGAGCATCCGTGGGGAGCAGATCGCGGAACGCCTGGGCATGGCCTTCGGCAGCTTCCGCGTGTTCGTGCAACGCGCCCGGCAATCCGTGAAGGACTGCATTCTGCGAAAGCTGGGCCACTCATGAGCACCGACCATCTGCACCAACCGGCCGGCGACGGCCACACCGGACGCAACGACGCATCCGATCGGATCTTCGAGGCCTACCTGATCGAGGCGCTCGGCGGCGATGCCGCGCCCGACCAGCGCCGTCGCATTCTGGAGCAGGCTGCACAACGTGGCTTGCTGGGAGGCGACGGGGCCGGACTGTCCGGCACGCGCGAGCCCGGCGACGAAGACCCCGACCCGCACACACCGATGAACACCATTTCCCGACACGACGCGCGCACGCGCAGGTCGTTGTATTCCGTGGCGACCGCCGCGGTACTGCTGTTGGCCGTTGCGCTGATCGTGATGATCGCGACCTCGACGCGCAGCACACCGGACAGCAGCAACACCGTGGCCGTGCAGCCCGGCCCGACCGACCCGCGGCCGACCGACCCGCGGCCGACCGACCCGCCGACCGGGCCTGACATGGCCAACGACCCGACCGAGTGGCCCACCTACGAGAGCTACGACATCGGCGTGACACCCGAGGTCGCCGCGATCAAGGGCGACGTGGTGGACGCCACCAACGCGATGGGCCTCGACCTGCTGGTGCGACTGCGCGAGCAGGATCGCGACCGCAACACGATGATCTCGCCGCTGTCGATCGGCATGGTGATGCACATGCTGCTCAACGGGGCGACTGGCACCACCGCCGAGGAGATGCGCGCCGCGTTGCGACTGAAGGACCTTCCGCTGGATGCGGTGAACGTCTCCAACCAGATGCAGAAGGCGATCGAGGAGCGGGTGCGCAGCAAGTCCACCGTGCGCATCTCCAACTCGCTGTGGGCCAACCCGGAGATGCAACTCGAGCGCGCGTTCGCCGATACGCTGCACGACTCCTATGGTGCACGCGTCAGCCCGCTGGAGTCGGCCGCGCCGATCAACGAGTGGGTCAACCAGCA
>JBFWQT010000519.1:0-5098 GCA_050249295.1 Planctomycetota bacterium
CCTGGCTGCAGGATGCGTTGGCGACGAAGACGGAACAGCCTTCGCCGTCTGAACCCTTGCCCTTGCCCTTGCCCTTGCCCTTGCCCGCTCCGGAGTCCGCTGCGCCGGCAACCGGAATCGGCATCCGGCGTCCACCGAAGCTGGTCAGCGCGTCGCCGGTCAACGCACCGAGTGATGACGACCGGCTCGCGACGAACTCCCCTCCGGGGACTGACGTCCCCGGCTCGCCTGGCACGACGCGCGACACCACCGGCGCGCGCAGCAGCGGCAGCAAGACCGGCCGCGTCGGACGCCGCCGCGCGCGCAGCTTCTCCGGCGACGAACGCGCAAAGCAGATCGCCAACGCCTGCGGCACCTACAAGGAATTCCTCGCGGCCGAGCGCGTGGAACAACAGGAACTCGAGAACGAACGCGCCCGCCTCGCGCAACGCGACCCCGTGGCGGTCACCGACCTGCCGGTGTTCGAGGCGCGCACCGACATCATCCGCCGGCTGCAACAACATCGCGTCTGCCTGCTGATCGGCGAGACCGGCTCCGGCAAGACGCTGCTCGCGCCGTACATGGCGCTCGAAGCGGGCCTCGGGCAGACCGGCATGATCGTGCAGACCGAACCGCGCCGCGTGGCCGCGCGACAGATTGCGCGCCGCCTCGCGCAGATGAGCAGCACCCGCGTCGGCGAGCTGTTCGGCCTGCAGACGCGCACCGACAAGGCCCTCTCGCGGCAGACCGTCTGCAAGATTGCCACCGACGGCATCCTGCTCAACGAGCTGCGCGACGACCCGCTGCTCTCGCGCTACTCGCTGATCATCCTCGACGAGGCGCACGAACGCAGCATCAACATCGACCTGCTGCTCGGCCTGATCCTGCGGATCATGAAGCAGCGCGACGACCTCAAGCTGCTCGTCTCCTCGGCCACCATCGACGAAGGCAAGTTCGCGCGCTTCCTCGAACTGTCGGACGACCAGATCATCAACGTGCCCGGACGGATGTTCCCGGTCGAGGTGCGCTACACCGACTGGGAGCCGGAACGCAGCGACGAGCTGTTCGAGGAGCTGCCACGGCAATGCGCGCTGGCCGTGAAGCAGATCTGCGAGGAAGGCCCCGGCGACATCCTGGTGTTCGTGCCGCGCGCGCGAGAGATTGCCAGCACGCTGAAAGAGCTGCGCCGAGTCGGCTGTCCGATGAGCCAGCTGCTGCCGTTGCCGATGCACGGCTCGCTGAGCGCCGACGACAACGACCGCGCGTTCTCGCCGACGCACCTGCGCAAGGTCATCGTCGCCACCAACATCGCCGAGACGTCGATCACTGTGCCCGGTATCCGCTACGTGGTGGATACCGGGTTCGTCAATCTGGCGCGCTTCAATCCGAAAACCGGCATCGGCAGCCTGCACCCCGAGCGCATCTCGGCCGCCAGCGCCCGCCAGCGAATGGGCCGTGCAGGCCGCGTGCAGGACGGCGTGTGCATCCGTCTCCACAGCCAGGAACTCTACGACAACGCGAAGCAGTACACCGACCCCGAGATCCTGCGCAGCGACCTCGACCACCTCGTGCTCTACATGCGCAGCAACGGCATCACGAAGCTGCGCGAGTTCCCGTTCATTGATCGGCCCGACCCGCTGCAGCTGAAGAACGCCGAGCGCAAGCTGGTGGAACTCGGCGCGCTGGAGAACACAAAGGAGAAGGCCGTCACGCCGCTCGGCATGCGGATGGCCGCACTGCCGCTCGAGCCGTCGCTGGGCCGCATGCTCCTGGAGGCCGAGGCGCTGGGCTGCGTGCAGGAAATGCTGAGCCTCACCGCCTGCCTCGCGGCCGGTCGCGAGCCGTTTGTCATGCCGCCGCCGAGCGCCGACGGCCCGACGCTGGAGGGCGCGCGCAAACGCATCAACGAGGCCAAGCGCGCGTTCGCCGACCAGAATTCCGACTTCGTCGCGCGGCTCAACATCTGGCGCGAGTACAGCCGCCGGCCGTGGCGCGAGCGCGAGCACTTCTGCCAGCGCAACTCGCTGAGCATCCGCGTGCTGGAGGAGATCGCCGCGATCCGCCGCGATCTGGTGGAGGCGATCGGCGAGCAGCTGAAGACCTCGAGCCGCAGCGACTACGACGCGATCAACCGGTGCGTGCTGGCCGGCCACGTGCAGAACGTCTGCGTGAAAGGCGGCAAGTACGACTACACCGCGATCGGCCGGCAGACCGTCTACCTGCACCCCGGCAGCGTGATGTTCGACACCAGCCAGCGGCCCGACGTGATCGTCGCGCGGCAGCTGGAGAAGGGCGAGAGCAAGACGTTCGCCGTCGATGTGGCCGCGATCGCGCCGGGCTGGGTCGAGGCGCTGGCCGCGCACATGTGCAGCTACGTGTACGAGGGCCGCCGCTACGACGGCAAGGCCGGCAAGGTGCTGGCCGAGGAGACGATCTACTACCAGGACCTCACGCTCTCCGAGGCGCGCACGGTGGATCTGTGCCGGCGCAACAACGAGGAAGGCGTGGAGGTGCTCGTCCGCGAGGGCCTGCTGCGCGAGAAGCTCGGCGTGGATATCGGCTTCTTGCGTCACAACGCCGACGTGCTCGACGAGGTCAAGCGCGTGGCCGTGCGGCTCGGCGACCGCAGCCTGATACCCGAGGAGCACACGATCGTGCGCTTCTACGCCGAGCGGCTGGCCGGCGTGAAAGACAAGGCCGACGCGGCCGCGCGAATCGGGCGCAGCAAGCGGCTGCTCGACATGCGCGTCGAGGATTTCATTCCGGTGGAGCAGGTGCGCGACGCGAACCGCTGGTTCCCGGTCGAGGCCCGGCTCGGCGGCGCGACCCGCGAGGTGGACTTCGTTGACGATCCGTTCAATCTGATCACGCGCACGAGCATGAGCGTGCCGGTGCATGTCGTGCCGCGGCTGACCGAGGCCGAGGTCGAGCGCGCCGTGCCCGGCCTTGCGCGCCGCCGCCACAACCTGCTGGTCGCGCTGCTGAACGCGGCGATCCAGCCGGCCGAGGCGTTTGTCGGGTCGGGCGTGGGCATGCCGCCGATCGAGCGCGCGTGCGTGAAGGTGGCCGGCGCGGCCGAGGGCGAGTACGCGCCGATCGGCGACGAGGAGTCGGCGGCGTGGCTGCAGGAGTTCCTCACGGCGGATCCGTTCGACTCGACGAACGAGGGCACGACCACGCTGCGCCACGTGCAGCGGCTGTTCCGCAAGACGCGCGGGCAGGACATCCCCGCGCCGGTCGAGAAACTCTACGACGAGACGATGCGGCGCGAGCAGTGGCGGCTGGTCGTCGAGGTGCTCGACGAGGCTGGCAAGCGCGTGGCGATGAGCGCCGAGTTCGCCGAGATCGGCCGCAGCGTGGAGAGCGAACGCATCCGCGCCGCGTGGCGCGATGCGCGCGCCGTGCACGAGACCGACGCGACCGATCGCTACCAGGATGTGCCGGCGCTGTTCGACGGCCTGCTGCAGAGTGTGCATGTGATGCGCGACCTGGCCGGGCACGACATCCACGGCTGGATCGGGCTCGCGGCCGACCCCACGGCCAACTCGTTTGCGCGCCGGCTGTTTGACGACGAGGACGCGGCCGTGCGCAGCACGCAGAAGGCGGTCGGCCATTACGGCCGGATGCAGCTGATGCTCGACGTGACGCTCAACGGCCAGATCGATCGCTACACGGCCGACGGCGATCTCGAGCAGCGCTACTTCCACATGAGCGGATCGAGCGCGTCGCTCAACGCGAAGCTGCGCCGGCTGCTGGCGCGAAGCGTGACCGAGCCGGAGCTGACGCGCGACGACATCCTCGGCGGTCGCAAGGCGCTGATCGCGAAGGTGGAGTTGCAGCGCCGGCGCGCGCCGTTGATCCTCGACGAGGTGGACGGCGTGGTGGACGGACTGATGGACGCGATGGAACTGGCGGGCAATGCCGTGTACCAGGCCGGCGGCGACGATGCGCGACCGGACCTTGCGGACGAGACGGCCGCGGCGCAGTTCATGCTCAAGAAGCTGGATGATGCGCACGTGGCCGATGTGCTGCGCATGACCGGTCGGCTGCATGCGGTGGCCGGCCTGGCAGCTGCGGGTGCGATGCTGGTGCCCGAGGCGCTGGAGTCGCACCTGCGCACGGCCGGCGAGGCGGTGCACGATGCGGTGCTCGCGCCGGTGGTGGCGAAGGCGACGGATGGTGATGGCGCGTCGAGCGAGCGGAAGAGCGCCGTGGGGAAGGACTGGAAGAAGAAGAAGCGGAAGAAGGGGAAGGATGCGCAGCCCGTGTGGGTGGAGGGCGCGAGCGAGGGTGAGGGTGAGGAGCAGGTGCAGACGAGTGCCGACCCGCGGGCAGCGGCCCGTGGGCTTGAAGCTGCAGCAGGGAAGAAGAAGCAGGACGTGGTGGAACGCCGGGCGGTGGTGGACGACGAGGACGACGACGAAACCGGCGCGCGCATCGAGCACAACCGTCGCGGGTTCCAGCGACTGATCGACCGCTGCACCGAGGACGGCGACCTGCGGGCGGCCGGCCGCGAGTTGCTCGACCGGCTGATGGACGCCGGCGAACTCGACCTGCGGATGGACATCGAGTGGGATGAGGATCGTGCGAACGACGCCGAGCTGTCGTGCCTGATCGAGTTCGACGACATGGTGGAAGGCTGGCTGGCGCGACTGGGCATGGCACTCGCCGACGTGCTGGCCGACCTGGAGGCGTCCGGCATGACACGGCCGTCACGCAAGGACATGGCGCGTACGCTGGCCGGTCGGGCGTTCAGCGCGATCGTGAGCTGAGAGCGGAATGTGGTGCAGGCTTCTCTTGTGGTGCAGGCTTCCAGCCTGCATCGCTTGCCCTTGCCCTTGCCCTTGCCCTTGCCCTTGCCCGAGAGAAGAGATTGACCACGGAGGACACGGAGTACACGGAGGAAGGCACAAGAGAGTGTGTCGAGACCAAGGATGAGGTCTCTGCGTCCCGGGGGTGTTGCGTTGGAGGTTGGTGTTCCATTCAAGCCCACGGGCTGCTGCCCGTGGGTAACCGTGCAGTTCCGCAATCCTCCCGATCGCGCCCTGTGGCGGTGTCGCGCGTTGCGCGCGTTGCGTGGTGTTGTCGCGTGCTCGCTCGCGTGGTCGATGCGTCGTTG
>JBFWQT010000520.1:0-5091 GCA_050249295.1 Planctomycetota bacterium
GATCCCACTTTGAACCGCGCTCGCCGCGGCCCGCAACCGGTCCGTCCCCGCCGCGCTCAAAGGTTCGTGGGAGCGGGGACTGCCCGAAACCTGTTTTGAGATTGACTTGCAATCGCGATCAAGTTGAAATTCAGTCGCAATTGCGCGGCGGAAGCTCATTCCCGCGCGATTCCTCAGTGGTTGCCGACCAGCACGAGCCGAGCCTGCCATGTACGTCTGCCTCTGCCATGCCGTGACCGATCGCCAGTTGCGCGAGCTTGTGCAGAGCGGTGCGGACACGGCCGACAAGGTCGGCAACGCGTGCGGCGCGGGCACCAACTGCGGCTGCTGCCGGCAGATGATCGAGGACATGATCGACAAGCACCGCCCCGAGCCGATCAACGTCTCGGCTGCGGCGGCGTCGAATTGCTCGGCACGCGAACTGCGCCAGGTAAGCTGATCTCGCAGCACACGACATAACGGCACGTGTGGCACGGCGACCCGCCGGTGGGCTACTCTGAGGCGCGGTCCGCCATGGGGCCTGAACTTCCGGTTCACCTCGCGGCTCAACTCCTGCCGCTCCTCGCTACCACCCCCCTCGCACAGGCCTGTGGTGATTGACCCAACGACAACGCCCCATGCTCCGCGCCGGTTCGCGCCGGTGCTGGTCGGCCTTTCGATCGCCGCTCTCACGCTGCTGATGCTGGCCTCGTGCGACGAGGGCGACAGCGAGGACCCGCTGCCGCCGGACAACCGCCTCGTCGGCAACTGGCGCGACAAGGCGGCCGGCGACAACTCGTACACCGACGAGTGGTCGCTCGACAACTCGGTCGCGGGCAATGCCACGCGCACCCGCATCGACCGCGGCCTGCAGTTCACCGACGCCACGCCCGACACCATCGTCTACAACGGCAACACCTACAACCGCACCACCGGCGCCGACGGCAGCATTTCGGGCGACTTCGAATACGACGAGCCGTTGGGCGCGGGCACGCGCACCAACCGTCTCACGCTGCTGGCCGGCGTGTACGGCCACGACCTCGACACCGGCCAGTCGTTCGAGCTGATCGAGCAGGGCGGCACGTTCTCGGCGGTGGGCAATGCGATTGATCTCACGCGCAGCGACACCGGCACGGTCTGGACCAACGACGACCACACGAAGTTCGAACTGATGACCAGCGGCGCCGAGCGCTGGCACTATCGCGTGCTGGCCGGCGGCGCGCAGCTGCAGATTCTCAGCAGCTCGTCGTGGGTGCTCTACAGTGGCACGTCGCTGTCGAGCAGCACCTTCACGCACTCTACGTTCTTCGAGATCCTGCAGTTCTTCCCGGCCGGCACGCTGACGCGCACGTTCCAGCGCGACAACGGCGTGGACATCATCTACCGCCGCAAGCGCTCGTATCGCTGGGTGGACATCGGCGGCGCGCTCGATGTCAACCAGCGCATCTACGGCGACTACGAGTTGCAGAACGGCGACGACGAGCTGGTCGTGTACGCCGAGCGGCCGCTGACCGAGCGCCGGATCGTGATCATCAACGCGACGCAGATCACAGTCGGCCAGAGCGACAACACGCAGCCGACGTTCACCAATGGCAGCGGCCTCGGTACGCTCGACGGCACGTTCACCAATGGCTCCGACAGCTACACATTCGACTCGGTGAACGGAACGTACAGCACCACCATCAACGGCGTGGTCGAAACCGGCAAGTTCGTGGTGGACGGCAATCTCGTCAGCTTCAAGCGCGAGTTCCGCTGGTACCGCCAGCCCTGACCTCACCCGCTGACTGCTGCGCCGCCGGTAGCCGATGCCCGTGCCCGACCATCGGCCGTGGCATCAGTCGGGCCGTGAGTGGGGACCGCGGCGCAGGCCGTGACGGTGAAAAGGCAGTAGCTCGATCAATCCGCGCGTGATCCGGACGGCCGGCTCTATTCGTTGAGCCAGACCCGGTTCGCCTCGTTCGGGTAGTTGCCGGTGACGATGTCGAGGTCGCCGTCGCCGTCCACGTCGAACACCAGCAGATGCTGGGTGTTCTCGGTGCCGATCGTCACGCCGCTGTCGGTGAACACGCCGGAGCCGTTGTTCAGCCAGATGCGGTTGGGCTGCGCCGAGTTGTTGCCCATCACGAAGTCCGCGTCACCGTCGCCATCAATGTCCACCAGGGCGCCGCAGCTCGTCTCGTAGTTGCCGATCGGCTGGCCGCTGTTGGTGAAGAACGCGGCGCCATTGTTGATCATCAGATTGCAGTTCGCGCCGGTCGGCGGCGTGGAGCTGGTACAGCAGATCAGCAGGTCGAGGTCGCCGTCGCGGTCCACATCGGCCGTGAGAATGTCGCGCCGGACCGATCCGCTGACGTTCTGCTCGTGAGCGAAGTTGCTGCCGTTCCAGGTGTACACCGCGATCGTGGTGGCAATGTCCAGCCGGCCGCTGCGGTCGAAGTCGCCCACCACCGACCGGCGGGCGGACCCGCTGAAGGTGTCAGCCGTGAAGGTCAGGCCACTCTTCATGTAGCGGATGAACGCGATGTTCGAGGACGTCTGCATGATCCGCGGATCGGCGAAGCCATTGCCGTCGAGGTCGTCCATCCCGCCCTCCAGCATCGCGCCCGAGACCATGTTCAGGCCGGAGTCGCTGAACGTGCCAGTGCCGTCGTTCAGCATCAGGTAGTTGGTGCCGTTGTTGAGGATGATCAGCAGATCGAGGTCGGAGTCGAGGTCGGCGTCGCCGAGCGACACGCTGACGGAGTTGTTGAGGGTCATGCTCTGGCCCTGCGTGAACTGACCGGAGCCGTCGTTCTTGTAGACCTTCACGTTGTTCGACGAGTAGTTCGCGAACACCAGGTCGATGTCGCCATCCTCGTCGATGTCGCCGCAGGCCATGCGGTAGGTGCTCTCGACGCCGAGCACCTGGCCCGAGTTGACGAACGAGACCGAGCCCCGGCTGCCGGCCAGCGAGTTGTGCCAGATGCGGTTGTCCTGGCTCGCCTGGTTGCCGCTGATCATGTCCAGCGATCCGTCGCGATCGACATCGGCCACGGCCAGCGCGTGCGTCTGGTTGCTGCCGAGGCTCATGCCCGAGTCGGCAAACACGCCGGACCCGTTGTTGATCCACACGCCGTTGCCCGCGCCGGCCCGCGTGAACACGATGTCCATGTCGCCGTCGCCGTCGTAATCGGCCGCGACGACGGCCGTCCAGCCCGTGCCGAGCGTCTGGCCGCTGTCGCTGAACTGGCCGTTGCCGTCGTTGATCCACAGCCGGCTGGCCTGCGCGTTGCCGGCCACGATGTCGAGGTCGCCGTCGCGATCAAGGTCGGCCACGGCCAGGCTCAGGGTGTCGCTGTTGCCCAGCGCCTGGCCGCTGTCCACGAAGGCACCCGTACCGGTGTTGGTCCAGATGCGGTTCGCCTGGCCCGAGGCGTTGCCCTCGATCATGTCGAGGTCGCCGTCGCGATCGACGTCGGCCATCGCGATCGCCTGCGTGTTGCCGCTGCCGTACGCGACGCCGGCGTCGGTGAAGGTGCCGGTGCCGGGGTTGAAGTAGATGCGGTTGCCCTGCCCGCTGCCGTTGCCTTCCACGAGGTCGAGGCCGCCGTCGTGGTCGAGATCGACCAGCGCGATCGACGTGGTGTTGGCGGTGCCGAGATCCTGGCCGGTGACGGTGAACGCGCCGAACCCGTCGTTGAGCCAGACGCGGTCGCCGTTGCCGTGGTTGCCACACACCACGTCGAGCGTGCCGTTGCGATCAACGTCGCCCACGGCAACCGACCGCGTGTTGCGCGTTTCGACGTTCTGCCCGCTCATGGTGAACACGCCGCTGCCGTCGTTGGTCCACACCTTGTCGGTGCTGTTCGTCGCAATGTAGAGGTCGAGGTCGCCGTCGCGATCGAAGTCGCCCACGCCGAACGCGTTGGTCGGCGCGGTCGTCAGCCCCTGGGTGGTGTCCACGAACACCGGAATGATGTCGATCGGCGTGCTCGCCTCGGCATCCAGCCCGCTGCCCACCGCCTCGACGTGATTCGCGCCGGGCGACGACGCCATGTCGATGCCGGACGCGGCGTTAGCCGTGACCTTCGCGGCCGCGAACGGCTGGCGCGTCTTGATGCTCGCGCCACTGCCCAGCGTGATCGTCACTTCGTTGCTGGCCGGACCGGCGGCGACGCTCGCACCGCTGCCGAATGTGTCGCCGGCAACGGGCAGCGCGAAGTCACTCGCGACGGCGCTGTTGACCTGCACGGTGGCGTTGAACGGGACGACGATCGTGTCGCCCGCGTCCACCTGGCGGTTGCGGTTGACGTCAGCGTAGCGCGCGAAGCCGGTGACCTTCGGCCCGCCCGACGGCGCCACCGACGTGGACACGAGGCTCGCGGCCGGCAGGCCGGGTGACGACGGCGTGCCCGATGGCGCGCTCATCGTCAGGCTGCCGGGTTCCAGCGAAAGGCGGAACGTCGCGCCGCCCGGCGTCGAGCCCATGTCCGCGACCACAAACAGTCGACGCAGTTGGCCGGCCGGCACCACGAGGTCCGGCACCAGGTCGGTCGCCTGGGTGTATGGCGACGCCCCACCGGTCCACGCCGAGGTCGGCCCGGCCAGCGCCACGTCGCCGCCGTCGAGCGAGCCCGGCACGCCGCCGGCCGGGTCATCAAGGATCACGCGCACGGCCGTGACCTGCGACGCGTTGCCACCGCCGGTCGTGACCAGCGTAGCGTCATCGCCTCGAGCGTGACGTCCTCGACCACGCCGGCGGTGAACGTGAACTCGCCGAGCAGGTGATCAGCTTCACCGGCCGACGGCATGTTGACGTTGCTGCCCGTGCCAGCCACTGCCAGCGAGCCCGGCCCGGTCACGTTGAGTGTGAGTTGCCGTTCGGTCGTCGCGTCGAGCGCATCCGTAACCTGCACGTGCACGGGCCACGCACCGATGGTGGTGGGGGTGCCATACAGCTGACCCGACTTGGTCAGTCCGTTGCCCGGCGGCAGCGCCACCAGCGCCTTGTTGCGGTACTCCGGCGTCCCGAGTTTGGCCACGATCTCGACCGGCCCGTAATCCTCGTTGACCGTCGCGTCGGGCAGGGTGGGGGTGACGTTGGTGGACGCCTGACGCGCCTGGCTGCCGGCC
>JBFWQT010000521.1:0-5075 GCA_050249295.1 Planctomycetota bacterium
GGATCCTGCATGCACACAGTTCGTCGCTTCTCACCGCGGTGCTTGCGTCAGCTCTGCCTCCGCATCCGCGTGTGGTGTGGCACAATCACTTCGGCAAGAAGCCTGGCCTACGCTTGGCGACCGCGTGGTGGCTCCTCAGTCGCCGCGCTGCCGCAGTTGTCAGTGCGAGTCATGAGTTGAAAGCGTTTGCTCGCACTGTTCTGCGGGTGCCAGATCCTTGGTCATGGTACCTGCCGAACTTCCCAGCACCTCCGCCGTCAACCAGCACCTCGCAGGAAGTCGCGTTGCCGGGGATCGCAGGGCGCCGGGTAGTCTGCCTCGCGAATCTGCGCGCAGAAAAAAACCACCGCGGGCTTCTGGCTGCGTTCGAGTCAGTGGTGGCAACAATCCCGGATGCTCATCTGTTGATGGTCGGCGACGACGCCGATGCGCAACTGATCGGCCGATTGCAGAGCGAGGCTGCAATTCGCGGCATTGAGCATCGAGTGCATTGGCTCGGGCTGCGGACGGACGTTGCGGACCTGCTGCGCGCTTGTGACGTTGGCGTGCTTGCCTCGGACTCGGAGGGTCTTCCACTGGCGTTGCTCGAGTACGGCCAAGCCAGGTTGCCCGTGGTGGCCACAGATGTGGGCCAGGTGCGGAACGTCATGCACGATGGACGCGCAGGCCGGTTGGTGCCACCCGGTGACATGGACGGCCTGGCTCGTGAGATAGTCGGTCTGCTGAAGAGTGCCGAACAGAGAGAGAGCCTTGGCGCGCTGTTGCAACAACGAGTTGCGAGTAATTTCAGCCTCGAAGCGGCCGTCGAGTTGACCCACTCGATCTATGACGCGGTGCTCCGATCGTCTCCGCTGGGAGCACGGCGTCCGGCGCGCGTGCATTCCTCGTAGTACGCGATGCTCGCATCCGCCATCGCGCCTACCGAGAATCGTTGCGCACGTTCGCGGCCGGCCGCACCAAGACGTGCCGCAAGCCCATTATCAAGCAGGACACGGGAAACAGCGCTGGCAATGCTCGACGGACTGTGCGGATCGCACAGCAATCCGTGCACGCCGTCTTCGATTGCTTCCGGTCCCGGTCCGGTGCAGCTGGCCACTACGGGCCTCCCCGACGCAAGTCCCTCGATCCAGCCGAGACTGAACGCCTCCATGTGCGATGGGAAACAGAGCACGCTGGCCCGTGCCATCAGCACCGGCAACTCCTCCCGAGGAACCCGACCCAGGAACTGAACCCGCTCCGCCACTGCTGGCGCCATTTGCCTGCGCAGCAAACCCGTGAATGACTCGCCGGAACTCGGATCCGACCAGTCCCGGCCGGCCACAACGAGCCGAGCGTGTGGCACGGCCTGGAGGATCTCCGGCATTCCCTCAACAAGTTGGCGAATGCCCTTCTTTTCACACACGGTGCCAGCGAACAGAATCTCACCGGAATTGGGCGCGGCCGTTGTGGGGCCAGCGAACTTCTCGGTCTCGATGCCGTTGTAGATCACACGGATCTCGCGGCCGCCCAAGTTGAGAACTTGCCTGGTTCGCTCGCCGACGTAGCGGCTGACAGCGCACAGAGCATCGGCGCGAGCGAACGAACGCGATTCCAGCCAGCTTCGCCACATTGCGGGGCGGCGCCCCGCCTCTGACGAAAAAAACCGGTGCCCGCCGTTCATCCTGATCAAACGAACAAACGGTTGTTGTCGTGGGAGCATCGCCAGACCGTTCTCAGGCGCGTCGACCAGATCAATTGGATCCGCAGCGTGAAGAGCGTGCACAGCGCGACGGATTCCTCCGCCGTTGATGAGGTACCCCATTCCCTTGAGCCGGGTGGCGGGGAGGCGAATAACCCGCACGCCACAGTCGTCCGCTGACCCCAACGAGTCGTTGTACACGCCAAGCACCGTGACGCGATGCCCACGCGCAACGAGTTCACGCCCGAGCGCAAGGACCATCGTCCCGATCCCGCCGTGTGGCGAGGGTGGATACTCGTTGCAAAGAAAACAGATGTGCATCAGCTGTCGTTGGCCTCGGCCCTCATTGGTGCAAGTGCTCGGCGCGGCCGGCGATTCGCAGCAGCGCCTCGGCGATCCGTGTGCTGGCATCCTCCATCGGATGCAGGGCCAGTTTCCTGAGGAACGTCTCTCTGGCCGAAGCCAGTTGCTCTGGTTCGGATAGCGCTTGCACCACCAACTCGCGCAGGTGTTCTGGCCCGGTCGCCCGATACACAGGCCCACACTCGTCCACGAGTCGAAAGTGGGGCAACCGGTACAGCTCAGCAGTGGATGGCCACTGGTTGGGCAGTGCGTCCCACGCCACGAAGATGGCGGGCTTGCCAAGCACAGCGAAGTCGGCGGCCATCGTTGATCCGAGATTCACCACCAGATCGGAGTGTCGAACCACGTTGGCAAGCAGTGCATTGTCGGCACGGGTGGGGATCGACGTGGACCAGTCCAAGCTCTTGCTCCACAACGGGTCTGACACCGCAATCCCCGAGTGTTGTGCAAGGACCCGGGCGAACCGCTGAGTCCCGTCGGCAGGGCAACGGCGGAACAGTATGCTGACTCGACGACCAGACACCGTGAGGCCCGCGGTCGCTATCGCAAGTGCCTCGAGATACAGCGGGTCATTGGGAGATGTCAGCGTATCGTCGCCAGAGAAGCACACTACGAAGTCGGCCGGATCCACACCGTGCCGGCAAAGAAACTGATCACGCGGTTCCGCCAACGACCTGTCAAAGTACGGCTCGAACTGAGGCGTACCGGTGATGTGGACGCAACCCGCCGGGTGGTCTGGGCTATACCGCGCCATCTCGGCCGCCATGTGTTCGCTCCACACCAGCACGTGGTCAGCGTGAACTGCCATCCGCCCTTTGGGGAGGTTGTCCCAGGAGTAAACGAAGGTGGCGGCAGGAATGCCCAGCTCGCGCGCAGCCGCCATCACAGGGACAGCAAGAAGTGCACGCTGGTGGGTGCAGAACACCACGTCTGGCCTGCGTTCGATGAGACGCGTGCGAGCTTGTCTGTATTCCGGGCCGCGCCGCACCGACCACTCGTGCCATTGATGCAACGTCGCAACACCCTCGTCCGAGGCATTGCAGCGAGCCAGGGCCTCGGCAACGGCGTTCAACACGCGAACGGCGACGCGCCGGTTGCGATGAATGAGATCAATTGACAACTGATTGAAATCCTCGCCCGAATGTCGATGCAGATGTGCAAGCACCTTCGCGTGCCGTAGCAAGCGCGGAAGTGTCAGTTCGCTTGCCGAAGGGAGCGGACTCCACTGCGAAACGCTTCCGCGTGCGGCCGAATAGAGTTCGGCAACAGTTGAACCGCCGTCGAAGGGGTGCCACACCTCTACCTCGCCGCGCTGTGCGAGTTGCGACGCAACGCCGCTACACAGAAAGTTGCGAACGCCCACGCCGTCCGGGATCAGGATCAGGAATCGTGCCATGCCTCGTCGCCACGAACCACTGGACCGCAACTTCTACCTTGTCGCCGAGCATCGAGCCGGCATTAGACCTGTTATTCGGGAGGTTCCGTCGAGTCGGCGCCGCCTGCTCGCATCATGGGGGTCAACAGGCCGAGGCTGACCCACTGCCACACGAAGTAACTGTTGTCGCCGCGCCCGTCCTGGTAGCTCGCCCACTCCCGGCGAGCGGCGTCCGCATCCAGCCAGGTCCATTCCCGCAGCGCCGTCTCGATTGCCGCGCCGGCCCATTCGCGGAGCGGCCCGCGAAGCCACTCCCGCTGCGGGGTCTGCACCGGTCGTTTCGGCGCCAGAGCATGTTCCGGCTGCAACCAGTCGGCGGCTAGCTGTCGCAACAACCACTTGCCTGCTCCGTCGCGAACCTTGCGGTCCGCCGGCTGCACGAGGGCAAGTTCAACTAGCCGGTGATCGAGGAATGGCTCGCGTAGCTCGACCGACGAGAACATCGACACTCGATCACTGTAGCGCAGGGCGCGTGGCAACTTCGTGATGCTGATATCGCGCAGTTGCAGCCCGCGCAGTCGGTCTGCGGACTGAGGTGCTTCCATCGCGGTTGTTGCCTGGGCGCGGAATGTCGGATCGAGACAATTTGGTCGCAATGGTTGGTTCGCTCCTTGGACAGTCGAAACTGGACCCTCGAAGGAGAGAGAGCGGACCAGGTAGTCGTAGCCGGCCCACTGCTCGTCCATCCCCTGCCCATCCAGCAGCACGGGCACCCCATCTGCGCGCGCGCGCTCGAACGTCCGGAGGTATGCCAGTGTCGGTACACCTCCGAATGGCAGGGGCTCCCAAGCATGCAGATCGTCGGTCATGCGGGGAACGTCGTCCGCGTCCAACCGGCACTCGGTCAGCGTGAACGGCGAGCCAGCGAGGGTGCGCTCGACCCACACAGACTCATCGTAGTCAGGACTACCGGTCACGAATGTGTAGGCACGCATCGCTTGGTCCGCGCGAGCCTGGCGCACGCCGGCAAAGAGGAGTGACGAATCCAGACCTCCACTCAGGTTCACACCTATCGGCACGTCGGCCTTGAGCCGAAGTTCGATGGTCGTTTGGAGCAGACCCCGGAGTTCGTCGCTGACATCTTCGACCGGCCTGTCGTCCGTGTGTTGAACGCGCGCGGAGAGATCATACCACCGAGCGACGCGCGTCCTGCCGTCGCGCCACTCGAGGACGCAGCCTGCAGGCAGCGCCTGCACGCTGTCGAAAAAGGACCGTGACCCGGTGGACTCGGAGCAGCCATCCTGGATGCCATGCGCAAGCCAGTCGGCCCATGCGGTGGTGTCCGCGCGGCGGGGCACTCCCGCATCCAGCAGAGCGCCCACCTGGCTTGCCAACCACACGCTGTCGGCACCGGTGCCTGACGCGGCCGTGCCGCAGTGGTAGTACAAAGGCTTCACGCCGAACCGGTCCCGCGCCGCGTGGAGAACTCGCTCGCGGTCATCCCAGATTGCGAATGCGAACATGCCGATGAATCGGTCAAGACACGCCCGCCCCCATTGGAGCCATGCCGCAAGCACGACCTCGGTGTCAGTGCGCGACGAGAAAGCGAAGCGGCCTTCAAGTTCGCTTCGCAGCAGGTCGTGGTTGTAGACCTCGCCG
>JBFWQT010000522.1:0-5053 GCA_050249295.1 Planctomycetota bacterium
GAGCGCGCGCGAACTGATGTCCACCGCCTCGATGCTGAAATCGCGCGGCGACCATCCGCCGTCGCGCAGCGTCATCGCGATCGACCAGGGCTCCTCGCCGGTGGCGCAGGCCAGCGAGAGCACGCGCAGTTGCTGGCCGGGGTGCTTCGGGCGCCATTCGTTGGTGGCCCAGCGCACCAGCCAGGGCCAGACCTTCTCGTTGCGGAAAAACCACGTCTCCGGAACGACCAGCAGTTCGAGCAGCTCCTGGCGTTCGTCGTCGCTGGTGCGCAGCAGTTCGGTGTAGGTGTCAACTGCCTCCCCCCCGAGTCCGAGGGCGTCGAGCCGGCGGTTAACCGCCCGCCCGAGCGCCTTCGGACCCATCACGCGGGTCGCCAGGCCATAGTGGCTCAGGATCAGACTATCGATTGCGTCGAGCGACATGAGCGTGATGCGTGGGGGGTCAACGTGGAGGACAGAAGGAACTGCGTTGCTTGCTTGCTTGCTTGTCGTGTCGTCAGGCGGGTTGCGCCGCCTTCGGGAAGAGCAGCCGGTGCACGTCGTCAGTCAGCAGGTCGTGCGGCTCAACGAGCTGCACAATGCCGTCTTCGGTCGTGGCCACGCGGCCGAGGTAGTGGGCGTTCTCGATGTCCACGCCCGCTTCGTCGAAGTCGCCGGGTTCCATCCGTTGGGTGCGGAGCACCCGTTCGACGGTCAGCCCGAGCTTGTGAACGTCTGCGTCGCCCGTGCGCTGGTAGGAGACGATCAGGTTGCGCGAGCTGAACGCGCGCGCGGCCGGTCGTTGGTTGGCGAGCTGGCAGAGGTCCACGATCGGCACCGTGGTGCCGCGGTAGTCCAGCAGGCCGGCGACCCACGTCGGCGCATGCGGGATCGTCTTGAGACTCGCGAGCGGCAGGATCTCGATCACGTGCCGGGTATCCAGCGCGTAGCGATCACGGCCGATGTGGAAGAGGAGTACGAGCATGTGCATCACCTCTTTCACTCGCGGCCCGCATCACCGGGGAGCTGATCCGGCCGGTTCTGCGGCAGACGACCACTCGGCGTGACCGGCGGGTGACCGTTGCTCGGCTGGACCGGCGCCTGCGGGCGAACCTGCTGCTGCTGCTGCTGCTGCGCGCGCTGGGCCTGCTGCTGCGCGTGCGCCTGCTGCTGCTGTTGCGCGGCCTGCTGCGCGCGGGCCTGGGCCTGCTGCGCCGCGAGTTGCTGCGGCGTGGGCTGCGGCACGTGCGTATGCGTCGGCTGCGTGTGCTGCGCGGCGACCGGGCGAGCAGCCTGCTGACGCGCCGCCGCGATCTTCTCGAGCGCCGCGTTGCGACCCTGCGTGGCCGGCGCGGTGCTGTACTGCTGAACCGCCTGGCGGCCCGCTTCGTGGGCGCGACGACGCGCGGCGTCCATCTCGTTGCGGTAGTTGTCGCTGCCGTTCTCCGAGATGCGGAACCGGCCGACCGACATCTGCAGCTCCTCGGCCGCCTCGTTCAGCTGTTCGACCGCGATGCGGTTCTGGCGCAGCGCCTCCGACGACTGCTCCGACGACTCGACGACCATGTTCACGCCCTCGGCAATCTGCGCCGCACCACTGACCTGCGCCGCCATGCCTTCCTTCACGTTCTCGAAGCGCGGCACGAGTTCCTGCACCGCCTCGATGATGCTGCCGAGCTGTGTGGCCACCTGGCGCACATCGTTGGAGCCGTGGCGGATGTCGCCGGCGAAGCCGTCCATTCCCATCACCGCGGCGGACACGGCCGACTGCATCTCCTTCACCATCTGCTCGATGTCGGTGCTGGCCATCGCCGTCTGATCGGCCAGACGACGCACCTCGTTGGCCACCACGGCAAAGCCGAGACCGAACTCGCCGGCCTTCTCGGCCTCGATCGCGGCGTTGAGGCTCAGCAGGTTGGTCTGGTCAGCGACCTTCATGATCGTGGTCACGACCGACGAGATGTTGCTGGCCTTCTCGCTCAGCACCGACAGGCGTGTGGTGATGTTCGCGGCCGACTCGACCATCTGGCCCATCGTCCGCTCCATGCTCTCCAGGCCGAGCTTGCTCTGCGCCGCCGAGCGGGCCGTGCTCGAGGTGACGTTGGAGACGTCGCCCATCGTCTGCATCAACTCGTTGGCCGTCGCCGAGATCTCGGTCGTCGTCGCGGCAATCTCCTTGGCCGTGGCGGCCAGCTCGGCCACCGACGCTTCCTGCTCGCGCGAACCGGCGGCGATCTCGGTCGACGACGACGTGACCGTGATGCCGGCGATCTGCACCTGCTTCATCATCTGCTGCAGGGCTTCCACGGCATGGTTGACGTTGTGCGAGAGCTGGTCAGCCTCCGACTGCGGCATGACGCGCATCGTGAGGTCGCCCTTCGACAGCTGCTCCGCGCCGGCTGCGATACCGGCGATGTACTGCTGCATCCGGCGAAAGCTCAGGCCGAGTACGTCGTGCTCGCTGCGCACTCGCAGCTCCACACCGAGGTCGCCGCGACTGATGCTCGACGCCGCGTTGGCGGTATGGCGCACGTAGTCCTCCACCTCGCGGAACGAATCGGCCAGCGTGCCGAGTTCGCCACTGCCCTCCACCTTCGCCTCACCTTCGTCCGCAATCTTGCCGCTGGCCACGCGACGCGACACGTCGGCAAGCTGGCGGATCGGCACCGAGATGCCGCGACCGAGGAGCGTCGCGACGACGAACACGCCGACGAGGCCGAGCGCGAGGACGCTGATCGCCAGGCCGACGCTCCACGGCACCGAGTTGCCGAGCGCGGTCGACTGCTTCTGCACGCGCTCGCGCAGCGAATCGGAGATCTCCTTGGCGAGTTCCGACGGCCGGCGGTCGATGCCCTTCACCTGAAGGTCTGCCGCTGCAATCGCCGCTTGGTGGCCGTCCGACGCGAGTATCTTCTCGTACTGCGGGAAGGCGGCCTGGTAGCCGTTGGTCATCGCGGTGTGCGTGACGTCGAACTCCTTGAGGTTGTCCGCGATCTCGTCGTTGCGATCGGGCAGCAGCCGGCGCAGCTCGTCGATCGCCTCCTTGACCTTCGATGCCTGCTCGCCGATCGCGGCGTAGTACTTCGCGCGCTGTGCCGGGTCGGCGCCGCGGATCAGCGTGTTCTTCCATTCCTGCACTTCGGTCTTCAGTTCGGTATCCGCGCGGTCGGCGGCCAGAGCGGCAGCCGTGCTGGTTTCGAACATCTTCTTGTGCTGGCCGTGCACGTCGAACACGCTCGACACGAGGTAGAGCGTGGCGGCCACGGCGAACGCCGAGAGCACGCCAATCAGGAGGACCAGTCGGGTCGAGATACGCATAGAACCAGGTGGGTACAGGTGTCCGGGTTACATCCCGTTGCCGCGCCACCCGGGACGTCCGGGCCTGGCCGACAACGAGACTGACGAAACTGGAATCACCGGAACGCAAGCGACGTGCCGTTGCCCGAACTTCAATCGGATGCCTGCGTACAGCCGCTCTGCGCCCGGCCTTGCGACCGCCAGCCTGTTGGTCTCTCACCCGCGAGACGCCGCCTCCGGGACCGCGTCCCACGCGTGGGACGTGCCGCGTGCCGATGGCCACGGCTTCAACTTCATGCCTTGCCGCGTACCAGGCGCAGTCCGATCACTGCGCGCGGGAACAGTTCATCGTCCTCCCGGTCGTCAGCGGTGCCGCGCACCGCGTTGAGCACTCGCCCACCTGCTGCCAGGGCGCGAGCCGCGCCGCGCCGCGCCGCCGCGCACGATCCGTGGACCCGCCCCGCGCACCGGACCGCCGTCCGTTGGTGCGTCGTCATAGCCGTTGCAATGGCGATCCGCACACGGCTCCGGATACAGGCCGAGTCCCCACAGGCCGAACGCATTCGCGCCCTTGCCCTTTAGTCGCGTCGCTTCGGCCAGCGCCGCGGCATCCGGGATAGCGTCTCCGCGATGGGTCAGTTCGGCGGCACGAAGTTGTACGCGCTTCAGCAGGTACTCGCGCAAGGTAGCGCTCTCGCCGAGGAACTCTATCGGCTGCTCGATGTCGGCCAGCGGTTCGATCATGGCGCTTGCCCGCAACACCATCCGCTCCGCGGGAGCGATGGCCGCGGAAGTGGGTGAAGTGATTCGAACCCTCGACCACCAGCTTGGGAACGGACCCCGGGACATTCTAGACAAATGGCCGACGAGGCCCCTAGCAAACAAGGGGCTCGGCGGGCAGCGGGGGTCAGCCACCTGTCCGAAACTGGTGCCCTGAAGTGGGGTTTTGAGACGGGATTGTGGTAGGATTGTGGTTCACTGCACAGATTGCACATGCCTGGAAGCGCCCCGGTAGAGGCGTCGGCTTCACATCCAGGCGGCAGGGCAGCAGGCCACTGAACGAGTGGTCGGAGCTTCGCACTCGGCGGCACAGCGCGCCGATGAATGGCGGCGCGGCTTCTGGCGGATCATCGCACCGGCAAAGCGATGGCGCGGCGTATGCTGGTGGCTCGACCCACCTCGATGCCTCACTCGAGTCTTGCCATGCCAGACGACGCCACCCCGCGCCCGCGCCCGCGCCCGCGCCCTGACAGCGCCGACCCCGGCCCCGACCAGCCCACCCGCCCTCGCCAGGGATCGCGACCGCAGCGCGCGCCCAGCGGTCGCGGCAACCGCGCGGCATCCGGTCGGTACGCGCCGTTGCCGTCGAGCAGCGACGACGAACAGACGGTGCCACGTCGCGGCTCGCGCGGCACCGGTGGCAACGCGGGCAGCGCACGACCGCTGACCGAGACCGGGTCGGTCAAGCCGGTGCGCGCGCGGCCAGCTGACCGCGCCAACGTGCGCGTCTCCGCCAGCGCGACCACGGGGCCGACGGTCGGCGGATTCGAGCGGTACCAGTTTGGCGATGAGCTCGGTCGCGGCGGCCTGGGCGTGGTGCGCATCGCCGAGGACACGGCGCTGCGGCGCGAAGTGGCAATCAAGACGCTGTTGCGGCCGGAGGGCAGCAGCCTGGCGGCGTTCATCGAGGAAGCGCAGATCACCGGTCAGCTGGAACACCCGAACATCGTGCCGTTGCACGAGCTGGGCTACGACCCGGCCGGCCGACCTTATATCG
>JBFWQT010000523.1:0-5047 GCA_050249295.1 Planctomycetota bacterium
CCCGGCTGCCCGTTCATGCGCACGCGTTGTGTTTCCTTCTCCCAGCGGTCTTCCACGCGTGCGACCTGCGAGAGCGCGATCGGCTGGCCGTCGCGCTCGGCGATGATCGTGTGGCGGATCGCGTCGAGGTCGGGGAAGCGCGCGGGCGTACGCACCAGCACATCCAGGCTGCCGCGTTCGATCGTGCCGGCCGGCAGCGTGATGTTGGCGTCGCGCAGTCGGCGCTGCACGTCCTCCACCGAGAGGCCCAGCGCGCGGATGCGCTCGGGGTCGAGGTTGACGTGAATCTCGCGATCGAGGCCGCCGCGGATGTCGAGCGCGGCCACGCCGGGGATGCGCTCGATGCGCGTGCGCACGTCCTTGTCGATCAGCCGGCGCAGCGCGACCGGGTCGAGGTCCGACGCGACGCCGAGAATCAGGATCGGAAAGCTCGCAAGGTCGAACTTGCGCAGCGTCGGCCGGTCGGCTTCCTCGGGCAGGTTGGGCACCACGCGGTCGATTCGGTCGCGCATGTCGGCCGCGGCAGCGTCCAGGTTGGTGCCCCACGCGAACGTCACGCGGATGTTGCTGTTGCCCTCAACCGAGGTGGAGGTGATCTCCTGCACGCCGGGCACCGCGCTGAGCGCTTCCTCGAGCGGGCGCGAGACCATCTCTTCCACTTCTTCGGGGCTCGCGTCGGCCCACGCCGTGGAGACGCTCAGCGTCGGCCAGGTCACGTCTGGCATCAGATCTACCGGCACGCGCAGGAATGCCACGGCGCCGAGCAGCAGCACGATCAGCGTGACCATCACCGTGCCGATCGGCCGCTTCACGCACATCGAGGAGAGGCTCATCGACGGCCCTCCGACGACACCTCACCGCTCTTGCCGCTCGTGCCGGCCTTGCCGTCGTCCTTCTTCGCCGGCGGCAGCTTCACGGCGGCGCCGTCCTGCAGCAGGTGATGGCCGAGCGTCACGACCGGACCGTCCGGCTCCGGCAGGATGCTCACGCGATCGCCGTCAAAGATGTCGGGCGTGACCGGCAGGAACGCGGCGGTCATGTCGCCGCCGCGACCATGCACCACGAACACGCCATTCTGGCCGTTGTGGCGCACCAGCGCGGCCACGGGCACCGTCGGCGTGTTGTGCCGTGTCTCGAGCAGGATCTGCACCTTCGCGAACATGCCGGGGCGCAGCTTGTGGTCGGGGTTGGGCACCAGCACCTCGACGCGCGCCTGGCGCGAGGCCTCGTCGAGCATCGGCGCCACGCGCAGCACGGTGCCATGGAAGACCTCGCCGGGCCAGGCGTCGGTCGTGATGGTCGCGGTCAGGTCGGCCGCGCCGGCCACGCGCGGGTAGTCGCGGCCGGGCACATGAATGACGGCAATCACTGACGAGATGTCGATCAGCGAGACGATCGGGTCGTGCGCCGCCATCGTGTCGCCCTCGTCGACGTAGCGCTCGCCGACCAGCCGCGTGGCGTCCTTGTCGTTCCAGTCGGCAGTGAGGGTGGCGTAGCCGAGTTGCAGTGTCGCCGCCTTGAGCTGCGCCGTGGCCTCTTCCAGCTGGGCCTGCGCCACGCCCACGGCGGCCTCGGCCAGCGCCACGCGGTCAGTCGCCACGTCGATGTCGGCCTGGATCACGATGCCGGGGTCGGTCTTCTGCAAGCGTTCGAGTTCGCGCTTCGCGGCCGTCAGTGCGGCGTCGCGCGCGGTCTTCTCGGCCGTGGCCACCTTCTGCGCAGCCTTGTGCTCCTCCACTACCTCCAGGAACTCGGCCGAATCCATCTCGGCAATCTGCGCGCCGTGAGTCACCTCGTCGCCGATGTGCACATGCAGTCGCTCCAGCCGGCCACCCACGCGCGGGGCCACCACGAAGCGCGCGAACGGCTCGAGCGAGGCGGTGTAGGCGGCGCGGTCGACCACGGTGGTGCGCTCGACCGGCGCGATCTCCACGGCAATCGGCGCCACGCCACGCGGCGGTTTGGCCGGCGCGAGCATGATGTCGGCGACGCGCCACCCGACGAAGGCAACCAGCGCGACGAGCACGAAGCCGGGGAACGCCCAGCGACCGGCAGCCGACGGCGGTTGGGCAGCGGGAGGCTTGATCGGGCCGCTGGTGGCGCTGGACGTAGTGCCACTGGCGTGGCTGTGGGAACCCGGCGCGTAGCCGGGATCGGACGGTACCGGGTTGCTCATGACAGGATGGGCAGGACGGGTGGAGGCGGCCGGCAGATGGAGGAGCGTTACTATGTAACGTCGCTCGGAAGACCCTGATTCCTGCATTCAATCCGCCGGGATCGTCAGCCGCCAGAGCCGAAGCCGCCGGAGCCGAAGCCGGTCGTGCTGATCAGTGCGACACACGCCGCCGCCACGCTCAGGCACACGGCCGCCGTGATGGCGAGATAGCGCATGATCCGGCCGCGTTGCGCCATCGCCTCGCGCAGCGCCTGAAGCCACTCGGCGCGAGATCCAGCCCACAGCTCCATCGGGTGGGACGCGTGGTCGGGGCCGCTCGTGAGCATCAGGTCGCCCTCGGCCGGGCGTTGATCGGCCGGTTGCTTCAGCCGGAAGTGCCGGATCCGCTTGCGCGGCGCGCTGCCGTCGTGCGCGGCGGCAAGCACGCGAGTGCCCTTGCGCGGCCGACCCGCAGAGGCTGCGCCTTCCGGCGTGGACGTGGCCCGGCGGATCTGACCATGCACGGCGCCACGCGTGCCGACCGGCATCCACCAGTACGTGCGACGACAGAGCACGCCGCGATCCGGATCCACCCACGTGGCCGACTGCCACGACTCCGGCAGTGTCGCGGTCTCGATCGCCTCGAAGTCGATCCACGCGCGCTGGCCGGACGCGCCGGGTTCGTCGGCCTCCAGCCAGCACGCGGAGGTGTGCGCCGACTGGCTCATCGGGTGCCACGTGTAGCCGCGACCCCACTTGCCTTCCACGAGTTCGACCCACGCGGCGCACTTTACGTCGGCGCGATCCGGCAGCGAGAGCGGCTGCGGCACGACGAGCTTGCCTTCGAACCAGCCGGCGTCGCCGGGTTGCGCGGCCGCGATGGACTTCTCCGGTTCGGCCTGTGCGGTGCGGATGCGGCGCCGATCGCGCGCGGAGTCGCGCATCAAGCTGACGAGCAGGATGCCGGTGATCAGCCCGGTCCAGCCGAGACCACCCACCACGACGCCGGCCACCGCACCGGACAGCCCGCCGCCCATGGCGCCGACGAGGCCGTGGCACGCGCCGAAGACCACGAACAGGGCGACCGACATCGCCCACACCGTTCGGCGCGCCGCGCCCTGGCGTTCGGTGCTGGCTTCGGTCTGGTCGGGAGGAGGCGTCGTCATGGGTGTGCTACTCGCCCGCCTCGACAGCCGCCAGCGCGGCCACGCGGCGCGGATCGTCGTCGGCCAACAACGGGAAGCCGAGCTTGCGGCGGTTCTCGACGTAGCCCTCGGCCACGCGCTGCGCCAGCTTTCGGCAACGACCGATGTACACGTCGCGCTGGGCCACGCCCACCGCGTTGCGCGCGTTCAGCACGTTGAAGCTGTGCGACGCCTTCATCACAAAATCGTAGGCCGGCAGCACCAGGCCCTGGTCGAGCAGCACCTGCGCCTGGCGTTCGTACTCGTCGAACCACTTGCGGTGCAGCTCGATGTCGGCCCACGTGAAGTTGAAGTGCGAGAACTGCACCTCGTCCTGGTGGTGCACGTCGCCGTAGGTCACCTTGCGGCCGTCGGGCTGCGTGACCCACACAATGTCGTAGACGCTCTCCACGCCCTGCGCGACCGACGCGAGGCGCTCGAGGCCGTAGGTGTACTCGACGCAGATCGGGTCGAGCGGCACGCTGCCGACCTGCTGGAAGTACGTGTACTGGCTGACCTCCTGGCCATCGAGCCAGACCTCCCAGCCGAGACCCGCCGCGCCGACGCTGGGCTGCTCCCAGTCGTCCTCGACAAAGCGCAGGTCGTGCTTGACCATGTCGATGCCGAGCCGCTGCAGGCTCTCGACGTAGAGCTGCTGCGCGTCCTCGGGTGCCGGCTTGATGATCACCTGGAACTGGTAGTACTTGCCGAGCCGGTTCGGGTTCTCGCCGTAGCGGCCGTCGGTGGGCCGGCGCGAGGGCTCGACGTAGGCGACGCGCCAGGGTTCGGGGCCGAGGCTGCGCAGGAAGGTGGCCGGGTTGAAGGTGCCGGCGCCCTTCTCGACGTCGTAGGGTTGCCAGATGACGCAGCCGTGCGAGCCCCAGAATTCCTGGAGCTTGAGGATGATCTGCTGGAAGTCGAGCGGTTGCGTCGCGGCCATTGGTGGTGGTCGTGGGTGCGGTTGAGCGTGTGTAGCACATCGACGCCCGGACGTGCATTCGGGTCCGGTCGGCGCTCGTTGACGGCTGGCGCCGGCAGATGGTACCTCGCCGTCGCCGCATCCGATCCGTCCGCGTCTGCCGAAAGGACCGCCATGAAGGGCCTGGACCCCGTCATCGAGATACTCAACGAGTCGCTCACGCATGAGCTGACCGCGATCAACCAGTACTTCATCCACGGCCGGATGCTGCAGAACTGGGGCTACCAGCGGCTTGCCGACAAGCTGATGGCCGAGTCGATCGAGGAGATGAAGCACGCGCAGACGCTGATCGACAAGATCCTGTTCCTCGAGGGCGTGCCCAACCTGCAGAAGCTCGGCAAGGTCAACGTCGGCCAGACTGTGCCCGAGATGCTCGAGTGCGACCTGGCGGCCGAGATCTCGGCGCGCGAGCTCTACAACCGCGCGGTCGATCTGTGCCGCACCCACTCGGACCATGGCACGGCCGAGCTGTTCGAGAAGCTCGTGCTCGACGAGGAAGAGCACATCGACTGGATCGAAGCGCAGCAGGACCTGATCAAGCAGGTCGGCGTCGAGAACTACCTCGCCCAGCAGATCCGCGCGTAACCAGTTTGCGAGCGTGCGGAGAGTGTCGAACCCGCGAACAGCTGTTCCGGGCGAGCCGGGGTGTAAGCCCCCGGAGTCTGCTTCCGGGACCAGCCCAGACGACACTGACGGCCCAGGAGACACTGTCGACCCGGTCCCATGCGG
>JBFWQT010000524.1:0-5032 GCA_050249295.1 Planctomycetota bacterium
TTGGCGCGCAACTCGGGCGAGAGCGCCGCGATGATCTGCTGGCGTTCGGGCGCGAGATCCTTGAATCGCTGGCCGAGCGCAGGGTCGGCGAGTCCGGTGACCAGCGCGGTGTAGCGTTCGGGCCAGACCTCGGCGAGGGTGTTGGCGACAAGCGGCGGTGGCTTGCGCGTGTCGTTGCCGGCAGCGGTGTTGGTGGCGGCGTTGGTGTTGCCCGACTGCGACGTGACCGCGACGATCAGCGAGACGATCGCGCCGATGGCGAGCACGCCGGCCAGCGCAACCAGCGCGCCGAGGTTCGAGCGCGTCGGCGGTGGAGCGGGCGCGCGCCGCGGCGGCGGCTCCATCTGCACGGCCACCGGTGGCATCGACCGGTCGCGCGAAGCGGCACCCGGACGACGACCGCGCGACCCGCCACCCGCGGCCAGCGACGGCGGACGCCGATCGGAAATGCCCCGTGCAACGCCGCCATGCCGGCCGCTGATCGCGCGCGCCGCCATGCGCTGCTGCTTCGAGTTCATGCGGTAGACGTCGTCGAGGTAGCCATCGCGCAGCACGCGCGCCACCTCGGCCGCCGTCGGGAAGCGCTCCTCGCGCGACTTGGCGAGCAGTCGCTGGATGATTGCGACGACATCGTCGGACAGGTCGGGCACGACCTCGCGCGGCGACGGCGGCACCGTATCGAGGTGGCGCATGAAGTACGCCCACGGGTTGTCCTCGACGAACGGCGGCCGGCCGCACAGGCAGTGGTACATCAGGCAGCCGAACGAGTAGAGGTCGCTGCGCTGGTCGATCACGCGGCCCTGACACTGTTCGGGCGACATGTAGGCCGGCGTGCCGAGCACTTCGCCCGCGTAGGTCAGCTGGCCATCGCCGACGCCCGACACCGCCTTCGGCAGGCCGCCGTGCGCGGAGATGCGCGTCGACACGTAGGTGTCGCCGAGGCTGCCCACCAGGCCGAAGTCGGCGAGCCAGGGTTGCCCCGCGTTGTCGAGCATCACGTTGTCCGGCTTGATGTCGCGATGCACGTAGCCGCGGCTGTGCGCATGGTCGAGCGCTTCGAGCAGCGGCACCCAGAGGTCGATCGCCTCGTCCTCGGGCAGGCGCTTGCGCTCGTGCAGCAGGTCTTTCAGCGAGCCGCCGGAGAACATCGGCATCACCAGGTACGGTGTGTCGTCGTGTTCGCCGGCGTCGAGCACCGGAATGATGTTGGGATGATCGAGCCGGGCCTGCGCGCGCGCCTCGCGCACGAACCGCTTGCGGATCTCGGGCTCGGCCGACAGTTGCGGCGAGAGCACCTTCACGGCCACCGGCAGCCCGGGCTCTTCCCCGGCCGGCACGTCGCGCAGTGCCTCGTAGACTGCGCCCATGCCGCCCACGCCGAGCAGCTTGCGGATGCGCCACTCGCCGATGTTCGCGCCGATGTAGGTGTGCGGCGACGCAGGGTCGGCCGCGGGTTGCGAGCCGAACCCTTCCACGATGCGCCACGACGACAGACTGTCGGCCCCGGACATGCGGCAATCAGATGGTGTTGTTGGACTGCCGGCAGTATACGCCAGCGTCGATCACCTGAACGACGGGTTCTTTTCGGCCAGTCGCCTGCGGCCCTTCGCGACCGCGTCGTCGTTGGCACGAGCGGTCGTCGGCGCGTCGGGCCGTGCGTTGCGCGCGCCGAGCTCCCAGTTGCAGTACATCGCGAGCAGGTCGTCGGGTGTGCGATCCACCGTCGCCTGGCCGAACAGCGCGAAGGTGGTCGGACCGACCATGCCCACGCCGGACTCGGCCTTGTCGTTGCCATGCGCGTCGTAGTCGTAGCGGATCAGATAGACGTGCCGCAGTTCGTTGTTGGCCGGCGGCCAGAACAGGTCGCGCGAGGCGAACACCGAGATGCGGTCGGGCGCACGGTCGAACTCGGTCGGATACTGCAGCCACGCGCTCATCTCGGCCATCGCGGCGAAGGCCGGGTCGCGCGCCGCGTCGGGGATTGCGTCGGCGTGCTCGAGCTCGCGCAGGTACTCGCACGCGGTGAAGCTCTGGTGCACGTCGGTCGCCATCGTGGCCAGCGCGTTGATGCCGCGCGCATCGCCGGCGCGCGCGATGCCCCACGCGGCCTCGGCCTGCACGCCGCGGTCGGGGAACTTCGCCGCCAGCTCGTACAGGCGGTTGCGCGCGTCGACCGCGATGAAGGCCAGCGCGCCAGCCGCGCTGTGCGCGAAGCTCGCGTCGTCAGCCGTGGTGTCAGTCAGCAGCTTCTCGAGCGCCGCATGACCCGCGTCGGAATCGAACGGATGCTCGCGCAGTTGCCCGGCCCGGCACAGCGTGTTCGCCAGATCGAGCAGCGCGATCGCGGCGGCGCCGCCGGGCAGGTGCGCGGCGAGGCTCGTGCACAGCTGGCTCGCCAGCGGGTGGCGTATGCCGAGCTGGCGGTCTGGCTCGTACGCGCGGAACAGCCGGTACCAGCGGTACGACGCCGGGTCGATGCCGGCGTTCGCGGCACGCACGATCAGCGTCACCCCGGCCTCGGTCTGCATCCGCGACAGCACACGGATTGTGTCTAGCAACACATCGGCCGGTGTGGCCGACGACGATGCGTCCTTCGCGCCGTCTGCCGGGGTGGCAGCGATGCGCGCGAAGAGTGCCGACGCGATGCGCATGAGGTCGCCGGTCGCGGTGTCGCGCACAACGATCAGCGCCTCGCCTTCGACGTCAGCCAGGTCGATCACCTCGCCGAGCAACTCGGGGCGGATCGTGGCGACCTGGTTGTCGTCGATCGATGCGAGCAGGCGGGCGACGGCGCGGCCTTCGGCGGCTGTGGTGGTGTTCGCGCGGGCCAGCGCCGCCAGCATCCGGTCGAGCGCCGCGGCGTCGGGTGCAGCGAGGTACGTGTCGATTGCGCCGGCGATGTCCGCGCGGCCGGTGATGTCGTTGCCAGGCGCGGTGGCCGGCTGCGAGTTGCCCGCGCCGTTGCCGCAACCGCTGACGACGATCGACGCGGCCAGGAACACGATGCGGCAGAGAGCGAAGCCGGTGCGATGTGCCATGCGTGGCTGCTGGTTGTTGTTGGCGGCCGGGTCCGATGGTAACCACCACTCACGCATCCACGCCAGGCGCCGTTGCATGACCGACCACCCGCAAGCCGAGAAACTGCAACGCCTGATGGCACCGGAACTCGACGCGGTGCTCGGCGAGGCGTTCCGCGTGCTGGATGACGGCTTCGTGCGCGTCGTCGATTACATGGGCACCGACGCGGCGATCGTGCAGGCCGCGCGCGTCTCGTACGGCGCCGGCACGAAACAGGTCAGCGACGACAGCGGGCTGATCCGCTACCTCATGCGCCACCGGCACACCACGCCGTTCGAGATGTGCGAGATCAAGCTGCACGTCCGCGTGCCGATGGATTGCTGGCGCCAGTGGATCCGCCACCGCACGGCCAACGTCAACGAGTACAGCACGCGCTATTCGATGGCGATTGACGCGGCGCAACGCACGCCGCCCGACAAGTGGCGCATGCAGGCCGCCACCAACAAGCAGGGCAGCGCCGGCTACCTCGATGCCGCTGCCGGCGGCGCGTTCACGCAGAGCGAGGCCGACCTGCAGGACCTGGCCGCGCGCGTCTACCAGCAGCGCATCGACGCCGGCGTCGCGCGCGAGCAGGCCCGCAAGGATCTGCCGTTGAGCACGTACACCGAGGCGTACTGGAAGGTCGACCTGCACAACCTGTTTCACTTCCTCGATCTGCGCATGGATGCGCACGCGCAAGAGGAGATCCGCGACTACGCCACCGCGATCGGCGAGCAGATTGTCGCGCGCTGGTGCCCGATCGCGTGGCAGGCGTTCCTCGACTATCGCCGCGGTGCCGTGGTGCTGACGCGCATCGAGCGCGAGGTGCTGCACGCATCCTCGAGCGGCGATCGCGAGCGCGCGATGCAGCTGGCGCGCGAGGCCGGCTGGCTCGACACCGGCGAGACCGGCAAGCTGCTGCGCAACCGCGAACGCGCGGAAGCCGAAGAGAAGTTCGCGCAGCTCGGCGTCACCGCACCATGGCGCGAATCATGAAACACCACGCGGCCGCGCAGAAGGCGAACACGAGCCGCGACCGTCAGGGAGCGGATGCAAGGCTTGCGCGGCACGAACCGCAGCGCGACGTCCATCGGCCAGACTTCCCTGAATCGCGGCCGCACCCGCCCCACATCCGCTCCCTTACGGTCGCGGCTCTTGCTCTTGTCGGGGTGCTCACCTCGTGCGCCAACGCGCCGCTGCCCGAGGCCGGCGGCAAGTACGCGGTCTGGGGCGGCCACATGAATTCGCCGTACGGCGAGGTCATGTTCGACCTGCACGCATTCGTCTCGCCGACGTACTTCAACGGCTACCTGATGCGCGACGGCGTCGTGGCCGGCCGCCAGCATGGCCCGCGCGAGGGCGACGCGATCTCGCTGATGATCATCTTCGACAACGGCTCCGAGTACATCGGCCGCGGCAAACTCACCGACGGCAAGCTCACGTTCGACTTCGGCCCCGGCGCGAAGGGCTACTTCACGTCATCCGGTGGCGGTGGCGGTGGCGGCAGCGGCAGCAGCAGCGGCAGCACCCCCGGCCTCTACGGCGACTGACACCGCACATCCCCGGCGCATCCACCATGCCGTTCGCAGACCGCATCGACATCTCCGACCTCGTTGTGCCGTGCATCATCGGCGTCGGCGAGCCCGAGCGTGCGCGGCCGCAGAACGTGTGCATCAACATCGCACTGTGGACCGACGCGTCGATCGCCGGGGCGAGCGACGGCATTGCCGACACCGTGGACTACCTGACCGTCACCGAGCAGGTCACCGCGCTGGTAGCGGCCGCGCGGCGCCACACAGTGGAGGCACTGGCGACCGACATCGCCCGCGCCGTGTGCCAGCAGTCGCGCGTGCAGCGTGTGCGCGTGCGCGTCGAGAAGCCCGGCGCCGTTCCGGCCGCGCGTTCGGTGGGCGTGGAGATCGACCGCACACCGGCCGACTTTGACCGCACGTGACCGGTTGATGCGGTAGAGTAG